>JBDNGJ010000024.1:0-7720 GCA_041689365.1 Virgibacillus sp.
GCGGACACCAGAGACCTTATTTGGCAGAAATTCACGAAAATGGTGGTGTTTGCGGCCATCAGGGACCTTATTTCACACAAATACAGTTAAATAACCATGATATATTTAAAATAAGGGCTTCTGTGTCCGGATAATATCGAAAAAATTACTTTTATATAGAAATAGCGTCTCCTGTGTCCGCTTAAATCAAGTTAGAGAGTTATTTTCATACACTTTCTTACTGCATAAGTGAAACTATAGCATTCACCAAAAGGCTTGGCGAATGCTAAGTTTTCTACTATTATCCTCGCATTCCACCACGGTAAACATTTCGATGTGTAAACGTATAAATGGTTAGATAAATTGAAATAAATAACATTGGCAATGTAATAAATAGTGGAATCAACTGCATGAGTCCGAGAACATTTAAGAAAATGACTATAACCGTTGTGATTAAAAAAATAAGCGGGAGGAGATCCTGCATGATATCCACTCCAATCATTAGTATGTTAGTACATCATATGTGACAAAAAATTGAATTAGAAGTGTGACATTTTTGTGAAAAGGTTCACCTGAGATTGATAAAAGCACTTGCTATTGATAACATAATAAATGTGAGATGAATCACAAACAAAAACCCCTTTTGTTTGATTATGAAACTTTCTCCCATCCCCCCTTTGTTTATTATAAAGGTCGGAGATTTATTTAGGATATACGCTGCCCCGTATATCCTTTTTTCTTTTCCTGGCATTTTTGAAACTGACATAGCTACAAGAATGCACAGCCACCAGCTGTAATGAAAATGAATTTGTAATCAAGGTAGTGAAGGCTCCCCAATATCAAGAGAACCTATAAAAAAAGACAAAATAATACCCAAAGCACAACGCCATGCTTTGCGTATTATTCATCATTATATCTCCAAAATGTTCCGTATTTAACGGGGATTTTTTCTACTGATCGCCTTAATAGTAATTTTTTCATCTCTTTTTCTGTTTTGGCTGTTGTCCAGTCATATACTACCGAAATTTCTTTATTACCGACAACACCATAGTTTTTCAAGAAGTTTTCCAATGGTGGTTTGCTTGAAGGTACCGGGTCCTTCTGCAGAATCTGTTTCAGAACCTGGACATAAATATCATATGGATAAAGACCGGAAATTTTAATTCCTTCTTCTTCAGAAACCTGATTAAAAAACACAATCGTTGGAATATAATCTACTTCCATTTCCTTTGTCAGCTTTAAATCACACTGAAATGCCTTTTTAGCTGACGCCGAATATAAATCATCTTTGAATTCTCCAATATCTAGGTTTGATTGCTTCGCACAGTCCATTAATACTGCTTCATCTGAGATGTTCTGCTTTTTAAGAAAAACATTTTCCTGGATTTTTCGCAAAAATATTCGACCTGCTTTTTTCCCTTGCAGTTCGGCCGCCTTTATGGCAAGTGATGCAATCCATGGGGATGAAACAGGATTCTCAATCCATAAATCACCATCACAACTCATGCCCGTGCGGTTGGCTGTTTTTTCCCAGATATCCCGTAGTCGTTTTGGTTTATCAAATTTATCTTTATTTAGTGTATTTAAATGCCCGCTGATAATTGGGCGTATCGTGAAAAATCGCCCATATTCTATAGATAACTTTTTTAAATAAGGTTCTAACGACCAGCACTCTGGACAGAGAGGGTCTACAAAAACATAAATTTCAATTGGTTTCTTTACAAAATCAAAGTAGCTATATTTTGCCGATGTGTTTGTACTTTTTGAGCTCATTAGCCCAGATTGACTCCAACTCACATCGATTCTCCTTTCTGTTATTACGGTGTATTCATCATATGGTGTGCTGTCATGGTCAGTTTTTCAAATATAGCTGTCTTGTATGGTTCCTCAATTTCTGCATCTTCCAGTGCTGTATTCATACATTCCAACCAGGCGTCTTTTCGATCAGGTGTAATTTCAAAGGGTAGATGACGTCTGCGCAGCATTGGATTACCACGTTCTTCTGAATATAGTCTCGGTCCACCAAAAAATTGTGTTAAAAACATTCTTTGTTTTCGGGCAGTTTCCGTTAAATCGTCTGGAAAAATTGGAATCAGCTTTGGATGATTACCCAGTCGTTTATAAAAATTTGTCACTAATTTATCAATCGAATCAAAGCCGCCAATTGCTTCGAACATTGTTCCAGGTTTGGTCATACGGTTATTCTCTCCTATTATGTTTGTTTTAATTGTAGCAACGTAAAAATTCTAGAGCAACTAATCTGATTTATAACACAGGTTAATTTCTATCGTTTTTCGTCTTGGAGGTGAAGAAACGCTGTATCTTATTAGGCGTTTGGCGTCGTTTAATGTTAAATTTATCCAAAACCTCTTGCATCGTTTTAAGACCAACTTCCTCGGAAGCAGCTTCTAATTCCATTTCATAGTCAGATGTGTCACCATATGTACTGTAGTCAAGCACCAATAATACGTCTTGATAGTTCAGTTCACGTCGTTCAGTTGTCAATCTTCCTAAGTATTGTAAATCATTTAGATTAATACCTTTATTTTCCAGCTGATTTGATGTGTATTCTTTTGCAATGAATTCTTCGCTTATCCATTGGTTAGCTTCCTGTTTTGTTAACGGATCATGAGTTTCAAGCAGTCCAGTATCATGTGGCTCTTTTAATGTTAGTGTAAATGTGTTATTTTTTTCCCTGATCCTTAAAGCACAGCCATTTTTTTTAAGAGAAAACTCTGCAGTGTCAAAATAATGATTTGTTTGTGTTTGGGCATCACTTGGGAAAGGTAAACTATATAAGACGCGTTCAAACTCGTCTTTTGTTAATAAATTTTTATATTCGATTTCAATTTCCTGTGCCAATTTGAAACCTCCGTTATAATTATTAAAAGAAGTTTAAATATTAAATAGGAAAGCATGCGACTAAACCTGTCACTTTCACTTTTGTTAATTATGGCGAATGATATACAAATATGCAAAGATTATCCATTTTCATATAGTATGATAAAATGGGATAAAAGATGATGCAGGGTGGTGTGAGAATGAATTGGGATGTAATACTTGCCCCTTATTCACAAGCAGTGGAAGAATTAAAAGTAAAACTGAAAGGAATTCGTGCACAATTTGAACACGAATCAAGACATTCGCCAATCGAGTTTATAACAGGACGGGTAAAACCAGTTCCCAGTATTTTGGAAAAGGCGAATAGTAGGGAAATAACACTGGGTCAAGTTGAACAGGAGCTGCAGGATATTGCAGGTGTTCGAGTTGTTTGCCAGTTTGTTGATGATATTTATACAATTGTTAATATGATCAAATCACGTGAAGATTTAACGATTATTGAGGAAAAAGATTATGTATCAAGAAAGAAGGAAAGTGGCTATAGATCATATCATATGATTATTGAGTATCCAGTTGAAACGATTCATGGCGTTAAGATGGTTCTAGCTGAAATTCAGATTCGCACATTAGCCATGAATTTTTGGGCGACAAATGAACATTCGTTAAACTACAAGTATAAAGGAAGCATTCCGGCAGACATTAAATCAAGACTGCAGCGAGCATCAGAAGCTGCATTCAAATTAGATGAAGAAATGTCAATTATTAAAAATGAGGTTCAAGAAGCACAACGTATATTCCATCGAAAGTAAGGAGAGAGCTGACTGTGAAATTTGCGATAGTATCAAAAGGTGATGAAAGATCAAACAAAATTAAAGCTACCATGAAACAATACTTAACTGATTTTGATCTGGAATATGATGAAGATGATCCTGGGCTAGTCATTTCGGTTGGCGGTGACGGCACGTTCCTTGAGGCTTTTCATCGCTATGTTAATTGTATTGATTCCACCGCGTTTATTGGCGTACATACTGGTCATTTAGGTTTTTATGCGGATTGGGTGCCGGAAGAGGTTGAAAAATTAATTATCGAAATTGCCAAAACACCTTTTCAGGTTGTTGAATATCCGTTATTGGAAGTGATTATTCGTGGTCAAAATGGCGGAAAAGAGGACCGTTTTCTTGCTTTAAATGAAGCAACAATAAAAACGACAGAAGGGTCAGTTGTGTTTGATGTGGAAATAAAAGGAGATCACTTCGAGACATTCCGTGGTGATGGCTTATGTATCTCAACCCCATCAGGCAGTACCGCGTATAATAAGGCATTGGGCGGTGGAATCATTCATCCATCACTTGAGGCGATTCAGCTTACTGAAATGGCGTCGATTAACAATCGTGTTTTCCGTACAATTGGCTCACCATTAATTTTACCAAAACACCACACATGCCTTTTGAAACCTATCGTGGACCGCAGCTTTTTAATCACCATAGATCATTTTACGCAAAATTATACAAATGTAAAATCAATTCAATGCCGTGTGGCAAAAGAGCGTGTCAGATTTGCAAGGTTTAGACCATTTCCATTCTGGGATAGGGTCCGTGATTCATTTGTTGCAGATGATAATAGGGAACTTTAGTAATAGATAAAGAATGTGGCAGGTGAAATATGGTGAAGTGGATAATAGAAAAAGAACATCAGGGACTGATTATTCGGGAATATTTACAGCGGGTACAAGCCTTTTCCAGAAATGTAATGAAAGCAATCGTTCATGAAGGTGGGGAAATCAGTGTGAATGGGTCACCCAAAACAGTGCGCTATCATTTAGCAGTTGGTGATGAGCTTTCTGTTACATTTCCAAAAGAGAAAAAGGGACCTTTTATGATACCTGAAGAAATGCCCCTTTCGATTGTTTATGAGGATGAGGATGTATTAATAATAAATAAACAGGCAAACATTGCGACAATACCATCCAGTATTCATCCTTCTGGAACTATTGCGAATGGGGTTCTTTTCTATTATGAAAACCACAATATACCATTCACGGTTCACATTGTAACACGCCTTGACAGGGACACTTCAGGGCTAATGCTTATTGCTAAACACCGTTACAGTCACTCGATTTTGGCAGAATCGCAGAAGGAAGGCAAGATAAATCGCCGATATCACGCAATAATAGAAGGCCATTTAAAACAAAAAAAAGGAATCATCGATGCTCCGATTGGGCGGAAAGATGGTTCCATTATTGAACGAACAGTAACAGCTTCAGGAAAACCTGCTATAACGCATTATAACGTTTTAAGAGAGTCTGTAACACATTCATTGCTGGATGTTGACTTGGAAACAGGGAGGACCCATCAAATACGTGTGCATTTTTCTGACTTAGGCTATCCAATAGCAGGGGATGATCTGTATGGTGCTTCCACTGAGTCGATTAGTCGTCAGGCACTCCATTGTTATGAGCTATCCTTTATACATCCATTAACAAAAGAGAACAAGCATTTCACGATACCGACAGCTCAAGATATGGCTGAGTTAATTCACTCATAGGAATGAAACTTTTCCTCAACTAACGGCTGCCTTGATGATACAGAAACAGTTTCTTCCTCAGGTAATCGAAAAGCAGTCAGTGAATTTCCAAATACACATCCAGTATCAATATTAATCGTATTATTAATGATACGCGGCTTTTTTACTGGTGTATGACCATAGACAATCCAGCTACTCCCTAGATAATCCCGGGCCCAATCACGTCTGATCGGACGGCCATCTTCGTCAAATTCTCCTGTAATATCACCATATAGTACAAAGGTTTTTACTCGCTTATCCGTTCGTCCAATATATGCTTCTTTAATTCCGGCATGAGCCACAACTGCATTTACTTCCGGTAACACCAGATATAATGGAGCATTTTCGTATAACTCAATAAACTGTTGTCTGACCACTTCCTGTTCAGTCTTGGGTAGTGATGTATATTCCGATACTGTTGTTTCCAGGCCATAACGCTGTTTGACATTATTTCCTAAAAAATAACGATATAATTTATTGCAATGGTTGCCAGGAACATAGTAGGCTTTCTTGTGTACGACTACCATATCGTATACAAGTCTAATTAACGCAATAGAATGCGGACCCCGATCGGTAATGTCCCCTAAGAATACCGGGATTCTGCCGTCAAGGTGCACAAAAATATGCTTTTCATAGTTGTACTCTAATGCATGAAAGAGCTCTTGAAGCTCATCCATACATCCATGCACATCACCAATAACATCTATGCTCATTATTCTTTCCACCTAGCCTCACTAAACATATATTCCTTCGTTCTCGAATGGACATTTAGAACAATACCTATCGCCAGCATGTAGGTAATTGTTGAACTGCCACCATAACTTATAAATGGAAGCGGAAGCCCTGTGATAGGAAGCAGCTGGATGGACATCCCGATATTCTGGAAAATTTGATAGGCAAACATACCAATCATACCTGTGACAAGGTAGCTTCCATACGTATCATTACTTAACAATGCAATGTGAATCAGACGATAAACCAATAAGAAAAACAGCATGACAACAAGACTTGCGCCGACAAAGCCGAATTGCTCTGAAATTGCTGTGAAAATCATATCGGTATGACGCTCCGGTACATAAACTTCCATATCACCAATACCTTTTCCAAATAACTGACCTGACCCGATTGCCATCATAGCCAGAATCAGCTGGTAGCCAGCATCATAGTTTTGCTGCGGATTTAGCCAGCCATAGAACCTGCTTGATACGTGGTCAAATACGGATTCTTCCAGGAAATCAGCAATTGGACCCGGAAATAAATACCATGCGGCAATGGCCAACAGGACGATATCGATGACAATAAAAGCAATAGAAAAAAGAATTCGCCACTTAATACCTGACACAAGGATCATAAAGCCGGTTATCGCAATCAGTACTAACAACCCGCCCAAATCCGGCTGTACTGCTAATAGAGCCATTGGGGGCGCGGATATTATAAGTATTTTTACAAGCAGGCCTAAATCACTTTTAATCGTCTTATCAAGATATTTACTGTTATGACGAACCATCACATGAGCAAGTGTCATAACTAAGATAATCTTCATAAACTCCCCAGGTTGGATTGTTCCTATTAAAGGGAATTTAAACCAGCTGACAGCCCCATTTGCTTCATGAACAATACCAGCTGGAAAACCGATAAAAAGCATAAATAGTGACGTTAAGCCAATCCCATATAAAATCCATGTAATCTGGTGAAAACGATCATAATCAATAAGCATTATTATAAATATTACGATTCCACCTGTGACAAACCATAGGGCCTGTTTAAGCAGAAAATTGGAACCGTCATATTTTTCGGGTAAACCCGGTACGATTGTATATAAAGAAAATAGACTTACTAAACCTAAAAGGATTAGTATAAACACTAATGTATAATCAATATTAATATTTTTCATATATTTAAACCATGCTCTCTGTGTAAATCTTGTATGTTTCGTTCCTTTAATAATTTTACACGAAAATGATAAATAAATTAAGACCTCATTTCAAAAAGATGTTTTCCATAGCTTAGCAATTTCATAATTTAAAAATAACCAAACTATTTTAAATGTGTAATAAGTGAAAACTTGTAATAAGAACCTGACAATTAGTCGAAGTGAATCCTCATTCCGCTAAATAGCTGAAAAGGTGCTCTCGTAGAGGTGAGACGGATCCTCGTTCTTTAAGGGGACAATCGGAAGTTTTGCCATAAAAAAGAACACCAGAACATTGATGTCGCTCAAGTTTAGGTGGTCTTTATGTATTGGTTAAGCACGCAAAATTTTTGATTGCCCTAGAAGAATGAAGTCGCGCCCTCCAGTATAGAACGTAATTATTGTTAAATTGACACAAAATGTTCA
>JBDNGJ010000025.1:0-37957 GCA_041689365.1 Virgibacillus sp.
CGAACGAATAACTTGCCTTTTTCTTCATTTTTCTGGTGGTACTTTTCCTGCCCGCCTTTTTTTATTTCTTCAACCCTTTGTTTGAATTCTTCAATATATGACATTTAGTGCCCTCCCTGCTTCTATTTACCTTGATAGACAGGTTTGCGTTTTTCCTTAAATGCTTGTAAACCTTCTATGCGATCTTCGGTAGGTATTGTTTCTTTATAACATAAATGTTCAATAGCCAAACCAGTAGTAATATCGGTTTGAATGCCTTTATTGATGGCTGTTTTTGCCTGTCTTAGCGCAATTGGTCCATTTTTAGTAATTTGTTTTGCCATTTCTATAGCTTCATCTAGTAATACATGTGATTCCGCAACTTGTTCTACCAATCCGAGTTCAAGTGCTTCATTAGCTGTTAATGGCTTAGCAGAAAAAATAAGTCGTTTTGCCTGACCTAAGCCTACTAACCGTGTAAGGCGTTGTGTTCCACCAGCACCTGGTATAATCGCTAGCGATGTCTCTGTTAGCCCTAACTTTGAGTGGTCTGCAGAAATTCGCAGGTCGCAGCCTAATGCTAGTTCAAGACCACCCCCGAAAGCAACTCCATTAATTGCAGCAATAACTGGCAGTTTCATATTTTCAATGTTGGTCACCGTTTCACCAATATAGTTAACTGCAGCAATCACCTGGATATCAGACATTCCTTTTCGTTCTTTCAGATCAGCTCCGGCACAAAAAGACTTTTCATTAGATCCAGTTATAATGGTGCATCGTATTTCATCATTCATGTTTATTTGATGGACATATTCGTTCAATTCATCGAGTAGTGCCGTTGACATTGCATTCATAGCTTCAGGTCTATTAAGCGTTAAGACTGCAATATGATCTTCTACTATTTTAAATTCTATAAGCGCTGCCACAATTTATTAATCTCCTTTCCTATCGTTCGCTATTTATTATTTTCATTTGATGACTGGAAAGATTTGAAACATAATTTTCAATGTATAATGCCGATTCAATCACTTTATCAATGTTCATTCCCGTTTTAATACCCATCCGATGTAACATATATAATAAATCATCAGTAGCAAGATTTCCTGATGCACCTTTAGCATATGGACAGCCCCCAAGGCCACCAACTGTACTATCGAAGTTTGTTATACCATGATTTAAAGATACCAATACATTTGCAAGTGCAGTCCCTCTTGTATCATGAAAATGCATTGCAAGTTTCTCTTTAGGAAAGTATTTTAATAGTTCTGTAAGCACTTTATCCACCTGAACCGGATCAGCTACACCAATCGTATCCCCAATAGAAATCTCATCTGCACCCATTGTGAATAACTTGTCACAAATGGAAATAACTTTTTCAATAGTAATATCACCTTCATAAGGACAGCCAAAAACCGTAGAAACGTAGCCTCTAACTTGTTTATTAGACTGCTTAGCCTTTCTGGATACATTTTCTATAATCGGCAAAGTTTGATTAATCGTTTTGTTTATATTGTTTTTGTTATGTGTCTCACTGGCTGACAGGAACAGACAAATCTCATCAACGTCAACTTCTAAAGCTCGATCAAGTCCTTTATTATTAGGGACTAAAGCGGCATAGGTTACATTAGGATTTCGTTTAATTTTCTTGGCGATCTCAGTTGCATCTTTCAGCTGTGGGATCCAGTCAGGATGCACAAAGGATGAAATTTCAATATAGGGAGCCCCGGTGTCAGAAAGCATATTTATCCAGTCAATTTTTGCATCTGCCGGAACCAGTTCAGCCTCGTTCTGCAGACCATCACGTGGACCCACTTCTTTTATGTTAACTTGATTTGGAAAGTTCAATCACAACCCTCCTATCTGTTCAATTAAAATTAGTTTCTACTCTATAATGGCAATTACGTCACCTTCATTGACGAAATCACCCTCTGAAACTTTCAATTCTTTTATTGTTCCACCTGATTCAGCAGCGATTGGAATTTCCATTTTCATCGATTCCAGAATAACGACATCCTGCCCTTCTTCGACTTTTTCACCCGCACTAACTGTTATTTTCCATACACTACCTGCCATTGACGCTTTTACTTCGTTCATGATAAATTCCTCCTTATTTTGTCTTAACCTCTGGTAAATAATATTCTTGAACAAACCCTGTCGTCGTGTTTCCTTTTTTAAATTCCTCATTATCAACAATAGCCAGCAACATCGGTATGTTCGTTTTTATTCCTTCGACTTTGTATGTTAATAATGCATCTCTCAATAATGAGATAGCTTCATCTCTAGTTGATCCTTTGACTATTAATTTTCCAATCATCGGATCATAATAAGGCGTTACATCATAGTTATCTGCTACGGCAACCTCATTACGACAATACTCCTCATCCGGTGTCTGAAATATGGATATATGTCCTGGTGATGGAAAGAATGTAACTGGATCCTCTGCATAGATTCGTACTTCAATGGCATGGCCATCTATCTGTAAATCGGATTGCTTAATTGACAGTTCATCACCGTTTGCTATAGCTATCTGATGTTCAACAATATCCTGGCCAGTTATTTCTTCTGTTATTGGATGTTCAACCTGAATTCTCGTATTCATTTCCAGAAAATAAAAATTTTCTTCTTCATCCACTAGAAACTCAATTGTCCCAGCATTGGTATACCCTAAGGACTTTGCCGCTTTTACGGCAGCATCCCCCATTAATTGACGAGTACTGTCAGATATAAACGATGAAGGAGCTTCTTCGATTACTTTCTGATTCCTGCGCTGAATCGAACATTCTCTCTCAAATAAATGAATTACATTCCCATGGTTATCTGCTAGAAGCTGTATTTCTATATGCCTTGCATTATCCAGTTTCTTCTCCAAGAACATAGCACCATCACCAAAAAATGTTTGAGCGCGTTTGGAATTACTTTCAAATGCTTTCATAAGCTCTTCATCTGTTTGTACAACCTGCATGCCGATACCACCACCGCCTGCAGAAGCCTTAAGCATAATGGGATAGCCGATATCCTTCGCAATTTCAATCGCATCTTCCGCAGATGCAATGGCACTATCAGTTCCTGGAACTATAGGAACACCAGCTTTTTTCATGGCATTTCTTGCTTCAATCTTACTGCCCATTTTTTCCATAACTTTACTTGTTGGCCCAATAAACTGAATTCCTGCATGTCGGGATTTCTCAGCAAAATCTCCACTCTCACTCAGAAATCCATACCCTGGATGAATCGCATCAACATTAGCTTCTTTTGCAATCGAAATTATTTTACTGATGTTTAAATAACTTTCATTAACACGTGGAGGGCCAAGTAAGAAGCTGTCATCAGCCATTGATACAAAAGGTGCTTTTTGATCTGCTTCTGAATAAACAGCTACTGTTTGTATATCCAGTTTCTTACAAGTCCGAATAATCCGAGCTGCTATCTCCCCGCGATTTGCTATAAGTACTTTTTTTATCATAAGCTCCTCCTATTGCCCGATTTGTTCGACTGCATATTCTTTTAGCTTAAATTTTTGTATTTTACCGCTCGCAGTCATTGGATATTCATCGACAAATGCTATGTGCCTTGGTATCTTATGTCTTGAAATATTGCCTTCGCAAAATGCTCTAATATCATCTTCAGTTGCCTTCGCACCTTCTCTTAAAATCACCCACGCCATTACCTCTTCACCATACTTCTTATCTGGTATGCCAACAACCTGAACATCAAGAATATCTGGATGCTGATAAAGAAATTCCTCAATTTCACGTGGATATATATTTTCACCACCACGGATAATCATATCTTTCATGCGGCCAGTAATTTCCATATACCCATTTTCATCCATAACAGCGAGATCACCAGTATGCAACCAGCCATCACGATCGATTGCATTGTTTGTTGCTTCCTCGTTGTTATAATACCCCTTCATCACATGATAGCCTCTGGTACATAGTTCACCGGGGACTCCTTCCACCTGTTCTTCATTTGTACCTGGAGCTATAATTTTCACCTCAACATTTGGATGAACCTTCCCAACAGTACTTGCTTTAAGTTCGGCTGGGTCATCAGTTTTTGTTTGGGTAATCACAGGTGATGATTCAGTTTGTCCGTAAGCGATTGTAATTTCTTTCGCACCCATTTTATTCATTACATCGTTCATTACTTCAATAGGACATGTTGAACCCGCCATAATACCTGTACGTAAACGAGAAAAATCATACTTTGAAAAGTTAGGATGATTCAATTCTGCAATAAACATAGTTGGCACCCCATGCAATCCGGTGCATTTTTCATCTGAAACAGCTTTCATAACCTTTTCGGGTTCGAATTGCTCCAATATCACCATTGTTGTACCCTTGGATACAGCTGCCAGAACGCCTAACACGCACCCGAAGCAATGAAAAAACGGAACTGGTATACATAGTCGGTCTTTATTCGTTAGTTTCATACAGTCAGCAATTTGATTTCCGTTATTAACGATATTCGAATGAGTAAGCATGACACCCTTTGGGAATCCGGTTGTACCTGATGTATATTGCATATTGATAACATCATGATGGTGTAAGCTCTTTTTTTGTTCATCAAGTTTTTCGTCGGAAATTTCACTTCCATTTTCGATCATTTCGTCCCACGTGTAGGCATTGGAATAGTTATCTTCGCTGATTATAACGACATTTTTTAAAAATGGTACATTTTCAGAGTGTAAATCTCCCTTATTTGATTCCTCAAACTCAGGACATACCTGTTTCAACACATCAACATAGGATGTTCCTTTATATGATTCTGCTAAAATAAGTGTCGTTGATTCAGATTGTTTTAATAGATATTCAAGCTCTTTCGCCTGATAACTTGTATTCACCGTAACAAGAACCGCACCCATTTTTCCTGTAGCAAATTGGCTAGTGAGCCATTCCGGTTTATTATCTGACCAAATTGCCACGTTTTCTCCTTTTTCTACTCCTATTGACATCAGGCCTTTTGCAGCTTTATTAGCCATTTCATCAAATTCTTTATATGTTTTTCTTAAATTCAGTTCCGGGTAGACAACTGCTTCTTGATCTGGATATAAATTCACTTGCTTTTCCAGTAACTCTCCAACTGTTAAGTTTAGTAAAGACATGAATTTTCTCCCCTCATAGGTATTATTAGCATCCTAACTGTCTAGCAATTACCATACGCTGTATTTCAGATGTTCCTTCCCCGATTTCCAGTAGCTTTGCATCACGCAGATATCTTTCAACTTCATACTCGCGCATATACCCATAGCCACCATGAATTTGTATTGCCTGATTAGCATTTTTGAATGCCGTTTCGGTAGCATAAAGTTTTGCATATGCTGCTTCTTTCGAGAATGGCTTATTATTATCCTTCAGCCATGCTGCCTTGTGTACCATATTCCGTGCCAGTTCAGCTTCCATTGCCATGTCAGCAAGCTTAAACTGTATTGCCTGAAAACTGGAAATTGATTTACCGAACTGTGTTCTTTCTTTGGCATACTCCAGAGCCTTATCTAAAGATGCTTGAGCAATTCCCAACCCTAGTGCAGCTATTGAAATGCGTCCCCCGTCCAGGGTGTGTAAAAATTGTTTAAACCCTTTATCGGGATCTCCCAGCAAATTTTTCTGTGGCACACGTACATTATCCAATACAATTTCCGCCGTATCTGAACCACGGACCCCCATTTTGTCATAACTGCTGTTTATTGTTACACCTTCCGTATTCGTCGGTACAATTATTGCACTAATAATATTTTTACCCCTGTCATCTTTACCAGTAACAGCTGTAACGGTTATTGTATTTGAATAATTAGCGTTAGTAATAAAACATTTCTCACCGTTAATTACAAAATCATCGCCATCTGCAATCGCAGTAGTTTTTGTTCCACCGGCATCCGAACCAGCGTTTGGTTCCGTTAATCCAAATGCTGCAAGTGTTTTTCCTTGTGCAATTGGTGTTAAAAATTTCTCTTTTTGTTCTTCTGTTCCAAAATTGTAAATGGGGCTTGCACCCAGTGACACCGTTGCTGCATAGCTTAGTCCGGTACTGCCACAAACCTTACCAATTTCTTCAACCGCTAATGCATATGATAACGTGTCACCATCTGAACCTCCATATTGTTCAGGAAAAGGGATCCCCATCAACCCAAGCTCTCCCATTTGTTTAAATATATCCTCTGGGAATTTAGCTTCTTTGTCAATTTCAACTGCCCTTGGTCTGATTACATTATCAGCGAAATCCTGAACCATCTTTTTGATCATTGTTTGTTCTTTTGTTAATTCAAAATTCATGTCAAACCTCCTATTAATCTAACAATAAGACCGACTGGTTGGTCTGTTCACTTCAATAAAAAAAGAAAGCGGTTTCTTTTAATTGGTAAAAAAAGGCTTTTCTATTAGTTGATCTAAGTATTTACTTTCAGATAAAGATTCGACAGTTAATACTGCGTGTAAGATTAAATCAACGAATATATCGCCAATCTCATCAATCGATTTTGGGCCTGATTGTTTATACCACTTATATGCCCAATTCACCATTCCTAGTATCGCCATCCCGGTAATTTCTACAGGTAAATCCTTGCGAAATTCACCGCATTCCTTCCCTTCCCTTATCGCACTTATAATGATCTGCTTAAATTGATCACGTTTTTTCTTAATAAGTATTTCATATTCTGGTTTTAAGTAAATATTTTCCTGATAGAAGACAGAGATGTGTGGTTTATAAAGATCGAATACCTTCACAAAATCCTTTATTATTGCTTGCAGCTTCTTCGTTGGTAACTTATACGTTTCATTCGCAATTGTAGCTTTTTCCAAAACATAAGTTATGAATGTATCGTGAATCACAAATAATAATTCATCTTTTGATGCAAAGTGATGATAGAAACCACCTTTGGAAGTGCCTACGCTTTCCACAATTTGATTGACTGTAACACCGTGGTATCCATGTTTTTCAAACATTAATAAGGCTTTTTGGATTATTTTATTTCTTAAATCCGTTATAAACCCTCCTTCCACAATTTAATTTTACCTTATCATATTTTTCTGAATATAGAAAGGGGAATTAGAATCATTTAGAAATAGATGTCAGTTTCAATATAATCAGATGAAAGCAAATGGCGTTTAGTTGATCAACAGTCATTAGAATAAAAAAGCGAGATAGGGAAATGACTAAAGCTTTCCACTTTAAAGAAGAATAATTTTTCAATGGTTGGGTCTAATACGTAGTTGATATAAACTGCGAACTAACATGGAAAAATAGCTGAGTACTAGCCATCGCTTCGGAAATACATTCCGCTTTCCGCGGGCAACGCTTCAGCTTCCTCGGAAGCAAAAACCGCTTCCTCGGGATCTTCAGCTGTTGCTGTTCCCGCAGGAGTCTCCATGTATTTCCTCCGCTGATTGTTGTTCACTTTACCTGTAAATTAACCAATCCTTATTATGAAGTTGCATCTAGTCATAGGGAACACTCTAACGTTTAACCAGAAAAGCACTATCAGTGGAGGCAGAATACGTAGACTCTTATGGGAACAGCACGTTCCGAAGACCCCGGAAGAAACGTTCTGTGCTTCTGAGGAGGCTGAGGCCGTGCCCATGGAAAGCGAAGTATTCTGCCGGAACGAATTTAAGCACTCAACCAGCATTAGAATAAAAGAATATCTTCACTATGTCGCAGTTAATATCTAATCGTAACAAATAAATCCGAACTAATTCGAATTCTAATTCTAGAATTTGAATCATAGTTCGGATTTTACTTTGACTAAAACAATTTTATCCAAGCCTCGTCTAATAAATTATTCGGTTGAATCAAATGGTTTTTTATAAAGAGCTTCCTTCCAGACTTCATTTACCTCACCTTCATTATCGCTGTCTATTACGAAAGATCCATTGCTGTAGCGATCACTCGTAGATAATTCTAATGGGTATACGCTGTGTGAATTGCCTTTAGCAGTCTTTATACTTATTGTATCATTTTCATCGACCATAAATAATCCTTTTATACGATGCGGTTTGCTTTTTAATTCACGAAGCATGATGAGTCCCCGTTTAGCACGGCTCGACTTTTCAAATTCGCGAAGCCTCATTCGTTTACATGCGCCACGTTGAGTTACCAGAACAATCGATGGCTCAGAAAGGTCATCAAATACTTGACCATTTACAACATGTTCATCATCTTTTAGCTTCATTGCTTTAACGCCTGCCGCACGCTGACCAACTACAGATATTTCAGACTCATGATACCATAACCCAAATCCTTTATCAGAAGCAACAAACACATCAGAATTACCATCTGTTTGAAACACATTGACTACTTCATCATCACCCTTAAGGTTTAAAGCAATAAGTGCTTTCGAGTACCGTTGTGCATTATATAGTGCCAATTCACTGCGTTTGACCATACCATTTTTCGTAAAGAAAACAAGATGATTTTCATCGTTGAATTCTCGTACAGGTACACCCTGAATAATTCGTTCGTCTTTGTCAATGCTCACGATATTGGAGATATGCTGTCCAAGATCTTTCCACCTGATATCTGGTAAGGCATGTACAGGAAGAGAAATATATTTCCCTTTATTTGTAAATAAAAGTAAGTTATCTGTTGTGTTTAGCTCTGTTAAACCAACTAGATAATCCTCATCCTTCATGGCGAAATCCTCTCCGTTTGAAGCGCCATAGGAGCGGATGCTTGTCCGTTTAACATAACCATCCCTCGTAGTTGATACCAGAACGTCTTCACTTGCAACAGTAACTTCAATATTAAAAGTTAACTCTTCAATTTTATCTTCAATAACTGTTTTCCTGTTATCAGCAAAGGTTTTCTTTAACTGTTTTAAGTCTTTCTTGATTGATTGAAAGAGTTTCTTTTCACTAGACAAAATTGACTCAAGTTCCTCAATTGCTTTCCTTAATTCCTCTGCTTCTTTTTCAAGAGATGTTATATCAGTATTTGTTAACCGGTATAATTGCAGCATAACAATTGCTTCAGCTTGTGCCTCGGAGAAGTCATATGCAGAGATAATGCGTTTCTTTGCATCTGATTTGTCTTTGGAAGCACGAATTGTTGCGATAAGTTTGTCCAGAATCGATATTGCTTTGATTAGGCCTTCTACGATATGTGAACGGTCGTTTGCTTTTTTTAAATCAAAAATAGTTTGTCTTGTTACAACTTCCTTTTGGTGTGCAATATAAGCATCCAGAATTTGAGGCAGTGATAATAATTTAGGAGTTTTATCCTGTATTGCCACCATGTTGAAATGATAAGTTACCTGTAAATCCGTGTTTTTATATAAAAAATTTAAAACACCTTGGCTGTTTGCATCCTTTTTCAATTCAATAACCACACGCAACCCCGTCCGGTCAGTCTCATCACGTACTTCGGCAATACCTTCCACTTTTCGGTCAATTCGCAGCTCATCCATTTTTTTTACCATATTTGCTTTATTAACCTCAAAAGGAATTTCGTCAATCACAATCTGCTGACGGTTACCACGAACATCCTCTACTTTCGCTTTCCCACGTATGATTACTTTACCTTTACCTGTTTCGTAAGCTTTTTTAATCCCATCAATACCTTGAATAACCCCGCCTGTCGGAAAATCAGGTCCTTTAATAGCAGTCATTAATTTTTCTAAACCAGCATCAGGTTTGTCAATTTTCATTATAACTGCATCAATAACCTCTGATAGGTTATGTGGTGGGATGTCTGTTGCATAACCTGAAGAAATACCCGTAGAGCCATTCACAAGTAAATTCGGAAACTTGGCTGGTAACACAACTGGTTCTGAAATCGTGTCATCAAAGTTGGGAATAAAATCAACTGTGTCCTTGCCTATATCACGGAGAAGCTCTGAGGCAATACTGGAAAGCCTTGCCTCGGTATAACGCATTGCTGCGGGTGGATCACCATCAATACTACCGTTATTACCATGCATTTCAACTAATTCATTTCTAACTTTCCATTCCTGACTTAAACGAACCATTGCTTCATAAACGGAAGAATCGCCATGTGGATGATAGTTCCCGATAACAGTACCAACCGTTTTAGCTGCCTTACGAAAATTTTTATCATGTGTGTTTTTCTCTTCATACATTGCATACAATATTCTGCGCTGAACAGGTTTTAATCCATCACGCGCGTCTGGTAGTGCACGATCTTGAATTATATATTTACTATACCTTCCAAATCTATCACCAATTACTTCCTCGAGTGGAAGGTCTAAATATTTTTCAGGTTGTGACAAACCAATCCCCCCTTGTTAATCTCTGTAAAAATTGTCTGTTTTTATATGATATTACGTATGAATTTTATCGTTTTCTAAAATACTAGCGTCTTCTGCCATACCAAATTGAACATTACCTTCAATCCATTTTCTTCGTGGGTCAACTTTGTCGCCCATTAAGGTAGTAACTCTTCTTTCGGCACGAGCTAAATCTTCAATCGTTACACGAATAAAAGTTCTGCTCTCTGGATTCATCGTTGTTTCCCATAACTGGTCCGCATTCATTTCACCAAGACCCTTATATCGCTGAATAATATAGCCATTCTTAAATTCCTTTATAGCTTTTTTCATTTCGTCGTCATCCCAGGCATAAACAATCTTTTCTTTTTTGCCTTTACCTTTTGAAATTTTATAAAGTGGTGGTAAAGCAATATATATCTTTCCTGCCTCAACCAGAGAACGCATATACCGATAGAAGAATGTCAGGAGCAATACCTGAATATGAGCGCCATCTGTATCGGCATCTGTCATAATTATGATCTTATCGTATTGAACATCCTCTAAGTCGAAATCTCCTCCAACGCCAGCTCCGATGGTATGAATAATTGTAGAAATTTCCTCGTTCTTTAATACGTCCTCTAATTTAGCCTTTTCCGTATTAATAACTTTACCACGTAATGGAAGTACAGCCTGGAATTTGCGGTCCCGGCCTTGCTTTGCAGACCCCCCAGCAGAATCACCCTCTACTAAATAAAGCTCATTCTGTTTTGGATTTCTAGATTGAGCTGGAGTAAGCTTTCCGCTTAATAATGTGTCCTTACGTTTTTTCTTTTTACCAGACCTTGCATCTTCCCTTGCTTTTCTGGCTGCTTCCCGTGCTTCTTTTGCTTTAACAGCCTTTCGAACTAACATGCTCGCAATGTCAGGGTTTTCTTCTAGAAAATAGGAAAGTTTTTCTGAGACAACTGAATCAACTGCGGAGCGTGCTTCTGTCGTTCCAAGTTTACTCTTTGTCTGACCTTCAAATTGTAATTTTTCTTCGGGTATGCGTACCGAAACAATCGCTGTAAATCCTTCACGAATGTCTGTACCTTCTAAGTTTTTATCTTTCTCCTTAAGTAGTGCATTCTTTCTGGCGTAATCATTAAATATTCGAGTAATTCCGGTTCGTGCACCGGATTCATGAGTTCCGCCATCTTGTGTTCGTACATGGTTCACAAAAGATAGCATACTCTCTGCAAATCCATCATTAAATTGAAATGCAAAGTCAACCTCGAGCCCTTGTTGTTCCCCTTCAAACGATACAACAGGATGTAAAGTATCCTTTTCTTCGTTCAAATAGGATACAAAAGATTCAAGTCCGTCCGGAAACTGATATTCTTCTTTAACCTGGTATCGTTCATCTGATAACTCGATTTTCAATCCCTTTAATAAAAATGCAGATTCGCGTAATCGTTCAGATAACGTTTCAAAATTGTAAACAGTGACGGAAAAAATACTTGGATCCGGCTTAAAATGAATGATAGTACCCTTTTTTTTGGTTTTTCCTTTTTTTTCAAGTGAACCAGATGGTTTTCCACCGTTTTCAAATCGCTGAATGTATTTATTCCCATCACGGAAAATGGTTACTTCCAGCCATTCAGAAAGCGCATTTACTACAGATGCCCCAACTCCATGCAAACCACCACTTGTTTTGTAACCGCCTTGTCCAAATTTACCTCCAGCATGTAATACGGTGAAGATAACTTCTGTTGTTGGTTTTCCTGTGCTATGGGTACCGGTCGGGATTCCTCTCCCGGTGTCTTCGACAGATATGCTGTTATCCTTATGTACGATCACTTTAATCACATCACCATAACCTGCTAAAGCTTCATCCACAGCATTATCGACTATTTCAAAAACTAAATGATGTAAACCCCGTTGATCTGTACTGCCTATATACATTCCAGGCCTTTTTCTTACAGCCTCAAGTCCTTCTAATACTTGAATTGAATCATCTGTGTATTGTAATGATTGCTTTACCATTCAGCTGTAGACTCCTCTCCGAACTATATAATTTAATTTTAATAATATTTTTATATTAGAACAAACGTTTGCAAATGTAAAATAACTCTTTAATCGTATATAAACCATACTAACGTAAGGGACGTTAATAAGTATACTATAATTTAAGTAGAGCGCAAAAAAAAGAATGACCAATCAAGGCCATTCTCATATCGATCATCTTAAAGTGCGTGTTCAAAAAGGAGGATGAAAATGACCGAGCCGGCTAGTTCGCAACGTCCTGTTGCAACGCCTGCATTAGTACGTCCTATGCGTCAAAGTTCGAGGCAGCATAGCTTTGAATAGCAGAATGTATGCTTTTAATACATGAGCACAAGGATAGCTACCCTGAATTTATATCGCACGCAGGAAAAGTGATTTTTTTCCAAGGAACGGAAAAGTTAGAAAACTTGACTTTATGCAGTAAAAAAGGATTTATACTTTTTTAACTGCCAAGCTAACGACGAAATTCGATGCGTCATTTTTACCGGACTTTTTAAACAACCTCTTAAACGAGAATGGAATGTGCTACCTTAATGCACATATCCATTATAACCATAAAATCCCGTTCCTTTAAATAATTATATGCTTTCTGGTTTATGAGACCTTGCTGGGCCCAGAATACTTTGCAGTCTGTTTTTGCAGCTTCTTCTGCAATTGCAGGTAAAAATTCTGATCGCCTGAACACATTAATAATATCAATCTGCTCTTTTACATCAGTTAACGAATTATAGGCTTTTTCACCAAGCGCATTATTAATTGTAGGATTAACCGGAATAATTTTATAACCCTTATCCTGCATTATTTTTGAAATTTGATATGATGTTCGTTCAGGATTATCAGAGAGACCTACAACTGCTATGTTCTTTGCAGAATCTAAAACATCCTTAATTGAATCATTAGTTGGGTTTTCCCACTTCACTTTTTATACCTCCTTTATTGTTCGATCAGATCTTGCTCCACTAAATATTCACGTGCTACCGTTTCTGGTGGTCTATCGTCATAATCAACCTGATAATTCATTTGACGCATTTGGCTATCTGTTATTTTACCCCCGAGTTGATTTAATATTTTTTCTAACTTAGGATATTTCTCAAGCGTGTCCTGGCGCATCAAAGGTGCTCCCTGATAAGGTGGAAACAGGTTTTTAGGATCATCCAGGGTAACTAAATTCTGTTCTATCATATAACTGCTTGTTGCATATGCATCGATAACATCGACTTCACCATTCGCTAATGCATCCTGACGTATTCCTGGTTCCATTGTTTTCACATTTGCGATATCCAGGTTATAAACATCCTGCATTCCAACATATCCGTCATACCGGTCTTTAAATTCGAGTGTGAAACCAGCAGTAATATCATTCTCTATTTTATTTAAGTCACCGATTGATTTCAGGTTATGTTTATTGGCCATCTCTTTTGTCGTTGCAACAGCGTATGTGTTGTTAAACTTCATAGGTTCCAGCATTACCATACCGAACTCTTCCATCATTCCTTGTCTTGCTTGCTCATATACCTCTTGTTTGTCATTACTGTTCGCTTTTTGCCCCAAGTGAGTTACAATAGCTGTTCCAGTAAATTCAGGATATATATCTATACTCCCATTTTTCAATGCACTAAAAACAAATGAGGTCTTGCCTAACCCTGGCCTAAGGTTCACGTTTAAATCCGTCTCTTCTTCAATTAAAAGTTTGTACATATTTATTAGAATTGCAGGTTCAGAGCCAAGTTTCCCTCCTATAGTTAAGTCTGCCTTCTTAGCAGAAGTAAACAGCAGTGGTGAAGCAACCACTAATACCGCTATAATTAACATTGCAATAAAAGATTTAAAGCCTGTACGCCTAGAGACACGTTCAAAGCCTCGTAATATAATGTCAAGTACAATTGCCAATAATGCCGCCGAAATTGCACCTAACAAAATGAGGTTTAAATCTGCCCCACGATCAATACCTAATAGGATAAGTTCACCTAGTCCACCGGCTCCGATTAAAGCAGCAATAGTTGTTGTCCCAACAATCAGTACCATGGATGTGCGTACTCCAGCCATGATAACTGGCATAGCTATTGGCAGCTCTACTTTCGTTAATCGTTTTAAGGAGTTCATACCCATACCAGTTGCGGCCTCTTTTAAAGCTGGATTCACTTCTTTTATACCTGTATATGTGTTTCGTAATATAGGTAGTAATCCATATGCTGTTAAAGCAATAATCGCAGGGGTTGTTCCAATACCAAAGAAAGGAATCAGAAATGCCAGAACAGCTAAACTTGGTATCGTCTGCATAATAGCAGATACTCCAATTATTGGTTCCGCCATGCGTTGATACCTAGTCAGAATCAAGCCTAATGGGACGGCAATAACAATTGCAATGATTAATGACATTAATGAGATTTGTAAGTGTTCCCAAATTGTCTCTAGTAAAATATCCTGTCTTCTTTGAAAAACGGAAATAAATTCCTCCATTAGTGAATCACCCCGTTTTCCATATTAGTTTTGCTTTTGAGAAATGAAACAATATCCTTATAGCTAAGTGTGGCAACTAGCATTCCTTGTTTTAATACCGGAAATACATGTTGTTCACTGGTTTCTAAAATCTCTGCTGCTTTATAAAGTGGCATATCGTTATCAAGGTACTGAACAGATTGTTCTTGACCATCCTTTAGGGCTCCAACAAACATGTCATGCTCATCCTTTATCATAAACAATCCTTGATTAGAAAAATTTCCTTCATTAAATTCTTCTTTTGATACAATAAAGGATTCGGATTGGTCTGCTATAACATCAATAGCAGTTTGCCATGGGGACTGCCTTTCCCCAATAAAATCTTTCACATATTGAGTTGCTGGTCTTAAAATAAGTTGCTGGGGCGTGCCTACCTGTACAATTCCACCATCTTTCATAAGACAAACTTTATCTCCAAGAGCCATAGCTTCATCAATATCATGCGTGACAAAAATGATTGTTTTTTTTATTTCCCTTTGCAGTTTTCTAATATCACTTTGTAATTGTTCACGACTGATCGGATCAAGTGCACTAAAGGGCTCATCCATTAAAATAATATCCGGGTCCGCAGCTAATGCACGGATAACACCAATTCGCTGCTGTTCACCTCCAGAAAGTTCACTTGGCATTCTTCTCTGGTATACGGAGGGGTCAAGTCCAACCATATGAAGCAATTCCTTATTTCTTTCCTGAATTTCGTTGCGTTTCCACTTTTTCATTTCTGGAACTACAGCTATATTCTCCTCAATAGTCAAATGAGGAAATAAGGCAATCTCCTGAAGTACATATCCAATGTTCCATCGAAGTTCATGAATTTTGTAATTGTTAATGTTCTTATCATTTATGTATATATTTCCTGCTGTCGGTTCAATAAGTCGATTAATCATTTTCATGGTTGTCGTCTTTCCACACCCACTTGGTCCTATTAGTGTTACCAGCTCACCTTCATTAACCCTCAGTGAGAAATCCTTTATGGCCTCGGTACCATCTGGGTATACTTTCTTTACATTCTCAAATTCAATCATATACCTCTTCCTTTATAATTTTATTTCTGATTCAATTTCATAAATATTTATATATATCCGAATAATTTTGCGGACTAATGTTTTACCGTTCGTGATATTCAAAGTACTGATAGCGTTGTTTTCCTGCGGGCGGCAGCTCCTGCGTGAATAGCATGAGCCTTTAGTCCCCGAAGCTCAATCCATGCCCGCGGAAAGCGTCCTCCGCAGTGGAAATCAACCGGACAAGCAAATTTTCATATAGTTTGGATTACTGCTTTATTTTTGAACGATGAAATTGATTCTCTTGATTATAATAACAATAACTTATACCCCATACCACCAATTTGCAAACATAATATGCAACTGATAAGAACAATAAAGGTTCTGTGATTAACCACTTCATGGTAAAATAAGAGAAAGTCAAATTTTCATTTGAAGGAAGGGAACAATGTGGAGTATATAGTATTTGCAATTATTGCGTATTTACTGGGATCTATCCCATCTGGGCTTATTGTTGGAAAGCTCGGCTACAAAATTGATATTCGAGAACACGGAAGTGGTAACTTAGGTGCAACAAATACATTTCGTATCCTGGGGATAAAGGCTGGTATCATTGTGACGGTAGCAGACATTCTAAAAGGAACAGCTGCGACACTTGTCCCGTTGTTCTTTGATGCTGAGGTGTACCGGCTGGCAATTGGACTATTCGCTGTTTTAGGACATACTTATCCCCTATTTGCAAAATTAAAGGGAGGGAAAGCAGTTGCAACATCTGGGGGAATACTACTCGGAATCAGCCCCCTATTATTCACAATCATAGTTATATCTTTTATCTTAACATTATACATCTCCAAGTATGTGTCGTTATCTTCAATGATTACAGGGGTTGTCGCAGTCATTATCTCCATTATCCTGCAAGATATAGGCCTTATTATAGTTACTGCATGTTTAGCAGCTTTTGTATTTTACCGTCATAGTGAAAATATTAAACGAATTAAGAATAAAACAGAACCGAAAATTAAATGGATGTAGACTACCCTATTAAGCCAATAAATTGAATATTAATTTTTGCTTAAGTATACTGTGGTTATGTAAGTTTTAGAAAGGGGTCACCGATATGGATAAAACAAAATCATTCCCAAAAAAGCAGTTACCGGACAAAGTTCAACGACATAAATTATTTGGTTCTGTACAGCCCGGCCCAAGAACGAAGCCCAGTGAAAAGAAAGGGATGGCTGACCTGCAGAACACAAAAAGAGATTTCTTATTTGACCTCGATGAAGTAGGTATTGAGAACGTTAAACATCCTATAACGGTAACAAGTTCTTTAGATCCAAAAGAACAAACAACAATTGGAACATTTAAATTTTCTTCCAGTATAGATAAAGCAAGTAAAGGTACTAATATGAGCAGATTCACAGAACAGCTTCAATCATACTATCAAAAGGGTTTTACAATTGACCTTTTAACACTTAAAACATTCACAAAAGATTTGGCCGGCCGTTTAAAGCAATCGGACGCTGAAGTTGAGGTCAGTTTCCCTTGGTTCTATGAAAGAAGAGGACCTCATTCCAACCTTACAGGAATGAACCATGCTGACATAACAATCAATGTTAAATATGATAATGTTGAAGGGTATACTATACAAGCTTCACTGTCATCACTTATTACAACACTCTGTCCTTGTTCCAAGGAGATAAGCGAGTATAGCGCCCACAATCAACGTGGACTTGTAAAAATGACTGTTTCACTAGCTGAAGACTTTGACGAAAATTTATTAGATTGGAAAGAATCATTGCTGGAAGCGGCGGAAAGTAATGCAAGCTCCAGATTACATCCAGTATTGAAACGACCTGATGAAAAGATGGTCACCGAGCAGGCATACGAGAATCCACGGTTTGTTGAAGACATGGTGCGTTTGGTTGCAGCTGACATATATGAAATGCCTTTCGTCACCAAATTCAGCGTACAATGTCGGAATGAGGAATCCATCCATATGCATGATGCCATAGCCTCTGTGACATATGATAAACTGCAAGATGAAATGCATGAAGGCTGAGCGCAATGAAGTATATCTTTATTGGACTAATAAAATTTTATCAAAAAGCAATTAGCCCATTTAAGCCGCCTACCTGCCGTTTTTTACCGACTTGCTCAGAGTATGGACTATTAGCTTTTAAACGATTTGGCTTTTTTAAAGGTGGCTTTTTAACCATTAAACGTATTAGTAAATGCCATCCTTTTCACCCAGGTGGAATTGATGCTGTACCTGAGAAAAAGAGTAAGTAATTCTTATACTTCAAGGGGGTTGGCTGGATTGAATCTACAAATAACCAAAGAAGCTGCAAAATGGTATAAGAAGGAATTCGAAATAGATCATCAAACACAATTACGATTTTATGCCCGATACGGATTTGAAGGGGTTATACCAGGATTCTCGTTGGGTGTTAGCTATGATAAACCAAAAGATGTACACGCTTCATGTAATGCAGAGGGAATAACTTTTTTTATAGATAGTAAAGATGCCTGGTATTTTGATGATAAAGATTTAAAGATAGAATTAGATGAACAATCGCAGGAACCTGATTTCATATACTTTTAAGAGGCGTTATCAAACGCCTCTTTAGTTTATGTTATAAATTAAATTTTCTCAAATGGCTCCATTGTTGTTCACTCATTAGTATCGATTTTTGTTTCTCTCCGAATAAGTCGAAGTGTGGATAATTATCGTCCATATGAATCCAGTTAGGTTGAAGATTATACATCTCGCCCCAGGCGATTAATTTCTCTAAATCATTGCAGCCAACCTTTGTGACAGTATAACATCCCGGAAATCGATCATCCATCCAATAATGTGTCAAAAACGCTATACGCCCACTGCTAACTTCTGATTTCCAGTGTATTAACTCATTCCTCGCTAAACCGAATGCCATTACAATTCCCCATTTATTTGCTTCATATATGCTTGATGCCAATCAGGAAATGCTTTTCTTAAGGATAAAGGGCGAAATGTGTCCTTAGACACAATTACATGTTTAGTCGTCCCACTAACAGCAATTTCATTATTTTGGTTTAAAATATTATAGGCATAAACTGTACGAATTCCATCATATGTTTCAACCCATGTTTCTACTGCTGTTTCCTCACCGTAACGAATTGGCTTCTTGAATGAAATTTGTGCATCCACAACAGGAGACACTATTCCGTGTTTTTCCATATCTGCATATGTCAATCCGAGATTTTCGATAAACTTTGTACGGCCAATTTCAAACCATACCAAGTAATTCGCATGGTAGACAACTCCCATTTGGTCTGTTTCCTGATACCTTACTTCGATTGGTGTACGTACCTTATTCAACAATCATTCACCCTTTCATTACCATTACATCACACATTTTATCACAAAATTATATTGAAATAAGATACTTTGCTTAACCGGCATAGAAAACCTCAAACCAACTAAATGGTTTGAGGCGCTTGTCTGATTATGATTTTGATTCGTCACTAATCTCCTGTCTCATTCCTTCTACTGCTTGTTCTCGTCTTTCATTTTTGGCTTTGATACTTTCTTTTTCTTTACCAGATGAGAATTCCATTGTTTCATCTGCCTCTTCCATATTTTCAAGCGTATCCTGTACCATATGCTGGAGTTTCTCTACGTTATCACTGCGGTCATCAGGCTTCGGTTTGTTATTATGCTTATCAGTCATTCAACTACTCCTTTTTGAATATATATTCCACCTTTAAGGTGATTTAGTGTTAATTTTCACTTTAAACCCGATATTATACAAAAATAAAGACCTGTCCTATTTAAAGGACAAGGCCATTATTGTTCTGTTTTCTTTTTATTCAACAATCGGTGTTTCATTTCAAAACCTTGCTCAATTTCTTGTAAACGAGTTTGGTCTTCTAAAATCTGTCTCCTATTTTCTTTTACCAGCTCATCAAAAGAGATTCTTTTCTTTAATGAAATAGTAATCCACTCCTTTTTATGAGTAGTATTACCATTTATTAGTAAATATATAATTTATTTTAACTTATCTAACATTTTAGTCATATACTCATATGTCATCGGACCAGCTTTATGCGGATGCTGAATTTTTCCGTCTGTGCCAATAAAATAGGTTGTCGGAATGATCGAAACATTATATTTTTCACGAGCAACCAAGTCTTTATCCAACGGGATTGTATAGGTATAATTATGTTTGTTAATATAATCTCTCGCTGCCTTAACCCCAACTTCATTTCCAGTAAGATTCACAGCTATAACTTCTACTTCATCTTTATGAGCCTCATAAAACTTTTGCATTTCAGGCATTTCTTCCTTACAAGGATTACACCAAGATGCCCAAAAGTTCAAAATAACTTTCTTCCCACGTAAATCAGATAGTTTGAACGTGTCTCCTGATAGTGTCTCCAGTTCAAAATCCGGGGCCATTTTTCCAGGTTTGATCCCCGTCTGTTCAGGAGCCACGATACCAGCCCCTTCAGCATTGTTCCCAGCTGCACCTGTCCCACTTGTTTCATTCGTATTATTATTAACTAAGCCAACTATAACTATGACACTAAGTGTGACTAATATCCCTATACCAATCAAATTTTTTATCATTATGAATCCCCTGCCTATATCATTCAATACTCATATCGTATTGCTATTTAATATATATGTAAAGCATATTGGATTATTGTTCATAAATAATTCATATTAGAAAAGTTGGCTTATCGTAGGTTAGCTTTTAAGTAGTAAAAAGCCAATACATCGATAATACCGATGCATTGGCTTTTAAAAATATTATTTAAGTTTGTTGCGTAAAACCATTTGCAGAATACCACCATGACGGTAGTAATCAATTTCAACATCACTGTCAAAACGAGCAATCACGTTAAATTCAGTAGTTTTACCGTCTTCAGCAACCGCTGTAACCTTAACAAGATCATGTGGTTTCACGTTCTCATCAATTTCCACGTTAAATGTTTCTCTACCAGACAAGCCAAGCTTATCGGCACTTTCACCGTCTTCAAATTGTAATGGCAATACACCCATCATAACAAGGTTTGAACGGTGTATACGCTCGAAACTTTCAGCAATAACTGTTTTAATACCCAGTAAATCTGTACCTTTTGCCGCCCAGTCACGTGAAGATCCCATACCGTAATCTTTGCCGCCCATTACAAGTAGACCAGTACCATTTTCCTGATATTTCATGGCTGCATCGTAAATCGGCATAATTTCTTCAGTTGGCCAATAGGTTGTGTACCCACCTTCAGTTCCTTGTGCTAATAGGTTACGAATACGAATATTAGCAAACGTACCACGCATCATTACTTCATGGTTACCACGGCGTGAACCATAGGAGTTAAAGTTTCTTGGCGATACGTCTTTCTCTTGCAGATACTTTCCGGCTGGCATGTCTTTTGCAATAGCACCAGCTGGGGAAATGTGGTCAGTAGTAACAGAGTCGCCAAACTTACCAATTGCACGCAGTTTATTTAATGGCTCCACTGTTCCTTTTTCTTTAGTTAGGCCTTCAAAGAATGGTGGGTTTTGAATGTATGTTGAGTCATTATCCCATTCGAACAAAGGTTCATCAGTTGTTTGAATTTCATTCCATTTTTCATTTGAATTAAATACGTTTTCATATTCTTTACGGAAAATTTCAGGTTTAACAACACTTTCTACCGTGTCTTTGATTTCTTCCATTGATGGCCATATATCAGCTAAGTAAATTGGCTCACCGTCTGCATCTGTTCCAAGTGCCTCTTTAGTTAAATCAACATCAACAGTTCCTGCGAGTGCATATGCAACGACTAATGGAGGAGATGCTAAATAGTTTGCTTTCACAAGTGGATGGATCCGTCCTTCAAAGTTTCGGTTACCTGATAGTACGGAAGAAACAGTCAAATCACTTTTCGAGATGGCTTCCTCAATTTCCGGACGCAGTGGTCCAGAGTTACCAATACAAGTTGTACAACCATAACCTACTAGGTTAAATCCTAAGTTATCAAGATATTCATTTAACCCGGAGTCCTCTAAGTAACGTGTAACAACTTTAGAGCCGGGAGCAAGCGATGTCTTCACATATTCAGGTACAGCTAGACCTTTTTCCACAGCCTTTTTCGCCAGTAATCCTGCACCTAACATTACATATGGATTAGATGTGTTTGTACATGATGTAATTGCAGCTATGGCAAGTGCACCTGTTTTCATAGCAGACTCTTTTTCATTAGGATGTTTAACAATTGCCTCTTTATTAAATTCTGATTTATCCATACCAAAACCCTGGTTGCCTTCTGGAGCTGTAATTGCTTTGTTAAATTCTTTTTTCATGTTTGATAAAGAAATTAAATCCTGGGGACGTTTTGGCCCTGAAAGATTTGGTTCCAGCTCAGATAAGTTGATTTCCACTAGATCTGAATACTCAGGATCCGCTTGATCTGATGAATACCAAAGATCATTTTCTTTACTATACTTTTCAACTAAGTCGATATGTTCTTCACTACGACCTGTTAGTCGCATATAATTTAATGATTCTTCATCTACTGGGAAGAAACCACATGTTGCGCCGTATTCAGGAGCCATGTTTGAGATTGTTGCACGGTCAGCAAGTGGCATATCTTTTAAACCAGGTCCAAAATACTCTACAAATTTCCCAACTACTTTCTTCTCACGCAGTACCTGTGTAACCTTTAATGCTAAGTCGGTAGCAGTTGTACCTTGTGGAAAGCTTCCAGTAAATTTAACACCAATTACTTCTGGAGCTGGAAAATAAGATGGCTGGCCAAGCATACCTGCTTCTGCTTCAATACCACCTACACCCCAGCCCAGTACTCCTAAACCATTAATCATAGTTGTGTGGGAGTCTGTACCAAATAGTGTATCTGGAAATGCTTCATAAGTACCATCTTCGTTTTCCAGGCCATGAACAACGCTTGCAATGTACTCAAGGTTTACTTGGTGTACAATTCCTGTTGCTGGTGGAACGGCACGATAATTTTCAAATGCCTTTTGTGCCCAATGTAAAAATTCATAACGTTCACCATTACGTTCAAATTCAAGATCCATATTTGCTTTAAGTGCGCCCGGTGTACCATATTGGTCTACTTGTACGGAGTGATCAATAACTAAATCAACAGGTACTTCTGGATTAATTCTATTTGGCTCTCCACCTAAGTCCACCATTGCTTTACGTAGTGAAGCAAGATCAACAACTGCTGGAACACCTGTAAAGTCCTGGAGGATTACACGTGAAGGTTTGAAAGGAACATCTACACCTTCCCCATCCTTTGTCCCCCATTTTGATAGGCCCTCGATGTGATCATCTTTGATAACATGACCATCTCTTTGGCGAATAAGTGATTCCAAAAGAACCCTAATCGAAAATGGCAGACGCGATACTTTCCCAATGCCAGCATCTTCTAGAGCTTTTAATTGATAGTAATTATACGTTTTACCATTCAAATCAAACTGCTTTTTCGCATCAATTCCCATAGTAAGATTTACCCCTTTCTGTCATCCTAAATTGTCGTATCCTTCAAGGGATTTTGACAAATATATTATTCTACTAATTTATCTTATATGAAATTATTATATAAAACAAATGTTTATAGCATAATGCCATATATTAATAATTTATTAGAAGTGATAATAATTACTTATATAACAATAAATATAATCGGAATAATAATTATAATTTCAATTTAATTTTCTTCATTTTGTTTCGGTAAAATAATTCTGAAAGTACTTCCTTTATTCTCATTTTGCAATATCTCAAGTCTTCCATCATGCCTCTCAAGAATTTGTGTTGTAATCATTAATCCGAGCCCTGTCCCGGATTGCTTCGTGGTAAAAAAAGGTTCTCTTAATTTATGTATAATTTCTTCAGGTATACCAGGCCCTTCATCAACTATGTCCAACAGAATATTATTTTCTCCTGTTAGAACATTTAATTGAATATCTCCTGGGTCTTCCATCGCTTCAATAGCATTTTTAACAATATTTATAAGTACTTGCTTTATTTGGGAACGATCGCAATAAACAGTCTGATTACCTGTCCGATCAAAACGTATTTCGATATTATTGAGTTTGGCTTGGGGCCTTAATAATGTCACAACATCTTCAGCCATTTCCTGAACTATTTCCATTTTTTTATTATCCGTTAAGGGTTTGGAAATGAAAAGAAGTTCTGAGGTGATAGTTTCCATCTTCTCAATTTCATCAATCATAATTTTATAATATTCTTCTTTTCTGTTCACACCTGCCTGGAGTAGTTGCAGAAATCCTTTTAATGAAGTTAGCGGATTCCGAACCTCATGGGCAATACCGGCAGCAAGTTGCCCGGCTACTGACATTTTTTCCGAACGAATCATCATTTCTTCTGCTTCTTTTTTATCAGTAATATCCTTTACTGCCGAAGCGTAGTAAACACGGTCATTTGAATCTTTAATTTCTGAGACCAAATTTTCAGTCCATATATTTTTCCCATGAATATTTTGAATCATTATGTTAAAAATTTGTGATGAATCTTGGTTAGTGTCGAAATGTTTTTTTATGTATGCCACATCATACTTAGAAACCTTTTCAAACCATTGTGTACCAAGCAGATCTGAAACCTTATAACCTAGTAGTCGTTCAACTGATTTAGATATATAGATAATTATACCGTTTTTATCCCATATAGCGATAAATCCATTTGTATTTCTGTCTATCCATTCGAGAATGGAAGGCGGTAGAGCTGCAATATTATTAAAAAAATCTTGCGGATTAGAATTAGTAGTGCTAATTTGTTTATTGTTGTTGTTTTCTGTTTGTTGGTTACTATCCTTATATTCCAAGGCATTCCCTCCTTATTTTGGACTTTTAAACAAATTATTTCTTCACACTAATAATATGACAAATTATACGGAAATATGTATGTGTATAAATAATTTCATCCTTTTATAATTGTATAAGATTATAGTATAATTAATATACATAGTAAAAGTTACAAAAAGGAAAATGTGATATACCTAATAATTGTCATGTTACTATAAATAACGATAAAAATAAATGTTTCTTATGGAATATCTTGTAAGTAAAGGTATTGACTTTCTAATTCGAAATAGAATCAGGTGATATATTATGTCGGTAGTTGTTGATTATTTAATTGTATTATGGGGTTTCTTGCTAATCAGTTTGATGGGAATCGGCGGATTTTTTATGTTTCGCAAATTTCTTAAACAATTACCAAAAGAAGACGGTAAATCTATCATGGACTGGGAAGAATACTTCATGAAAAAAACAAGTCATATGTGGGGTGACGAGGAGAAAAAGCTATTAGAAGACTTGGTCTCGCCTGTTCCTGAATTATTCAGGGACATTGCACGACAAAAAATTGCAAGTAAAATCGGTGAAGTCGCATTACAGAAAAAAAGAAAAAGGATTAGCCAGGATGTACTCATAGAAGGTTATATTTTAGCCACACCAAAGCGTGATCATAAGTTTTTACGAAAGAAGATGCAACAAAAGAATATAGATATAACACCATATGAATATTTATTTGAATAAAAAAAGCGCGTTCATAACTAAAGTATGAACGCGTTTTTAGGATTCTAAGTTACTGACTATGCAAGCTGTTTTTCTAGCTTTTTAAACTTATAAAGCATTGCAATTCTCCATGTCACAATCATACCAAATGCAAGTAAAAAGAACATTCCACTGGTTTCACCAAAGGATATTGTGGCACCTACTGCAAGCTTCATTATTATTCGGACAAGCAATAGTCCAAATAAAATAAATATAAATGATTTAGATGGTATAAGATAAATAGCTTTATTCTTAATTTCAAATTTAGATGTTTTAATAAGAAAAAAAGAAAAAATTATTCCTACAGAGAATGCTTCGATAACCTGCGCCCACTTAACCTGGAATTCAGGAAAAATAAACATCAACGCTCCAGTACTCATGAATAATGGTGGTAAGATGATTTTTTTAACAGAAGCTGGCTGTTTGGATGCCTTTAGTCGTATAAATATCATTGTAACAGCCATAAAGCATGCAACAACTGTACTTGCTATTAACCAAAACATGAAGAATCACTCTTTCTTATTAACTAACTTATCGGTTCGAATTTATGCAGAACCCGATTTATTGTATCTAATACCCGATTTTCATCAAACGGCTTAACAATAAAATCTTTAGCACCAATCTCAATCGCTTCAACTACTACCTTTTGTTGCCCCATCGCAGAACAAACGACAATTTTGGCTTCCGGGTCATATTTCATAATTTCCTTAATAGCATCTATACCATTCATAACTGGCATTGTAATATCCATAGTAACTAAATCTGGCTTCATTTCTTTATAAAGTTTAATAGCCTCTTTACCGTTTTCTGCTCCGCCGATAACCTCATGTTTATCTTGTTTAACAATTGTTTCTAGAGTAACCCGCATAAAATTCGCATCATCAACTAAAAGTATTTTTGCCATTAGATTATTACCCCCAATAATCGTTATTGATCATTCGCAATTGATAAAATGATCGTAATCGTAACCCCTAATACAGTTATATAAACTCCGATGTCAAATAACATTGCAGTGGCAAGCTCTATTTTACCAAAAATAGGAAAGTGGAAGTAACCATATGTATGTGATAAAAATGATTCATTGAAAAAGAAAGATCCTACACCGGTTCCTACAGCAAGCAATAAGCCACTTGGTATTAAAATACGATAATTTACAGGCAGAATTTTCTCTAACGCCTCTGAACCATAGGACATATACATTAGTACTATTGCTGACGCAGTCATCAGTCCACCAACAAATCCGCCACCAGGCGAATTATGACCAGCGAGAAGTAAATATATGGCGAATCCCAAAAGGATAAAAGCGATTAATGATGTTGTAGTACGCAAGATGAGATCATTTGGTCGAAACATTTATGTAATACCCCTTTAACTTTTATATAAAGAATAGTGGTGGATACTAAACTTTAATTTTCTAATAGTTTATCTTATTAAAGTTTAATACAAAACATTGTAAAAATCTACTTTATTTGCCTAAAAACCTTGAAAACCAAACCATCCAGCTAAAAATGCTGTCAGTTTCGTCATCCAGTTAAAGAATAGGGCGATACCCATAAATATCATAATATATCCACCAACTTTAACTATTTTCACACTATGACGCTTAATCCAATCCAATTTCCCAACAAAAAACGAAAGGATTAAAAATGGTAATGAAAACCCAAGTATATAACTTATCATCATAACCATACCAAGGTCAGGCTGAGTTGCAGCAAGTGAAATTACAATTGCTAAGATAGGCCCCATACAAGGTGTCCACCCCAGTGAAAAGGCCATACCAATTATAAATGATCCAAAAAAACCAGCCGGACGGTTCTTAAAGTTTATTTTCCTATCCTTCATTAGGAACTGAAAATTAAATATACCTACAATTACGAGCCCGAAAAATATAATTAAAATAGCTCCAATTTGCCTTATAATAACTTTGTATGTAGTTAAAAATTCTGATACAAATGAAGTAGAAAAACCAAGTATTATGAAAATACCAGAGAAACCAAGTAAAAAGAAGATTGTATGTAATACACTTTTTCGGTTAAGCATTTTGTTGTCTTCTTTTATTTCATTTACGCTCATACCTGTTATATAAGATAGAAATGCTGGATACAAAGGTAATACACAGGGGGAGATAAACGATAAAAATCCCGCTCCAAACGCTAGGAATATATTTATTTCTGACATGATAATCCTCCTAATTAGAGTACTGCATATATTCTAACAGAACTTTCTCTAATCAAAAGCAGTTGAATATGACAATAATCCAACACTTGTCTTGATATTAAAACCCCTGTTAATACCTAGTAACAGGGGTTTGTACATTACACTGAAATTAACCAACAAGCGTTATTTATTATTGTTTTGATTATTCATTGAACGCATCATTTGATTGATCTTTTTCTGTGATGGTTTTTGGCCCATTTGCATCATTAACGTACGTAGCATTTGTTCATTAATTGGTGGATTCTTCTTTAAATAATTCATCATATATTTTCTTGCAATAAAAAATCCAAGAGCAACACCTGCAATTAATGCTCCTACACCTATTAGTATAACCCAGATCAAGTCCATTCAAGCTTTCCTCCTTCGTGTTGTCTCTCATACAGTATAGTAAATCAAAGATAAGAATACAATACTTGTCCATTCTTGTTCTTCTTCCTTTGTGTAACTGGAGAAATCCAACCATAATTGTTTAAATCATTTCCCACTATAAATAAGTACGGCTGGAATAACCGTAATGCAGGGAATAATAATTCTTCGGCATCATGTATCATTTCACTTCGAAAGTTTATCTTTTTTTTCTGTATATGTAAAGAAATATATTGGATATCGTTGGATATATTAAGTTGGTCACCTTCCGCTCTTAGACAACTACTAATTGGATGGTTATCTGTAATATGAGAGATTAAAGATGATTTTGGAAAGTCCATTGTAATATATTCATATTGACGTTTTAGATCTTCTCTGTTTTTATTCTTTTGGTATTCCTTTATAAAACGATATAATACGTCACTGCTATGAAAAAAGTGATGCGCAAATTCTTCTTTTATCCAGTAAATAGAGTAATGATTCAACAAAATCCCTCCTCATTTACCTTCAATTATACGCATTTTAGTTTAAAATTTTGTCATACTGGGTTGCAAAGAAACACTAGTTTTGTCGATAGGGTAAATTAAGATGACCCTAACAGTAAGGGCCATCCTATTATAGCAAGATTTATTTTAATAGTGATTCTACATGATTAACAACGTTTTCAACGGTAAAACCATATTCTTCTATAACTTTATCACCTTTGGCTGACGCACCAAATCCTTCAATTCCTAATACAGATCCTTGGTCACCAACATATCTTTCCCAGCCGAATGGGGATGCCATTTCAATTGCTAACCGTTTTTTAACATTAGGTGGTAGCACATCATTCTTATAGGCTTCACTTTGTGCATTAAAACGATCCCATGATGGCATGCTTACAACATTAACGTCAATTCCTTTTTGTTTAAGTGCGTCTTTTGCTTTAACAGCAAGCTGTACTTCAGATCCTGTTGCAAGCAATAGCGCATCAGGAATTTCCTTTTCTGCTTTGCTTACAACATATGCACCTTTTTTCACGCCTTCATAAGCATGTTCCTTTGTGCCATCTAATGTAGGTAAGCCTTGTCTTGTCAACACAAGTGCCGTTGGCTTATCTTTTGATTCTAGTGACAAGCGCCATGCAGCTTGAACTTCATTTCCATCAGCAGGTCGAATTAGTGATAATCCTGGCATTGCTCTTAATGATGGTAACTGTTCAATTGGTTCGTGCGTTGGCCCGTCTTCGCCAACTGCAATTGAATCATGTGTGAACACGTACGTTACAGGTACATTCATTATTGAAGAAAGACGAATTGCCGGCCGCATATAATCACTAAATACAAAGAATGTCCCAACATAAGCTTTCAATCCGCCATGCAATGCCATTCCATTTACCGCAGCTGCCATGGCAAATTCACGTACTCCAAACCAAACATTTTTTCCGGCATAGTCTTTACGGGAGAAATCATTTTCTTCTTTTATTGATGTTTTATTAGAACCTGCTAAATCGGCACTTCCACCAAAGAAATATGGGACTGAATCTGCAACTGCATTAAGTACTTCACCGGAGGAAGCACGAGTTGCACTTGAATCTTTTCCTGCCTCATAGCTAGGAAGATTCTTATCCCAGTCCTTCGGTAGATCACCATTCATTGCCAGTTCTAATTCAGCTGAAAGCTCAGGATACTTTTCTTTATACGTGTCAAAGAGCTTGTTCCATTTTTCTTCAGCATCTGCACCATCATTACCAATCTTCTCTTTAAAGTCAGCATAAACCTCTTCTGGAACCTGGAAATTGTCATGTGACCATTTATAATACTCTTTAGTTAGTTTCACTTCATCTTCACCAAGTGGTGCCCCATGGGAAGCTGCAGAAGCTGATTTATTTGGCGAACCGTAACCGATAACAGTTTTTACCTCAATTAACGTTGGCTGTTCGGTATTCTGTTTAGCTTCATTAATTGCATTTCGAACAGCAGTTAAATCATTACCATCCTCTACACGAATAACTTGCCACCCATAAGCTTTAAAACGGTCTTCCGTATTATCAGAAAAAGCTCGATCTAAATCGCCATCTAATGAAATGTCATTTGAATCATATAACGCAATTAGCTTTCCAAGGCCTAAGTGACCTGCTAAGGAAGCAGATTCATGTGAAATTCCTTCCATTAAATCGCCATCACTTACTAGCGCATACGTATTATGATCAATTATTGAGATGTCATCCTGGTTATATTTTGCTGCAAGATGTGCTTCAGCAATTGCCATTCCAACAGACATTCCGAGACCTTGTCCTAATGGCCCAGTAGTTGCTTCGACTCCATCTGTATGATGGACCTCTGGATGTCCTGGTGTTCTTGAATCCCATTGACGGAAAGATTTTAGATCATCAATTGTTACATCATATCCTGATAAATGCAGCAACCCGTATAATAACATGGAACCATGCCCAGCAGACAACACAAAACGGTCACGATTAAACCACTTAGAGTTATTTGGATTTTGTTTCATAAAATCAGTCCATAGGGTATAAGCCATTGGAGCGGCCCCCATCGGTAGGCCTGGATGACCAGAGTTTGCATTTTCTATTGCATCAATTGCCAGTGTACGTATCGTATTAATAGATAATTGTTCGATATCCTGTGACAAAAAAATTCCCCTTTCCACTTAAAAGTTGTTAACATCCCTTTTTATTCTATAATGAAACATATCCTGTAACAAGTATAAACTAAAATTGTTTCAATTCTTAATGTTTTTTGTTCCTATCCTGCAAATCACGTACTTTATCAGGAGTAACGTCATTTCCTTCTTTATCCATAACAGTCATAGATTTAAACTGATTTTTGAAAGATTTTCGGACATTTTTTAAATATTCCTGTCGAAGCTCTTTCTGCTCCGATTTTTCTTGGTTTGTTAGCTCTCTTTCCTTTGATTTCTTCGCAAGTTCATTTATACGTTCCAATTTCTCTTTTGATATCAATTTTACAACCTCCTGGAAAACACTTAAAAAGCAAGAACAGTTTTTCATGTCCTTGCTTTTTTATATTACTTTACATGGATATTAGATTCAAGTTTTTTGAAACTCCTGATACCGCCGATGGACCGTTGCTTTGGAAACAGGATGACCTAACCCATTTAATGTAGTTGTAATTTCCTCAAATGTTAAGTTATTTTGCCTCATTCGGACAACTTCTTCTATTGGAAACTCTTTTCGCTCTCTTCCAGGAGCATGGTGACGGTTTGATAAGTTTTCACTTGGATCAAACCCTCCATCAATTGCCTTTTTCATACCGCGTTTAATTTTCGTGTTATGGATTTTACGTTGATATTCTTCTACTATACCGACTATTTGCAGCACCATTGAATCTGATTCTGACAACTCAATTTCTCCACCTTGAATACCTGTATAGATGGAGATATCTAATTTTTGTAACTGATGAAACAAGGCAATTTTAGTATTTCCCCGCCCTAACCTCGTTTCATCCTGTACTAGCAAACATTCGGCCTTCTTTTCGGAAAAAAATTCAAGCATTCGAAAAATACCATCCCTATTTATCTCATACCCGCTCTCTTGTTCTTCAATACAATCTACAACGGTAAGCAGATGTTTGTTCGCAAGAGCCAGTAACTCCTCTTTCTGCCTCTTTAATGATGTCTCTTGTACTTTTTTGTCGGTACTAACACGACAATAGATTATTGCGTTCAATTTATACGCTCCTTACGCTATGCACTTGTGATCATGGAGAAATACAAGAAACCTAATGCCAAAGTAAAAGCAACTAAATAAAATATATCTGTTTTGGTTACTTTTTCAAACATATTAATCAGTCCTTCCTTTTCCAAAATAAGAACCTCTGTTCGTATATACCTCTATTGATTATTATATACGAACATACGATCTTGTCAACAGTTTTTCGAACGAATGTTTGCTTTTTCCAAAAATAGGTGATAAACTATCATTAATAAATCCTATGCGCGAGGTGTATGATAGATGAATAAACTTTCTAAAAGGCAAGAAACAATACTTGAGTATATTAAAGAAGAAGTAAATGGCAAAGGTTATCCACCATCAGTTAGAGAGATTGCAGAAGCAGTCGGACTTGCTTCAAGTTCAACTGTCCATGGGCATTTGGCAAGGCTTGAAAGTAAAGGATTCATTAGAAGAGATCCTACTAAGCCTAGAGCTATTGAGGTTTTAGATTTAACTGAAGAAAGTCAAATTCATAGGGAAGAAGCAAGGTATGCACCAGTTATTGGTAAAGTTACTGCCGGGATACCAATTACCGCAGTCGAAAACATTGAAGAATTCGTCCCATTACCTAGTTCCAGTGCCGGACCTGATGATAACCTCTTCGTTCTCGTCATTGAAGGCGAAAGTATGATAGAAGCTGGTATATTAGATGGGGATATGGTTATTGTTAAACAGCAAAATACTGCACAAAACGGAGAAATTGTTGTAGCAATGACTGATGAAGATGAGGCAACTGTAAAACGATTCTTTAAAGAAAAAAATCAAATTCGTTTGCAACCGGAAAATGCAACAATGGATCCTCTCATCTATCAAAATGTAACAATACTAGGTAAGGTAATCGGATTATATCGTACGATTCAATAATTAAAAGGCTTCCGTCAATAGATGACGAAAGCCTTTTTTTAAATCAGTCTTTTAGTATGTTGATAGATATTGTTCTCTTTCCCATGGGTGAACAGTAGTACGGAACATATCCCATTCGATTTCTTTCGCTTCTATAAAGTGTTCGTATAAGTGTTCGCCTAGTGCTTCCGTAACAATTTTGTCTTTTTGAAGTTCTTCTAACGCATCCATAAGTGTTGCAGGTAAATCTTTTATTCCATTTTTCTCGCGCTCTTCTTTATCCATCATATAAATATTACGGTCTACAGAAGTAGGAGGTGTTAAATTCTTTCTAACCCCTTCTAATCCGGATGCGAGTAATACAGCCATCGCCATATATGGGTTAGCTGCGGGATCGACACTTCTAACTTCAATTCTTGTACTCAAGCCTCTTGAATATGGAATTCGAATAAGTGGGCTTCGGTTTGTTCCAGACCATGCAACGTAACAAGGAGCTTCATACCCAGGCACAAGTCTCTTAAATGAATTAACAGTGGGATTTGTAACTGCTGTAAAGTTTGTAGCATGTTTAATGACACCTGCAGTAAATTGATAAGCGACATTACTAAGCTGCATATCTCCTTTTGTATCGAAAAAGCTATTCTCGCCATCTTTAAATAATGACATATTAACATGCATACCAGATCCATTTACTCCAAACAATGGTTTAGGCATAAATGTTGCGTGCAGATTATGTTTCCTTGCAATTGTTTTAACCACAAGTTTAAATGTTTGAATATCATCACAATGCTTAACTGCATCAGAATATTTAAAGTCAATTTCATGCTGCCCAGGTGCTACTTCGTGATGAGATGCTTCGATTTCAAATCCCATTTCTTCCAACTCAAGAACGATATCTCTGCGGCAATTCTCTCCAAGATCGGTTGGTGCTAAATCGAAATAACCACCACGGTCATTCAATTCCATTGACGGGTCACCTTTTTCATCAAGCTTGAATAAAAAGAATTCCGGCTCTGTTCCAATATTAAATGCATCAAAACCTAATTCTTCCATTTTCTTTAGGTTTCGTTTTAGGTTATACCTCGGGCAACCCTCAAATGGTGTGCCATCCGGATTATAAATATCGCAAATAAAACGAGCTACTCTCCCTTTATCTGAAGTCCATGGAAATACCACAAATGAACTTAAATCGGGATATAAGTACATATCTGATTCTTCAATACGAACAAATCCTTCAATAGAAGAACCGTCAAACATCATCTTATTATCTAAAGCTTTGTCCAACTGACTAAGTGGAATCTCAACATTTTTGATTGTTCCAAGCATGTCTGTAAATTGCAAGCGGACAAACCGGACATTTTCTTCCTCTATTTTCTTCATAATTTGTTCTTTGGTAAAATCTGAGCTCATCTAACTGCCTCCTAGAATATTTTTATTTATTTAGTGAAAAAATCGAGAAAGCTCTCCTTGACGCATGCTCGATTTCCCCATTCTCCCTGCTTCCATTAACTCATTCTTCAGCATTGTACGTAATTGACGATCTGATATCTGAGGTTTTACGTTCTCATTATTCTGTGTATTTTCTTCTGTGATGATATGTTTAATACCAGCTAAATTAATTCCTCTATCCATCAGATTTTTTATTTCTAATAATCGGTCAACATCATTAAAAGAAAATAAACGTTGGTTGCCTGTTGATCTTTCTGGGTGAATTAAATTATGTTCTTCATAATAACGAATCTGTCTTGCTGTCAATTCAGTTAATTTTTTCACAATACTTATAGAAAATAAAGGCATTGAACGTCTGTCTTGATCGTCCATTATAATACCTCCTTTTAATCATCTAAAATAATAATAGCATATGTAATGTTTGTTGTCAAATTAATGTTAACTTACTTAACATACCTTTCTATATCTCCTGTTCAATAGTTACCAAACCACTTTCCAATAACTTTTCCACAGCGGATACTAAAGCTATTTTTACATGTGAGTATGTTAATCCACCTTGAACAAATGCTGTATACGGTTCCCTTATAGGCCCATCTGCTGTTAACTCGAGACTGGCTCCCTGTATAAATGTACCCGCTGCCATTATTACCTTATCCTGATACCCAGGCATTTCACTTGGGTATGGAGTTACAAATGAATTGATCGGTGAACTGTGCTGAATTGCCTGGCAAAAGGCGATCATATTTTCCTGATTACCGAATGTAACAGATTGTATTAAGTCTGTGCGTTCAGCTTCGTAATCAGGGCTTGTCTTAAATCCGACTAGCTCTATAAATCTCGCAGTCAGAATTGCTCCTTTCAATGCTTCTCCAACAATGTGAGGTGCCAGGAATAACCCTTGAAACATTTCCTGCAGCATATTTAGTGTTGCCCCAGTTTCCTTTCCAAGTCCTGGTGCAGTTAAACGGTGGCTGCACTGAAGAACGAGATTTTCCCTTCCAGCTATGTATCCTCCAGCCCGTACAATTCCGCCTCCTGGATTTTTAATTAGCGATCCAGCAATGATATCGGCACCTACATGTAATGGTTCTCTCTCTTCCACAAACTCACCATAACAATTGTCTACAAAAACGATTAAGTCTTTATTTATACCTTTTATAAACGTTACCATTTCTTCTATTTCATCAATTGTGAATGACGGTCTGTCATCATATCCTTTTGACCGTTGTATACCAATTACTTTTGTTTGCCTGGAAATCTTTTGTTTCATTCCATTATAATTAACTTTACCATCTTCCAATAAATCTAATTGACTGTATATAATATTGAAATCAGTTAATGACCCTGTATTTGTTTCATGGACTCCAATTACGGACTCTAGCGTGTCATACGGCTTACCTGTAATATATAATAGTTCGTCATCGGGTCTCAATAAACCGAATAACGCTGTTGATATAGCATGGGTACCTGAAACAATCTGTGGTCTGACAAGCGCATCTTCGCCACCAAACACATCCGCATATACAGATTCTAATGTTTCCCTCCCTAAATCATCATACCCGTATCCAGTAGTAGGATTAAAATGACTATCACTGACACGCTTCTTTTGAAAAGAATCAAGTACCCGTTTTTGATTGGTCTCTACTATCGTGGTGACATTGCTATGTTGTGTAGCGCAATCCGCTTCTGCCTGTTTCATCAATTGTGTTGTCATTAGTACATTTTTACTCCTTTAATAAACTTTTTAATGGGTGTTCTTGTCGCATGTAACCTTTTACAACATACTTATTTTGTTCTTCTTCATAGAAACGATCGCTTATTATTGTCTCATGTTCCAATCGATTCAGCATCTTCCCTTGATCAGGTGTTAAGTCAGCTTTATACCAATCCCATTCATCTTTTAGAATTTCTTCTATTTTTATTTGAAGCTTCTGAATATCTTGTTGATCAAAGGCACTAACAAGGATGTTGGGGTGATTTGTTGCAATAAAATTAGTATCAATTCTATCGTTTTTATTGTAAACAGTCAGCGTCGGTATAGTATGTGCATTCAATTCATGCAATAAATTACTTACCGTGTACTGATGCTGTTCAAGATCTGCGTTCGCAGCATCTACTACATGTAAAATAAAGTCTGCTTCTGTTACTTCTTCCAATGTTGATTTAAAAGAAGCTACCAATGATGTTGGCAAATCCTGAATAAAACCAACAGTATCTGTTACAAGCGTCTGAAAGCCTGACGGCAGCTGAATCCTTCTTGTTAATGGATCAAGTGTTGCAAATAACTGATTCTCTTCATGTGAGCTACTATTTGTTAACCTGTTAAATAATGTCGATTTACCAGCGTTGGTATAACCAACGATGGCTATTTGAAATGCATCATTTGTTTTTCTGCGTTTACGATATTGTTCACGTTGCTGTACAACTAATTTTAACCGTCTTTTAATATCGAATATTCGACGTCTGATATGGCGCTGATCTGTTTCTAATTTCGTTTCACCTGGTCCACGTGTTCCAATACCCGCACCCAAACGAGACATTGCCTCCCCCTGACCATGTAATCTTGGCAGCATATACTCCAGCTGTGCAAGCTCAACTTGCAATTTGCCTTCCTTTGTATGGGCACGCTGTGCAAATATATCCAATATTAGCTGACTGCGATCAATTACCCTTACACCAAATCGATCACTTAAATTACGCAATTGTCCAGCAGATAACTCATCATTAGATACAACAAGATTAATTTCAAGTTCATCAACCGCTTCATTTATTTCTTCCATTTTTCCTTCACCAATATAATATGCGGGATGAATCTTCTGACGATTTTGCGTCATTAGTTTTTGTACTGTACCACCAGCAGTTTTACATAATGAGTTTAATTCTTTCAGGGAAGATTCAAATCGATCATCATTTTGCTCCTGCATCTTAACAGCAATTATTAATATTTGTTCAGACATTATTTATACCTCTTCCTCTATCCGGACCGTAATTTTTTGTGGTTTCTTATTTTTATCATAGCAAAGAACCTTCCACATCACAATTGACATGTTATTCTTCATCGAGTGATAGGTCAGTTCCTGTTAGCTGAATTAAATCATTAACGGTGAAATTTTCATTATTTAATAATCGAACAGCATGAAGCCTAATTGATTGCTCAATAACATTCCGAACATATCTGGCATTTGAGAAATTACGTTGGGTTTCCTGTTTCTTTTTATATAAATGGGTTCGCAGTTTCCATTCTGCCTCATTTGTAAGCTCATATTCACGGTCATTAACCATCTGCTTTGCAATTTTTGTTAACTGATTCACTTCATAATCCTGGAAATCTAATATAAATGGGAATCTTGATTTTAGACCAGGATTAAGTGTCAGAAAACGGTCCATTTCATATGGATACCCTGCTAAAATTAGTACAAAGTCATTATGATTATCCTCCATATGCTTCACCAATGTATCAATTGCTTCTTTTCCAAAGTCCTTTTCCCCTCCACGTGCCAGTGAATAAGCTTCATCAACGAACAAAATACCGCCCATGGCCTTTTGAATAATTGCACGTGTTTTCTGAGCAGTTTGACCAATATATTCACCAACCAAGTCTGCCCGTTCAGCTTCTATAAAATGCCCTTTTGAAAGGAGGCCCATCTCAAAATACATCTTGGCAAGTTTTCTGGCTACAGTTGTTTTACCTGTTCCTGGATTTCCTTTGAATAGCATATGAAGTACCTGTTTTGAACATGTGAGACCCATTTCTTTTCGCTTTTCATTTATGACAATAGTTGCGTAAATCTCTCTAATAGTCTTTTTTAATTTCTCCATTCCTATGAATGATGAAAATTCTGAATTAATATGTGAAAATGGACTTCTCTCTGCATCTTGTAGTCGGCTGGTTTTTTCAAGCACTCCATTATTTTGATCATGCAGGACAATATTAATCTGCCCATTTTTCTTTTGAAGTTTTTGCGTTTCCACATCATCACCCCTTAGTCACGTTAGTATACGCGGTATATAAAAAAGATGTGACAAACGCCTAGATACCAAAGCAATATAAGAAA
>JBDNGJ010000026.1:0-2107 GCA_041689365.1 Virgibacillus sp.
TAATGGCAAATAGCTTTTCTTTCCCTGGCTCAAATTCGATATCGGTATCAAGTACTTTCTCCGTTTGCTCGATATTCCATTTGGTAATTCCTGCTGATTGCAATATCTGGATGACAGCATCAACATAGTTTGTTCCTGTCGATATATTATATCGGTCAATGAATTTATCCTCTTTAAGCACAATTAATCCGTCATAGGCTTCAATATCACGAATGATCATATTGTCTTGGTCGGCTCTTGTTGGTGACGATAGTAAAAATATACCTAGTGGGAAGTTGATGTATTTACTTGGTATGGTTTCTAGTTCTATTCCTGCTTTTTCATATTTAGCACCGTATATTGTACCATCGTTTCCGTTTGGTGTGCTATCTTTAGCAATAGTGCCTGTACCTTCGTTGAAACGCCACAGACCGACTAGGTTAGGTTCATTTCCTGTTAGTCGTTTGTTCATGTTAGCTTGTATCTCGGTTTGGGTTAGTGCTTTGTTCCAAATGCTTACGTTATTAATTTGCCCAGTTACATGATAACCGCTTGCATATCTACCGATAAAAACATTGTCTGTATTTGTCCCTAAACTCGCACCTGCTGTTTCTCCTATTAATACACCGTTTTTATAGGCTTTAGACGTGCCTGTACCTGAATCAAAAGTACCGACCAAATGATACCAAGTATTTAATTCGAGGTATCCGATTTGTGTGTCATACCTACTACCATCAGCACCGAATATAGACCAAACACCGTTTGTATTGCTACCGCCATATATATAGTATGCCCCAGACGTACCCCCTCTTGCTTTGTCAATCAACATCCAACTAGAAGTATCAGTAAGCTTTATCCACCCTTCTACAGTTATACTGTCTGGCATAAACAATGAACTATTCTCACAATCCACATAATCATCCACCCCATCAAACGCCAAAGCGTAATCATCATGTTTACGCTTTATCTCCGGTACCTTCAGCTCAACAAAAGGCTGAATCCTATCACTTAGATAATCTATTTGCTCTGTTTCACGCATCCATTTTTGTTTTTGTTCTGCGAGCCACGTTTGATATCCTTGGTCTTCGGGTGCAGGTGACCAGTCTGTTGCTTTGTTGCCTTGTTCTAGTTTAACCTCTTTGTATTGGACGGTATCAGAAGGAGCTGTACCACTACTATGTCTTAAAGAAACCCTTAGTTCTGTAGCTGAATTAGGTACTACGCAAGTGACATAAACATAGCCTTCACTACCCCCACTTATCCAATTATTGCCAATGAATTGGCCGTACGTACCATCCGATTTCTGGAAATGCAACATAATTGTGGTGATCTCTGCTGTAGGCTTTATATAAAATCTACCTGTTACTGTATCACCTTCTTTGATTAGGCTTCCGATTGTAGTATAAGGCGTTAAATAGAGTTGCCAACCACTAAACGTAACGCTCTTAAAAACATTTGAAGTCTCTGTTTTATAATTCCTCCCACCAATCTCAAATGGTTTATCGGGCACAGTCTCCTTCAAACTAAATTTAGCTGTACGTTTAATGTGCGCCAATGAATTGCAAGCAATTTCCCCATCTAGTACATTATCAAGTTTGCGAATATAGTTATTATCAGCATCCAACAAGTCATAACGAAAACGCATTTGTACAGGTGCATATACACCGTGCAATGCGTTCTTGACTTCTTCTGCGCTGAATCCTTTTCTTGCAAACGGTAGCATAGTTAGACCACCTCACTATACGATGTGCGCATCAAATTCAACGGAACGCGATAATAATCAGATGGCAAATCCGTTTCCTGAACGCCGTTAAGCGTGACAAATGCTTTGCGCCCTCGTTCATCTCTGAACAGTAACATCTCTCGGCTATTTGCCAATTTCCTTAATTTAGCCATGTTCTCATTTCCTTTGATTAACATGCTTAACTCAACGCCCCATTCGTTCGCTTCACCAAAAAAGGAAACGGGTTCTTTTCGTCCGGCAAACTGCATCATGGAGCGTTCGACTCCTGACAATTGACTGGTATCGGTCATATACTCCATTTTCACCCATTCAGTATAGTCGCTTACTAACGCTAGTTGCGGTCGCTCTACCGTGACAGACGATTGTATAATCTCGCTATCAGAA
>JBDNGJ010000027.1:0-14863 GCA_041689365.1 Virgibacillus sp.
CGATTCCACATTATTTTTAATTGTGATTCTGTTGTGGCGTAACGTTTTTCAGCTTCTTCGGTTAAGGCAATGTTTTCTTCCCATGCTTTAGAACCGATGTTTAACGCATCTGAAAATACATCAGTGGCACCTGCTGCTCTTAATAGTGTGTCTCTTAACCTGACTTCTTTGATGCCCATTTCATCTAAAATTCCAATTGCTGATAAACCTCTATCTTCAGCAGTAGATAACCCTTCAATGAATGCCATGATAGCGCCAGTTGCATCTTTTTCATATGCTTTTTGGAATTCGGATGAAGATACGCCTGCAACTTTTGCAAAGTTATCTAATGATTTTCCGCCTTTTTCAGCAGCCAATTGCATGTTTACCATTACTTTTGAAAAGGCAGAACCACCTGCCTCAGCACGAATACCAACTGAACTTAATGCACCACTAAAGGCAAGAATGTCGGATTCTGTTAGTCCAATTTGTTTACCAGCACCGGCTAATCGTAAAGCCATTTCGGAAATTTCCGATTCTGTTGTTGCTAAATTATTACCTAGATCAACAATAACCGATCCTAACTTATCAAAATCATCTTGTCTCATACCAACAATGTTTGCAAACCTTGCGAATTGTGTACTTGCTTGATTGCTTGTCAGATTGGTTGCTTCGCCTAAATCAATCATAGTTTTAGTAAAATCTTCTATGCTTTCAGTTTGAATACCTAGCTGTCCAGCTGCTTCTGCAACTGCAGCTATTTCAGTTGTTGTAGCCGGAACTTCTTTGGCCATCTCTCGAATGCCCGAACGTAACTTGCCTAACTGTTGTTCAGTTCCTTCGACTGTCTTTTCGACTCCGGTAAAAGCACTTTCAAAATCCATCGCCAATTTAAAAACAGCGCCGCCAGCCACAGCCATTGGTACCGAGACACCCATTGTCATGTTACGACCAAAGTTAGTCATGCCACGTCCAACTGATTGCATCTTATCTCCTGCTATTTCGGCATTACGTCCTAAACGTTTCCATGGATTGATTTGTTCCTCAATTTCATCTGTAACTTTATTTAATTGGCTTTCGGTTCGATTCATTTGTGCTGTAGCATTTCGATATTTATCTGCTAAGTTTTTGGTAGCTTTATCATCTTCACTTTTTACTCTTGCGGCTTCCTGGTATCGTTTATTAAGTTCTTTCACTTCTTCTTTTTGTGTTTTAAAGCGACGGGTTAGAATATCGGATTGTTCACGTAAGCCTTTTAAACTATTCGTATATTCTTGACCTTTTGATTTAGCCAAGTTCATTTCAGAACGCAAGCCTTTTAAATCTTGTTTAAAACCAGTCAATGACCTTGTGGCGTTTTTATCTTCCCACGATAATTTCGTCCGAAGTGTACCAACTTCTTTTTCTGCCATAATCTCACCTGCCTCTCAAACAACCTTTAAAATACATCATTGATATAACTTTTAACTTCAGGTTCTTCAGTCCCTATCAAGTCACTAAAAAAGTGGACATCTAACTGATCGATTTCAGCCATTGTCCACTTTGGTGCCTGGGGGTTTTGGGGTAATATCATATTTTTATAGAGTTGTTTAAGGGAAGTGTACGCTTCTGAAGGCGTCACTCCCCTTTTTGGTTTCCCTCATCATCTTCCTTTGGCTTCGTACCGAATATAGCTTCGCGCAGTTTTTCATATGCATACTCTTGACTCACTCCTGCATACAGCTGGTCCAATGTAAACTTATCCTTAAACACCACATCAGATAGAATAGAGAATAACTCCAGATCTTCTTTCAATTGCTCTTCATAAGGTGGCGTGTCTTCTCTTTTTTCTGCATTAGCCATTATCTCCAAATACTTACGTTTAGCTAAAAAAGGGGTGAAAGGAGAAGTAAATGTTTTCTTCTCCCCATCAATAAATAGCTCAATCTGCATTATTCATCCTCCTATACTGCTGGTGCCCAATCTTCATCAATTACAGTGCTGAACCATTCATCGAATATGGTTGGATCCGTAACACTCTGATCGCCGTCCCATAATACGGTCTCGCGTTTGCCAGTATCTAAGCGTGCAATGCTTTCCCCATTTAATACAGGTGTTTGGAAAGCCGGAGACTCTTGTTTTGTTTCGTAGGTTGATTCCCCAACAGCAAACTGAATGCGGTACAGCCAAACAAATTTAAACCCTCCGCGCGCATCATCTGCTTTGAACCCAACTGCTACGTATGGTGCTTTGTCGTCATCCCCTTCAAGCAACAATCCGTTTGCAGCTATTTCTTTGCCTAACAAGTCAGCTTCCACTTCTTTTGGTAAATCAGTAGTACCTAAAGTGATTGCTGCAGGTCCTTTAGCTGTCGCAGTATATTTAACTGCATTGTCCCCTCTTAAATTTCCACGGTTTACTGAACGAGAGATACCTACATTAATAGCAGGAGCTATTAGTTTCGGAACGTCGTAAGTTGTAGAAGTTGCATCTTCCTGTGTGATTTTTGCATAATATAAATCTTTTAGTCCATAAGTAGCCATTCATGTTCCCTCCTTCGTTTTTTAAAAAGGTTATTCTGATGCTTTTGTATAATGAAATCGTAGAATTTTTCTAAAGCTTTTAATCTCATCGATGTATTCGCCATCTTCATATGTCTTCATAAATCCTGCTGTAATCATGTTGTTTTTTACATTTTTCGTTAACGTTAATAGATTTCCTTGAGATAACACATCGATTTGCACTGTAAAGCTTGTTCGAACTTCTTTATTATCCGCATGCGCAACAGGTGTTTCCCAGTAAGAAAAAGTGATATAGGTTGTTTCAGCTCCTGTATATGTCAAATACCCGACTGGATATCCAAGAGGGGTAAGTGTATCTTTAATTAAGCTGTTCATCTCATACCTAACCCCTTTCTGAATTCCTGTACATAGGCTTGTAAAATATCACTTTTAGAAAGCTCAAAGGCAACACTAGCAAAAGGTTTTGCGGAAATGAATCGACCTGCGCGAACATTGTAGTAACCAAATTCATGCATATACAGATAAAACCCCGGTTGCTTTGCTCCGCCCTTTGTTCCAACAAACAGTTCACCGTTTTCAGGATTTGTACGAATAATAGATTCTTGTGCTTCACCCGTTATTTTATCTAGGCCGTGTGCATACACTTCCTCTTTCGTTTTGTCCCGTAAGATGTCGCCCCCACGAATGAGCGCTTTGTTTTTGAGCTGTGGTGTTAGCCTTTCTATTCGGTCAATTTCTTTAATAAGCTCGTCAATTCCTTCAAAATCAAGCATGCTAACTCACCGCGCTAACTACAACAGTCATGGAAATATTAAGTCCATCATCGTTTTCAATCGATTCGAGTTTGTGCTCTTTTTTATTCCACATGACAGTTAATCCTTGTGGCCTGTTTACATCATCAAGAGCACGTTGGTATCGAATGGTGAATTCACGGTTATGCTCCATTTGTGATTGAGCTGCAATATAACGCGTTTGACCTTTTAATGTTTTCAATGCTCCTCGAACCTGTTTGTATACAACGGGCTCTGTAATAGGAAATCCATCTGCATCAGTACCGCCTGCAGGTGTTTGGAATGTTAATCGTTGTTTTAAATCGCCTGGATTCATATCACTTCACCTACGTTCTATAAGCAGCAACCGTAACAGAAGCAACAGCAGAATAAGATATATTTGTTCTTCTGTTCTCGTCACTGAAACGGCTTCCGGGAAATGGGCCGACAATCTTTTCAGCGCCTGCTTCCACATCCACTTGTAAATCATGATCATATCCTTGGTTGCACTTTTCCACAGAATCGATAGTCGCGGTAATTAAAGACGTCCCGCCGTTTTTTATGTGCAGAACGACATCGCCAGAATTAAAGAAGCTGTCACCTGCATCATCTGCTGCGGTAAAACTTGGCGACGTACCTGTCTGAGATATTTTTTGTGCATCTAATTCCATAGATTCGCCCTCCTTTATTTTTAAAAGTTAAATCGTTACATTAATTTCTTTTGAAAGTCCTGACTCGTTACCTAATGAATTAACGGCAGAAACTTGGAATTTATACGTTCCAGCGGCCAGTCCACTAATCTGATAAACGGTGTCTGTAATTAAAGAATCTGAGATCTTCTCGCTATCTTGATATACGTGGTAACCAGCAAGTTTGTCTTCTGAGTTGGCGTTCCAAGATAAATCGACTACACCAGTACTGACTGTTGCTTCTAAGCCCGTAGGAGTGGATATTGGAACATAGCAATATTTAAGTTCCCGGGTAATGCTATCTAAAGAATGTGGTATCTCATATGAGTTATTACCAATTCGAAAGGACTCACGCTGATCATTCCAATGTTGAGTTAGTAAAGCACAAGCTTGATCATACTGCTCTTTCATATCTGCATTAGTTTCATCAATTGGACCTACTTGATTTTTTATACTGATCCTTGCCCTTGTATAAAACTGTTGAAGTAGATCGTCATCGTCATCATAATCAATGCGAATATACTTCTTTAATAGAGCCATTTCAGCATCAGTTAATGCCATAACATCACCTCTTCACATAAAAAGAGAGCGATATTACTCGCTCTCTTCAAATTTAGCTAATAAACCCTCAATGTGCTCTTTAACACCTTTGCGGTTTTTATCCTCCGCTTCTTGGGCCAATAACTCATTTAACGCTTCTTCCCCAAAATCGGTTGTAACTCCTTTTTCTACATCAGCTATACTTCCATCTAAAACAGATGGTTCTTTCTGTTCCTCTTCTTCTTCTTCTTCTGATCCTTCTTCAAGAAACCCTAGTCTGTGCAAAGTGTTTACACGTTCTTCACTTGCTTTGAATTCATCCCCTGCTACGTACCGTTTAAATTCATTTTCTTTGTCCTTAAATGGACTAATTACTTCTGCTTTCATGTGAATCCCTCATTTCATTTTATTTTTTAAAATTTAAGCTGCAGGCGTGATATCGATTTGACCATATACAACTGCTTCAAGGTCCCATGCAGTAACATCCTCACGTAGAATAGCACGGAATTCAGTGGTATTTGTTCTCCAAGCGTTACCGCCTTCTTTAGTCATATCAATAGACATTTGCTTACGGTCCCAAAGTACAATTGCTTCTTTAAGGTCACCAACGATAAACGGTGCCATTGATGTTCCAGCTGTTGCATCAACTACTGTTGGAATTGTTTTATTAGAAAGCACTACAATTCGACGACCTGACAACAATTTCTTTGTAGCATCTTGTGGATCTTCTTGTAGTAATGGCTTTCCGTTTTGGTCTTCTAATTGATCAAGGTAATTAAACCCGTCTTGGTTGGTAAAGATCATCGCTGATTGTCCGTGTGCAGGATCCAGTGTTACGTTAAGCGCTGTTTTAATTCCTTTGTAATCAGCAAAAGTTGTCTTTGCAATAGTGTCCAAAACAGAAATGATAAGGCTGTTATCTGTCGCACGTGCCTTTTTAGCAATCCACTTACGTAAATGGCTCTCGAGTGCTTGATCAGTATCTGCTAACAGGTCATTTGGTGCAGGCAAAAACCCGGCATAATCTTCAATCTCATACGGCAAACGTGTGAATGTAGGTGAATTAATCTCAGCCATTGCATTCGGATCACCATATTCAGAAAGTGGTGCCAACGGTGTAGAATCTGCACGTTGTTCAAGAGTACGCGCACCTTTATTTGTAGATACAGGCTCAACCGTTACGTACTGCGCTAAATCGTCTACAGTTTGTTTAAGTTCATTGATGGTAGTAGTAATATCTTCTGGAACAATGTACCCACCATCTGTACCAGTTTCTTCAGATAGAGCTGCTTTGAATTCGCTAAGTGTAGACACTTCATCTTCACTTAATTTGTGACCACGAAGCGCTTTGAAGAATACGGATTTGTATTCTGCTTCAGGTTTTGGGTCTGGATCACCTGGCATTTGACCGCCATTGTTATTAGGTTCTGGAATGACTCCCATTCCTTGGAAATCTGCTTGTAATGCTAGGAAGTCGTCTAAATTCTTCTTGGCCGCCTTTGCTTCAGCAAGTTTCGCTTTTGCTTCATCGTGTTTGCCATCATCCATTAGTGTTTGCGCTTCTGCTTTTAAGTCAGTAGCATTTTGTCGAAGTTCTTGCTCCCGTTTGGTCATACCTCCTGACCCGTCCATTTTTACAGAAAGAACATTTTTATTTGTGCGTAGTGACAGTAATGCTTGGTCTAAACTTTTTTCCATGCTGTTGTTTCCCTCCTTAGTGAAAAGCCTCATAACTTGTGTAAATAGCATTAAAATAAATGTTTTAATATACAATTTGTATTCCTCCTAGTTTTTGAACATAAAAAATAGACCCTATAAATTTAGTAGGTCCAGCTCATTTTGAAATTTAAGTTGTTCTTCATCTTGCGGTTCGTTTTCGTTTACCGGTGGTTCATTTGTTTCATTAGGCTTAGGCTTGTTACTCGGTTTCCCTTGTCCTGCCATTAGTTTCTGCGGTGTCTTATCAAAGTTTTTCAGATAATCACTGGCGCATGCTGCTATGTTTTTGGATTCAACCACCTCCACATTGAAATATCTGGCTGCTTCATCTCCATTCAACCAGGTCTCATCATCAACCATTTGTTGAATAGTCTCTAACCCAACGCCTTCTTTCATGTTTTCTTTGTAAACATTCATTAAACCTGATTCAATGTTGTCCAGATCTTCCGCCACTTTTTTAAACTCAGTAGAATTCCCAATGGCAATAGTCATTGGTTTATGAATCATAAGAAAAGCATTTGATGGAATAATTACTTTGTCACCAACCAAAGCGATTACTGATGCCATTGAAGCTGCAAGCCCGTCAACATAAACTGTTTTTTTGGCTTCGTTACGTTTCAGAATGTTATAGATAGCTAAACCACTGAAAACGGAACCTCCTGGACTATTCACGTAAATATTGAGCTCCTTCACACCTTCCACCTGTTCTAATGCGTTAATTACATCATCCGGCATCACGTCTGATTCGTCCCATTTAAAATCGGAATTGTCCACGATAACCCCATAAATATAGATATCTGCTGACTGCTCGGTGAGGTTCTTAGCAGTTATCAATGGATCGGTTTTCTTATTTATTGGAGTTGGCCCCATATAAACCGGAAACTGTCTTCTCTTATTCATTTCCCTCACCCCCTTTCGATGTTGCTCCTGCTCTAGCTAGTTGGTACTCGTCAGCAACTTTAAGTGAAATATGGTTCAGATCTACTCGATGTTCATCGCCGCCTTCGATAGCGTTTCTATCTTCCAATTCAAGAACGTCATTAATACTGAACACTCCCTTATCAAGCAAGATTTGATAAAATTCAGCTTGTGTTTTCTTATCAGCACGTAGAAGACTTTCTAAATTAAACTTGAGGTAATACTTTTTCTGTTCTCCGATAGAAAATACTTTATACTCAAATTCCTCTTGATACTGGATCATAATTGGATTCATGGTATGCCTTAAAAAACCAATAGCCGCTCCCTCAATATTGTTATGGGTAGTACGGTCCAACTCGTTTACCATGTGTAACGGAATATTAAAAAATGTTGCAATTTCTGTTTTATCGTATTTCATGGTTTCGATAAATTGTGCATCCTTCAAAGGCATTGATGTACTCTGAAATTCAAGTCCAGCGTCCAATATGGCTATACGTTGTGCGTTGTTCAATCCAGTGTTAGCTTTTTCCCACTCTTCGCGCACGACGTTTTTTGCATCAGGGTTTAACATTCCTGGTATTTTTAAAAATCCATTATTAGCAGCACCATTCTTATAAAAAGAACCTTTAAACTTTTGAGCTGCCTGGCTGGTTCCAATCGATTCTCGGATTAGCTGAATAGGCGGAATACCTTTCAATCCATCTGTCGATAATGCCGTAACATGAATGACATCATCAAAACCTAACTTGGCTTGTGTACCATCAGGTAAGGTGGTTACGTACCACACTTTATTGGTTGTAGTATCAACTACCGGATCTGTTTGTGCTGGGTTTAATAACCATAATGCTTTCGGTCTGCCATCAGCTCCCCAGTCAATGTTCACATAAGCATTTCCCCACGTATTGCGGTGGGTTTCCATTATGTGTTTAAACTTAAAAGGCGTTTGATAGTCATTGGGCCTTTTCTCCAAGAGCCGGTATACTTTGTGCTTTTTATCTCTTTCGCGCCCTCCATCTGTGTGTCTGTATAATTGGAATGGTAGAGAAGCTAAACTATTAGCCAGGATATTTACACAAGCATAAACTGCCGGTACACCAAGGGCAGAACGGACGGTTACCTTTTCGCCGCTATAGGCTTGATACCCAAATAATTTTGAAAACCAAGGTGCTGGTTCTTTCAGGGTAGTTGTTTCAGCTTTTGGATTTAATACACTTCTAAATAGCATTTATTACACCTCCCTCTTGGCCAGAACAAAGCCAATCAACAGGAGAATAAAACCTAATAGATAATTCCCTGCTAGAACGTTTATACTTACCACAGTGATCAAATACGTGTTTACGGTTAATATTGCTAACCCTACGACAATTAAAAAATCCTCCAGCCATTTGCTGAAGAATGCTGTAAAAAACGCTATGATAAAATTTCGTATTGCTTTCGCCATTTACTCACCACCTACATTGTCCAGTTATTTAAAAAGTGACTGCTTAAATCTTGTGTTTGCCTTAACATTGCTCTTGCAAAACCATTTATTATTGCTGCAGCCGGATCTATTCTTTCTGTTGATTTTTCTTTATCCAGCTTAATATTCTCTTCAGCATCGATTTTTGTTACTGCGTTACCCATAGCCCATTGCAATAACGGATCTTCGAAATGCATCACTTCTTCACGATACACGCTGTTTCTAAATTCTTTTGTTGGGAATGATAAATATTTAAGATATTGCGGTATTTCTACCATTTCAAATCCATATCCTTCTAAGACTTGCACCAAATGAGTAGCATTCCATTTGTCGTAATCAATTTCAATGATGTTGTATCCTTGATCTCTCATATCAAGTAAGTGCTGTTCAATGTAGCTGTAATCTACAACACTCCCCGGAGTTGCAGTTAAATGACCCTGATCCTTCCACACATCAAAACGTGCTTTATCTGTTTTAATGCGTTCGTTTAATTTATCTTTTGGCATGAATGAGTGTTGTTTAACCACAAATTTAGAATCAGGTAATTGGAAAACCATTCCTATACTAGCAAGGTCTGTTGTGCTTGCTAAGTCTAACCCTATATAAACCGGATATTGTCTTAAATCAAGCTTAGCTATTTCTTTGGCTTTTCCGCATTTTTTCCATTTGTCCATCCGCATGTAGCCTTGTTCCTTCGCATCAATCCAAACATCCATATTCTTTGTCATATAACTTCTCATTTTCTCTGGCTGCTCTAGTGCTACTTTTAATTCGGAGCGAATGGCTGTTATCCCTTCATCGTAAGTAGCCACAATTGGATTTGCTTTTATCCAAACAGATTCATCTTTAACATCGTCGAGCAAGTTTCCATCCTCGTCCTTGTCCAGCTCACAAATGATTGCGAAATACTCATCGTTTTCTTGCGGTAAATCGGGATTAAGGACCTTACTTACATATTCGTATTCTTTGTAACAAGGTAATGATAAATTAAAACCGGCTGTTGTAATGACAAACATTAATGGCTCTTTACGAGCAACCATACCTGAAGCTAATACATCATAAATTTCACTGGTATCGTGCCTGTGGTATTCATCCACAATGCCAACACTTGGGTTTTTACCGTCACCACTTTTTCTTGCCTCTTTGGAAAGTGGGATGATCACTGATTTATTCCGGCTAATCTCTATCTTGCTGTACGCTTCTTTCCACTTTCCGTCTAATAGATCACTTGTAGCAATACCAGAACGGATTGCCTCGTACACTTCCTCCGACTGTTCTTTTAACCAACCAGCAATAAAGACACGTTGTTTTTCATCACCAAAAAAAGTTATGAATCCGGATACGATAGCCAGAAATTGAGACTTGGCATTTTTTCGACCAAGTTGAATATACACTTTTCTGATTTTACGAGCATCGTTCTTTTTCTTTTTAAAGCACAATATGTTTACAGCCAAGAATAATTGGAAGTCGACTAACTTAATTGGTTCACCGGCAAGTATGCCCTCAACATGCTTAAACTCATGAGCGAACCAATAAAAATCATCCAGGGTAGATTCATCAAAATAAAAAAGACTGTCTTCATTTTGACAATCTTCATAATCTCGTATAAATCTTTCCACAGCCCATATATGTTTTTTTCCTGCTTTAATTTCACCGTCAATTATTTTATCGCAGTAATTAAAGACGCGTTCCAAAAATGTCATAAGCGTCCACCAAACCTGCGTTCAGCTTCAGTCTTTGGTTTATTATCCTCTTCCGGTTTCGGAACAACCAATTTGAGACGAGATGTAATAGATAGACCGAGATCACTAGCAGCTGCCCGGCATTCATTGAAGAGGGTATTTTTTGCCCGCATTAATTTTGGATAATCTTCATTGGCAAGCGTTTTACTTTTACCGTTTTCTGCCTTGACCGTTATAGTCGCTTTTATTTTCTTCAAATCTTTAATGAGTTTAATGTATTGATCACGTGAATCAATATACCTGGCCAATCCATCTACATCCAAATTGCTAAATATATTCAACCGAATTAATTCAGTTGCAAGTTCATCGAATTCACTTTTTTGTTTTTTCGTTAAGTAACCAGGAGCAACAATATTATCGGTGAATCCTTTCATTGCTTCTTCTTGTTCCTGGCGTTCTTTTGCAACTTTTTTTGTGATGTGTTTTGAACGTCCTTTTCCTTCGATAACCGATAAGGGTTGCTTGTTTCGTCCAGTCATCTTTACACCTCCTTTCTAATTGTGTTGAAAATGTAAATAATTCTGATAACGACACTTCAAAAATTTAGCAAAAACGGGTTTTTGTGTGTGCGTGAGGGAGCGTCGCTTATCTAATTGTGTCTCAAAAAGAAACAATTAGGGGGGGATGCCCTCAAATTCTGAATTGTTTCCGATATTGACACAATTAGGACTTGTGAATCTGATTGTGGCAGAAGTGACAAAGGCTCTCTAAGTTGTCAATGTCCAATCGCTTTGACCAATCATCCTTCACCTCTATGATGTGATGGACAACCTTTGCTGGTCTTAGTATCTTATGCCTTGCACAACGTTGGCATAGATGGTTGTCCCTCTCAATTGCTAAGCTCCTCACTTTTCTCCAAGGTACAGATTTATAGAGACCGTCTATTCTAGGGTCTCTTTTATAGCGGTTGTATTCCCTGGAAGAATCTTTCTTGTGGACCTCACAGTATCCTTCACGGGTTAATGTGTTGCAGCTTACTTCACCGCAAGGTCGCTTAGCTTTTTTCATTGTTAAATTCCTGTTTTAACTTAGCCATACGATTATTTACTTCTTCCTTTATTCTTATACGGCTATTCATATTACCGGATCCAGTTAATCTACGTATCTTCTTCTGCATCTCTCTCACTCGACCATCCGTAACAAAACAAGTCACGTGATCGTTGCAATGTTCACACTCGATGTAGGTTTCTTTAATTGATTTAGGATGCTGAATTTCTTTGTAGGATACTTTCGTTATTTTGTTGCAGCTGGTACATAGGGCGTTCATGGCTTATCACCTTCAAATGGATTCCAACCCTTGTGATCTATTGATTTTATATTAGGTTTCCCTGGTGAGCCCTCTACATACTCTATGTTGATTTTGGGACTAGGCACATATTCATCTGTTTGTGTATCCCAAATAAACTCAACGTGTCTTTTCTTGGATATCTCTTGACCTTTGTAATGGACCACTGGCACACTATCGATGGTCTCCAATTCAATAGTTAGTAAACTGTATTCTTTGAATTCCTCTACAATATTTCCGTTAACATCTTTTAATGTTGTTGTCTTAATTGTCCCGGGATAAGATTCCATTTCCTTCAATGCAGCTGTCGCTTTCTTAGCTTCACGCTGTATTGCTTTAAGACCTGTAATTGTATCGGAACAATCAATGCTACCGCCGCTATTTTTATCTTTATTGTATTTCCTGTATAAATTAATAACTGATTCGATTTGTAAGTCACTCAAATCCATTAAGTTATACTCAAATTCGTTTCCCCTTATAAAATTGATCACTTCGCTCGACTTATCGCCAGCCATGATTAACACGCTCCTTTTTATTTTTTGTATATAAAAAAGACACCTCTTTGAGATGTCTTTAAAATATCACTTATTATTAAACAACTTTTGCTGCGTTTAACTGCTTTTGTTTACTCTTACATTCTGGACAAGTAACAACGACTTCGACCTCAATATACTTTCCATCTGTAGCATGATGCGATCCGCTAGCAACGACTGAATCGGCAACAGTACTTGAATTGCTGTCTAACCTGTTTTCAGAATCCAGTGATCCTATATAGCTAATATTATGCCCGCACACAACGCAACCGATATTATGCTGAACAGTAGATGTTATACTCATACCTACTCCACCTCCCTCCTACCTACTTAATTCGACAGAAAGGTAGTTATTTCCTGCAAAAAAGACACCCGCTAGGAGTGTCTTGTCTTTTTAATCCCTTTTCTTTTAGAACAGCCTGCACAAACCAATATGTCCTTTTCTTCGTTTGTCTCTAACAGATCATTGCATTTCAAACAGCGCGGTGGTTTGTTCGTCTTTTCTTGTTCCCTAATTGGTTTACTGAAACTCATATGCAATCATCTCCTTAAGTTTAATTTAATTAATTTATTCAACAGCCAGGAGATAATTTCCTGTTAATTATATAAGAAAATTATAAAATGAGTCGGTTGTACTACGGATATATAAAAAAGACACCTCAGTGAGATGCTGTGTATGTACAATTAGTTCAGAAGTTATCACCTTCCTTTATCATTTATTTTGTTAAAAAAAGACACTCTTATAGTTAAGTGTCTTTTTCACCTCCAGGATTATCGGTTCCGTTAACAATAATAATAAATAGTGTTTTAAGATTCCTTATAGATACAAATATGGAAACTATTATTAAATATATCCAAGATCCAATTATTAGCCATAACCAAGTCGGGGGACTCGATAGGGATTTATTTTCAACTGAAATATCGAATGAAAGAATTGATAAAAGTATTATTCCTATCAAAATTATTAGAAATTGTATTACAACAGCCGCACAAAAAAAGGTCATAATTTTTTCAAACAAAGTCACTTTGGGATGTAAATTGCTGTTCTTGCCTCTTAAAGATTGTAATACATTGGATCCGGAAGTAGCTAATACCGATATACTTGCAACATTAAACCCAGCTAGTATAGATATCGATGTTAAAGATTGTTTGTTGATACTTTCGATTCCAGTCAACAAATCATCAATGTGACTTACCTCTTCAATCAGATAGGGGATAATGATAAAAGGAAATACTACCGGCACAATGAGATCGAAAATAAGTTCAGATTTAGAAGAAAACCTTAAATAATCTAATAGCATTTTCAGCGGGAAAATATTTGCTTTAATAAAAAGCCAAAGCGATTTCATTTTATTCCCTCCAGATTTTTTCTCGCATCTCACCAATTCCATTCAACGCAGTATGCACTCTTTCCTTTTTCAATTGTTTGTTTTCGTCAGTTTCTAAATCCCTTGTGTACTTTTCTGCTATTTTATCTAGATATACTCTTCTTAGTTCTCCATTCTGATCACCAATTACTTTAATATTTTTCACTCCTGATGCTACTGTTTTACTTCCGCGTGGTTTAAATCCTTCAAGGTATTGACCTATATTTTTTAATCCTTGTTGTCTATATTTTGAACGTAAGATTACCGATGCATAGTTAGCTTCTACTTCAGCTGCTTGTCTTTTAGCTTCTATCACGGCTTCGTTTTCATACGAGGATGTCTTTTCAGTTTGTATCTCTACCTCAATTAATTTTACCAAATCTAATTTTTCAATCTCTTTATGGAAATCTTCTCTTAACAAAGTTCTAATTGCAATGTTATCATATCCTGAATTTTTTAGTTTTTCCTTCCCTATATTACTTATATAATCTTCCACTTTTGATCTTGTAACTTTCATGTCACCTTGTAATAATAGCAAACCATCTGATAGCCTAAAATAAAAATATACATACTGTTCTTCTCCCTCTCTTAAGGACTTGTCGTTGTCTCTTTCTTCCATACTGTCAGCATGTACCCACTTCCCTTTATATCCATATTCAGCATATCTAAATCTGCCACTAAGCGATGTTGTTCCACTTACTTTCAGATCCTCTAAGTACATAAACCAACCAGAATAACGTCTCTTTCTGTCTTGTTTATCCAATTGATATAACTTCAACATTACATCTTTAAAGGATTTTGCATCCCATTTTGATTTGTAAACTTCTTTTTTCTTATCTTTTTCTTTGATTGTATCTATATACTCCAAGTCCATTTGATATGACATAAAGTTTTTATCTGCCACTATTATTCCCCCTTTGTCTTTTAATACTTATTTCGACAAATAATACAATATTCCTGCAAATTAACAGGAATTCACAACTTAAGTGTCGAAAGTACTAGAAAAGGAGGTGATTATATATGGCAGATATTAATTTTTACAATACAGATGGTAAACCCCTGGCTTATTCCCAAGACGGCGAGCATATATATACTTTTGATGGAGAACCAGTTGCGTATTTCTCTGGCGATTCAGTCTATAATTATTCTGGAAAACATTTAGGCCGTTTTAATAACGGATGGATCCGAGATAATGATGGTATGTGTGTATTTTATACTAATAACGCATCTAGTGGACCTATAAAACCGATAAAAGCTATAAAGCCTATAAAGAGCATTAAAAAGATAAAGCCAGTAAAATCAATTAAGAAGATACAACCTATAAAACCGATTGATTCTTTAAATTGGTCCAATTTGTCCTC
>JBDNGJ010000028.1:0-23309 GCA_041689365.1 Virgibacillus sp.
CAAAATATCTCTATAATTCTAGAATAATCAAAAAAATGAAAAGCGCAAGATTTATTTCATGTCGTTTTGTGCCTTGAGCAGGGCGAAAGGCATGGCTATATACACGTAGACTCCTGTGGGAGCTGAGGCCTAGATGAGACTGCGCAGCGACGTAGGAGCAAGGAGGCTCATCAGCCGCCCACGGAAAGCGAAGTGTATTTCCGAAGCGGCATAATAGCACTCAAACTTTTTAAACAGTAATTTGCAGTTTATATCTATACAGCAACATTTGAAAACTAAGCATTCATCAAGCCTTTTGGTGAATGCCATAGTTGCACTTATGCAGTAAGAAAGTAGTCATACTTTTGCTGAAAAAATCCGAACTAATTCAAATTCTGTTTCAAGAATTTTGAATGATAGTTCGGATTTTGCTTTGACTAAGTGGAAATTACCAAGCCTAGCACATATACGAATAGTATGGATGTACTTTTTCGACTCGAGTCCTTGATTTGAAGACCAGATGAATCCTCATTCCGCTATTTGTCATTTTTAACTCAAATTTGGCTGTTTTTTTGCTATTAGCGGAATGAGGATCCGTCTCGCCCTTCCGAGAGCATCTTTTCTGCTAAATAGCGGAATGAGGATTCACTTCGATTATTTGGCGGATCCTCAGATTCACTTGACCCTTGTTAGAGTGGACTTTTGCCCCTTTAACGGAACGAGGATTCACATTACCAACGTGGATAATTATGACAGTTAAGCACTAAGATATGGTATAATAATGTTTTAAATATTTTGATAAAATAAAGCACGTTACAGAGGGTTTTTCATTACTAGAATTCCTTCGCAGCCAATTCCTCATAATAGATAGAGGTGATATCTTGAATCATATGCAATCCCAACAGCGACGGAAGATTGTAGAGGAAGAACTGAAGAAGCTGGACGAGAGACAATACATAGATAAAGATACATATTTGGATGTTTTGCAAGCTCATAGTCAGTATTATACGGATCAGGAAAACAAGCAACAGCTATCGGAACAGGATGCGAAGAAGGTTAAAAAGCAGTCAGAACCAAAAGCACCGAAGCCAAAAAAGGTTAAAAAAGTGCTGTCCTCACAGGAAATTCGTGATCGGAATATTACATGGTCTCTTATTCTTGGGGTGGTTTTACTGCTGATTGGAGGACTGGTTCTTGCTACAAGCACTTGGGATACGTTGACGGACTGGAAGAAAACGGGACTGATTGGTCTAGTGTCATTACTGTTCTTTGGTTTGGCGTATTTTACAACACGTGTCGTAAAAATAGAAAAGACTGCATTTGCATTTCACGTGCTAGGTAGTTTGTTTTTGCCGATTGTCATATTGTCTGCTGGTTATTTTGAATTGTTTGGTCCTTTCTTTTCTTTTTCAGGTGAGGGACGTTATCTTTATGGGGTGGCTGGGAGCCTGGTAATTCTGCCTGTGTACTTACTACTCTCGATAAAGTTAGCATCACGTTTATTTGTGTGGTTTTCTTTTGTAACGTTTACGGTGTTTGCCGGATTCCTTATAGCAACTTTAGAAATGCCTATTGATGGGTTTTATTTGGGAATTATGGCATTTAATGCTGTACTAATAGCAGGTTATCACTATATAAGCAAGCAGGGGCGTTTTCCGTTGTTTACACAGGAATTTGTCCGCTACATTCAGGCGAGCTTACTATTATCTACCTTGCTCATGCTTGTATTTTATGAAAACGAACTGATTTATAGCTTTAACCTGATGCTTACGGCAGTTATCTATTTTTCCATGATATTTGTTTCAAATCATAAGGAATATCACATCGTATTTAGTGCGATGTTAGTTTATTGTGCCTATCAATTGATTGAGTTCTCCGTACTGAATGAGGTTGGGCCAATTGTGTATGCGTTGCTTGGGATTGTGTTTGTAGTATTGCCGAATTTTATCAGGAATAGCAGTTCCCTGCATAAAGCTTTCCAATATACGAGTGCAATCGTTTCTGCTGGTGCATTTCTTTTTATAAGTTTTGAAGGAATACTCATGAACATGAATGAGCCATCGTTTGTGTTACTAATTGCGTATCTGATCATATCCTTGAATTTTGCCTATTTAACATACAAGGTAAAACGGACGCTGTTTTCCTATTTGAGTCCAGTGTTTTTCATGGCTGCATTGTATGAAGTGGTTTTACTTTGCCGCGACCTGTTTGGTTATGAGTACTTGGGTCTACCAATGCTAATAGCTGGTCTTTTTTTATACATTGTTTTCGGTTGCTTCATGAAGCTTGGTTTCTTCGAGCCGATTAAGAAAAGCTCCCGTGATATTGGTGGCGTTGTGATGGTGCTTTCTATCATACTCAATGTAGGAATCGTCAGCTGGTGGCAGATAGGTACTATGTTTGTGCTGCTAGCTGTAGCTGCACTATTCATGGACCGATTTGAACAACGAACTATTTTTAAAGATACTGCGAGCGCTTCTTGGATTCATGCACTATCAATAGGATTGGCAACCGTAGCGTATTTTACAAAGAGTCAACTTTCGGATGCTGCCTTCTTTGTGGATGCTGGGCATCTGGTTTTAGCAGGAATTATTGTTCTGATTGTAAGTGCTTTATGGAAAAAGAATAAAATGAAGACCTTTTATAACAGCTCATTCTTTGTTTCACAAGGGTTTTACGCTATTGGAATGGTCAGGACTTTCTTATATGACTTTAATGACAATTTTCGTGCATTGATTGTCCTTGGTGGAGCTGGAATGGCCTATTTGCTGTACAGAAAAACAAAGTGGATCGTCATGCCTTATCTGATCGGTGGACTTTCGTTACTATTTTATTTCACCGTGTTATATGCAGTTCATACGCAATTTACTATCCAATCTGATCTGTATCAGTCACTGCAATTTATTGTCGGATCACTTTTGCTTTTAGGTACTGGAATAATCATTGGTAACAAGGACCGCAATCTTGTGAAAGGCTTTTGCTGGATTGGAAATATTTATTTGCCTTTCTCCTTATTAGTTACGTACATGTTTAATGGTGAGAAAGCATTTTGGGCATTTCTTTTGGGTGCTGTAATCTATGGTGTAAGTGTTCTAAAGGTAAAAGTTGGATGGAAGGTAATCACCTTATTATACGCCGGCTTCACGTCTGGTTGGATCACGGTTAGCCTGGCAATGCTTTTGTTGGATTTGGATAATCATGTTCATTATGCCTTCTTCATAACAAGTGGTGTGCTTGCGGTGGGATGGTATCTCAGTAATCGATCCTTGGGACGAAGAATTGCTTTTTATATCGTACCATTTTCTCTAATTGGAATCAGGGTTTTCACATCAGTAAACCCATTCGACTTGCTGCTGTTCGTTGTTACCATGCTGTATGGAGTTGGTCTGTTATGGATTTTGCATAAGGAAAAATGGGATGTTCTCAATGCAGTCCCCCTTCTTCTTTTATTCCAAGGATTGTTGTTATACAGCTACGAGCAACTTGTCTGGGAGTATACCATGCAGGTTACGGTAACAGGATTTTCGTTAATTGCTTTGCTAGTTGGAAAACAGTCTTATCAGTTGGTTTTTCAAGGTGCAAAGGAAAAAGGAGAGCCGCTGCGTATTGATTGGTATACATTTGTTGGCTTTATTGCGGCAGGCAGTTTATATCTGTGGATGACAGATGATTTATGGACAAAGCTGTTGCCAGGGCTCTTGCTGGTCGGTAGCTTGTTGCTGCAGCATAATCGTATTCCTTTTGCAGCGCCGAAATGGATTCTATTTGTTGCTAGTGCATATTTACTGCAGCCCTATTACACGATACTGGCCAATAGTGAGTTCCCGGACCTGATAGAAAGGGAATTGTATGTTCTGCCGTGGATCGTTCTCGTCATTTTACTTAAAAAGGTTGCGGATAAATCTTTAAAGACTCTCATCAACAATGTACAGTGGGCAGTCCTGATTATCGTTTCCCTTCTTCTGATTCAGGATGGAATGGCAAGCTCAACGATTTACGACGCGTTGATTGTTGGGACACTCGCTCTTGTATCCATTATTGGTGGTATGGCCTATCAAATGAAATCCTTTTTCTTTGTTGGAACAGGCGTACTGCTATTAAATGTATTTCTGCAAACCAGACCATACTGGGGGAACCTGCCATGGTGGATGTATTTGCTTATTACAGGGTCCATATTGATCGCAGTTGCGAGTTACAATGAATGGCACAAGCAAACGACATCTGATGGAAAAGAAACGCTATTTTCAGTTTTCAATAAAAAAGTTATTCAACGGATTAAAAAATGGGATTAAAATTTTAAAAGGGGTGTTTGTGATGAGATTAGTAAGCTATAAATTAAAAGGAAAACCAAGTTCATTACGGGTTGGGTTTATGCTGGGTGAGAAGGTAATTGACCTGCAGGAAGCCTATCGTCAGGTACTTCTTTCAAGGCAGGATAAGGATCTTAGTAATGCTATAGAAAACGTGCTTCCCTCTGACCCAACGCACTTTTTTGCTGCTGGAAATCTAGTGATTGATAGAGCCAAAGAAGCGTATACGTATGCTGAAAGTAATAGTACGGGGGGATTTAGCCTGTTGTACGATGATGTATTACTATCCACACCTATTCCCGCACCAGCCAAAATTATTTGTGTAGGGAAGAATTATGCCGAGCATGCAGTTGAAATGCAGAGTGATGTTCCTGAATTTCCGGTTCTTTTTGCAAAATTTTCAAATGCGCTTGTTGGACCTGAAGATACTATCCAGAAAAGAGATGTTACCGAGAAACTTGATTATGAAGCTGAACTGACAGTTGTTATTGGAAAAGAAGCATCACAAGTCAAAAAAGAGGATGCCTTGGATTATATTGCCGGTTATACGATTGGCAATGATATATCCGCGCGTGATCTGCAAAAACGAACACCTCAGTGGCTACAAGGGAAAACGTTGGATAAAAGTACTCCGGTTGGCCCATGGGTCGTTACCGCTGATGAAGTAGGGGATCCTGGTAACTTATCGATTCGTTCAACGGTGAATGGAGAGGAACGTCAATCTTCCAATACAAATAAGTTAATTTTTAATATTCCGTTTCTGATAGAGTTTATCTCCAATCTCATTACATTGAAGCCGGGAGATATTATCCTGACTGGAACTCCAAATGGTGTTGGTATGGCGATGGACCCTCCACAATTTTTAAAGGACAGGGATGTCATTCAAATTGAAGTAGAAAAGATTGGCCAGCTGAAAAATAAAGTAGTGGAACGGTAGACTTTTAAAGGATTAATCTTATGGTAATAGAATATAGTTAAATAAGTCATAAATTCTATTTGGGAGGAATTTAAAATGTCAAAAAAAGTTTTGATCATTGCCGGGGATGCTGTTGAGTCATTAGAAATCTATTATCCTTATTTTCGTTGTCTAGAGGAAGGTTACGAGACAACGATTGCAGCGGGTTCGGCTAAAAAGCTGCATACCGTTGTCCATGACTTTGTCGGCTGGGAAACATACACAGAGAAGGAAGGCTATATGATTGATGCAACAGCCAGTTTTGATGAAATCAATCCTGAAGAATATGATGCTTTAATAATTCCTGGTGGACGTGCCCCTGAGCATGTTCGCTTAAATGAGCATGTGCCAGCTATCGTGGGTCACTTTTTCGAGACGGAAAAGCCGATTGCAGCAGTTTGTCATGCTAGTCTCGTGTTAACGACGGTCAGGGAACATCTGCAGGGGAGGGAAATGACGGCTTATATTGCATGTAAACCTGAAGTGGAGGCTGCTGGCTCAACTTATATTGAAGAACCGCTGCACACAGATGGGAACTTAATTTCAGGACATGCTTGGCCAGACCTGCCAGGGTTAATGAAAGAGTTTGTTCGGCAAGTTAACCAGGAAAAGTAAATAAGGGTAATAGCACAATTTAACCATAAAACTCCATACATGCCCTTACAAAATAAGGTAACTGTCATACTATAAATGTAATCCTAATCATAAAGGAGGTATGACTGTATGGGTTATGGATATGGTGGTAATAATGGATTTGCGTTAATTGTCGTACTCTTTATCTTGCTAATAATCGTTGGAGCAAGTGGATTTGTCCGTGGATTTGGCGGCGGATATTAAAAGAGTATAGGAATGCCGTTGTAATTTTCTGCCTATTGAAGTGCGATCTAAAGCCTCATTCGTGATGGGGCTTTAGGCGCATTTTTTAGCAGATAAGAAAGTATAAATCCTTTCTTACTGCATAATTGCAACTAAGGCTTGGAGATAGCCAAGTTTTCTAAGAAGCCAGGGAATCTTTTATTGCACCATAAAGTGTAACTCGCCATTAAGGGTGCACTCAAAAGCAAAAGGGAATCTAAGAAAGCAAAATACGACTTTCATAAGAGTCCAGTTTTCCTATCACTTCTTCTGCTGACTTCCTGAGGAGTTCTTGGAAAGCTTTTTACGGTCAGCGGCTGTTGGTGGCTCTTCTAACCAGCCATTATTTATCGTAAGATTCATTCCTTTATTCGCATACTTGGAAATACCTGCAGTAAGTGTAGCCAATTTTGTGTGAATGTCATGTCTCATAATTTTAGAAACAGCTAATCCGTAGTATTGTAATCCAATAAAATTAGACAGCGTTGTATGATAAAGCATTAGTTTATCCGAAAATGGCGGTGTAGTTGAATCAGTAAGATGTGCATCCATAAGTTTTGGAGAAGGTAAGTTATCGTTTATAAGGAAAGTTCCTAACTGCTTTATTTGTCTATCTGCTAATTTAGCACCTTCATAGAAATATTGTCTTAATTTATCTGATGAAGCAACTTGGCTAAATCCGTGCATAAAGGTTTTACCAAGTGTGTTTGTGTTTATATTAACTTGTAGATGTTTAATTTCCATTGCAGTTAAAGGTCTGGATTCCCCTCCTATAACTGAAGCAAAAGATTTTTTTTCAACGAAGTCAACCTTTGAAGGATATGGAATAGTAGGCGGGAAAATATCCATCCCTTTTGAAAGTAACAATTGAATTCCTCTTTTATAGGTGCTGATCGTATCTTGAATGCACATGTCAAAATACTCGATTATATCCTGTCTGGAAGAGCTTGAAATCGCACCACTATAAGTTAATAACCCGGCTCTTGTCATTTCCGTAATATAAAAGACCATAAACATATCACTAAACAATCGTGGGGCTTCTTTTCTAATATCCTGTTCCCCAAATCCGGCTGGAATAGGAATATTCTCCTTTGTATAGATCCCCTTAATCATAGTCAGATGTTTTTTTGAAATATCCAATGCAAATTCAACATAATCCTTAATTTCCTCATCTTCAACTACTTGCAGGTGGTGCTCGAATACACAGCAGAACAGGGAATCTCCAAGGTAATTTTCAAATAGGTCGCCTAATTCTGATGAAGCTATTTTTTTGTGTTGTTGATGCTCTTCCGTACGCTTTTTGGTGTTTTCATTAAATTTTTCTTCCGATTCCATCTTCAACCCTCCATAACATATCTGCTGAGGTTTAGTTTGTGTAACTTATATTATTTTATTTATAAATTATTAATAAAAATTCCATGCTATACTAGTAGAAAAAGGAGGAGAAGCGAATGAATCAGGAAATTGAAAACGCAATTCAAGATGAGTATCCGGCTGATTTTTCCCATTGCTATGGATGCGGCCGACTAAATGAAAGCGGTCATCATTTTCGGACTGGGTGGTTTGGTGATCAAACAGTTACCATATATACGCCACGACCTGAGCATACGGCAATTCCGGGATTTGTATACGGTGGGTTAATTGCATCATTAATAGATTGTCATGGGACAGGTTCAGCGTCATTGGCATTACACCGGAAGAATGGGTATGAACCTGGTGAAGGTACAGAACCACCACGTTTTGTAACTGCATCACTCGAGGTGAAATTCGTTAAACCTACGCCAAATGATGTTCAATTAAAAGCAGTTGGGAAGGTAGAAGAGATACATCCCAAGAAATTCAAGATACATACGGAAGTTTATGCAGGCGAACTATGCTGTGCAAAAGGTGAAGTTGTTGCCGCACTCATGCCCGATACATTTGGTAAATAATAATATCTTAATGACTCAACTTTCGTATCTATAGAATAAGTTCAAACAGCTATCTGATAATCTCAGAACGTTTCTAATTGTTACTTTGGCAGTTAAGAAATTATAAATCCTTTCTTACTGCATAAGTGCAACTAAGGCTTATCTATATTAAGGCTTGACGAATGCCAAGTTCTCATAACAACATTGATAAAAGTTTTTTTGTACACATAAGATATAAACTGCGAACTAACTGCTAGAATAATCTCTATAAACTCTCATGTCGCCATCCGGGATTGCTCTGGGCGGATGCTTTCCGCGGGCACTTCAGCTTCCTCGGAAGCCAAAACCGCTTCCTGCGGGATCTTCAGCTGTTGCTTTTCCCGCAGGAGTCACCGCCCTCCGCTCACCCGGACTAGTGTAGTGCTGTCACATAATTATTCTATAGCGATTCCTACCCGAGTCAATAGCGAAGTGTATTTCCAGAGCGGCTAAATAGCACTCAAATTCTTTTAAAAGTACTTCACATTTTATATCAAATACGTACCGTTGATCCAAAGTCAACTTAAGTAGTGTATCTTCAGATTTTCTTATTCCTTCAAGGTTTATGCGTTTATTTTTCGCTGGGAAAGTTGAATAAATGAGGTTGAAATATTTGAAGAGAAGTTACATTGGCGGACATCAGGTACGCTATTTTACATAAAACGAACAATATTAAAGTGTTAACGGACACCAGAGACCTTATTTAGCAGAAATGCTCCTATTTTATTTGATATATGTTAAATAAGGTCCGCTGTGTCCGCTAACTGAAGTTTAATACTAGTTTTTATGCAGCGGATATAGTTCATCAATCGTTTGAATATCTTCTGAAGAAAGTTTCACATCTGCTGCTTTTAAATTATTTACTACTTGTTTGGAATTTCTCGCTCCTGGAATAACGGAATCAATCTGATCACGGGATAAATAAAATGCCAGTACAACATGTGAAACGTCCACATTGTGTTTCATAGCAATCTCCCGGATTTTTTCAACTTTTTCTAAATGGCTGATGTATGCTTCACCCTGAAATTGGGATCGTTTCTTTTGTGATTCAGAAAGGACCGTATCTTTTGTATACTTTCCAGCTAATAGACCTGATGCTAAAGGGAAATATGGGACAAAGGATATTCCTTTTTCTGAAAAATATGGGAAAAGTTCACTTTCTGCAGAGCGGTCAAGCAGGTTATAGTTCCCTTGTACAACATCCAAATAACCGTCCTGATTTGCTTCCTTTAGCTGATCAATAGTAAAGTTGGAAACACCAATTGAGCGGATTTTCCCGGCTTCTTTTAATCTATTTAATGCTCCGATAGCTTCAAATTTAGGTGTCTTATCATCAGGAAAGTGAATATAGAATAAGTCGATAACATCTGTTTGCAGGCGCTTACTGTCTTCCACCGTGTGCTTTAAAAATTCGGGTGAGTTATCGGTGATTACCTGATTGCCGTTGTACTTATGAGCTCCTTTTTGCTAGTACAACGTTATTTCTCCAGTTATTTTCTTTTAATGTTTTTCCGATAATTTCTTCAGAAAGCCCTTTACCGTACATAAATGCAGTATCAATAAAATTCAAGCCGTTTTCAATTGCTGAAGAAACAATTTTACCGCCATATTCCGTATTCGATTCTTTATTTTCTTTCCCAATCTTGTTTGCTCCTAATCCAACCGGATGAATGAATACTCCCACCACTTACTCGCCCTCCAGGCTTTCTTGAAGTGGGGGTTTCTAACGTATCGTCATGCAAAGACGCTTAACGTTAGTGGGGTTGACACGTTGGTGTGCTGAAAACACCCAACCCCTCTATGCCATTGGTTTTCCTTTGGCACTTCTTTTATATGACTTTGGGATTCCAAACGTTTACATGATGAAAGGAGAATGGCTGGTTAACCTGTAAGAAGCCGACAGCTTTTCTTAGAATATTCGCTGCACCGTTGATATCAGCATTTACGAATAACCCTTTGGCTGTTCGATATAAGCCGCGCTTTATACGACTTCCAGTAAATGCTGGTGGTTGTTCGTTGGCCTCACCAAAAATAGGTATGGCATCGCCATCTATAAAGCTTGCTTTGGATGTGTAGGACTCTTCTGTTGTAACTACTCGAATTCCATGTTTTTTCGCCTTATAGGTAAGCATGGAAATCAGCATGGCGTGCGGGATACTTACAAAGACCTGATTGTTTCGTTTCCCCATACCTGTCGCTTGTTTCCAGCCCTTGTTTTGACCAATAATGATGGTGTCTACCATTTCTTCCATGGCAAGATTCACCACTTGATGGCTGGCCTTGTGAAAGATATCCTTTAATTTTTTATGGCGAACTTGATGCAATCGCTCTAATCGGCGGGAGGTAAAGGCACCTTCCTTGGTTCTTTTTCCATGACGAAGAACGCCCAAATAATGAGCTTTTTGTCTATTGTAATACTGATTGATGGATTTCACATGCTTACCTTTGATCAGGAAAGGCCTTGCACCGGTGTTTGTGACCCCGCAAATGAGATTGTTAATACCCAGACCAAGTGCCATGAATCTGCCGGTCGTAGGAAGTTCGGTCGGAAGCTGGTCCACTTTGAAGATCAGTTCCACGACATAGTGGCCATATTTTGGAATAACCCGTACCTGCATGAGCTTTCCATTCGCCATGCCAAGTTTACCAATGTTTAGTCTTGCTTTTGTTTTAGGGAATTTCAGAAACTTTTGGTCTTTGATGACACAATCCTGGTTGGTGAAAAGAACTTCTTTCTCTAAGGAGCGACAGTATTTCGGGATGCGTGGTCTGGATTTGTATTTTTCGGGATGGAGGCGATAATCCTTTAAACTGGCGTAAAAACTTTTCCAATTTTGAAAGACTGTTTTCATCAACCATTGGCTGCTCTGGGTTGGCAGGGCAAGGTAGTCAGGTTGTTTGATGGTGTGAAACAAACGATTTAAAAAGGTATAGTTGATGTATGGCTTTTCCTCCGTTGGAGCCTGGAATAAGTTACACGATAGTTTTTTCGTTCATCCACGGCTTGGCATTTTCTTTTGCTAGCCTGCGTTGGTATGCCAGTATTTGTTGTTCATTCATCGCATCTAAGTTATGGTAAATGGTGTTCAGTACTTCTTCTTGCAATGGGTGCAGGGGGCCTTCATTTCTCCAAGCGGTGAACACTTGTCTGATGTAAAAGTTAACCACATTATGCATATTTTTGGCACATTGACTCAACTCTTTAAAATAGTCGTACATGCGGTGACCAGGCTTAATCCAAATTTGTTGCGTATGGTAAGATGCTTCACGATTCTGATTGTTTATTGTATCCACTTCCCAAATCAGGAACATGTGTTCTATTTTTTATTCTAGCACATAACTTTTCAGGAGGCAAGTCGGATCATTGGAATGGCATTAGCCATCTCTGATCCGAAGTCGATTCACCCCCACCCTACTCACTGGGCTTTGCCCTTCAGGTTCCTTGAGGATGGGGAACTCTCGACTAAGTAGATATTAGCCTGTTTTTCCTAACTCGACTTTAATATCCATTATAAACCACCTTTCTGATGTTCTATCTAGTTATGACATGCGCGTTTTTAGGATTCGATGTATCCAGGACCATTCTCATTCGAATCCATTTCACGATCAGTAGTGTGATTATCGGTTTCTTTCGTCTCTTTAATGCTATATGTTCCTGCTAGAATTAATAAAATACAAGGTATTACGTGAAAAAAATTAATAACCGCAATTCCTATGCCTGTCCATAAAAACCACAATCCAGTCAGCCTTGTCTCATTTTCCAGGTTCTCTGGTGTTGATTTAACTAACGTAACGATGAAAAAGGAAATCGTTATGATACTTTGTATGAATGCAATTATTAAACCTGTTTTCATCGCTTTATCAGAGAGTTGAAAAGGGGTGGACTGTATGTCGCCGTCAATCCATCCGCCAATAAACGATGTCCCATAGTAAATCCAGCTTACTGATCCAAGAATCCCTATAATAGAGCCAATTAAAGCCATCAGGTATATATAATTTTTGTTCAATTCAACATCCCTCCATATGTATCTACCCAATCTGTATTTCATACTAACAGTATACTAAACTTACAATTATTTTGGCAGTAACTTTTTATTAATCGGGGTAGTCACAGTATTCGATTATTGTTCCATCTGTGTCTGCCGGATTTAAATAAATTAGTCGTCTTCCATGCTTATTAGTGCGTAAGGAATCTTCTAATACACGGATATCCTTGTTTTTAAGGTCATCCAGTGCTTTATCAAGATCACCGACATGATAAGCAATATGATGAACACCTTTTCCTTTTTGTTTTAGAAAACGGGCAATAGGAGAGGTGGTGTTATTAGTTGGTGCCAGTAATTCGGTTCGATTTCCGCCAATTTCCAGAATAGCAATCTCACTTTCCACCCCTTTTGCATCGCTTTTATACCGGTCAATTAATAATCCGCCTAATATGGTTTTGTAGAAGTATATACTATCTTCTAAATTTCGAACGGCAATTCCAATGTGATCAAGCTTATAGTCCATTACTATTCTCCTCCTGTTGATGATAGTATTATTTTAGCATATATAAGGCTGTGTAAATAAATACGTGTTCGGGAGAAGTCTTTTGGGTTGTTTATATAAGTAAATTATTATATAGTTATGTACGATTGTTTAGGGGGTGTTCCTTTGCTGAAAACAGAGATTGAAATAGATAGTGCTGCATTACTATTAAAGTTATTGGGTGATAAAACAAGGCTGACCATGGTTAAAATACTTGATAATTATGACTGCTGTGTTTGTGAGTTTGTTGAGATTTTTAACGTAAGTCAGCCATCCATAAGTCAACATCTTCGTAAACTGCGAGATGTAGGGTTGGTAAAAGAAGAAAGAAGGGGCCAATGGATTTTTTATTCGATCAATAAAAGAAATGATTATTATCCATTTGTTGAGCAGCTTCTCAATCAACTACCTGACCAGGATTTCAGGCTAAAAGAATTAGAAGAACAAGGTACACGAATTACATGTTGTTAATTGGAGGGAAAGTGTTTTGTTATCATCGGTTATACTAGCATCACTCATCTTTTTGGTAACGCTTGTTTTAGTTATTTGGCAGCCAAAAGGGTTATCAATCGGATGGTCCGCATGTGGCGGAGCTGTTCTTGCTTTACTAGTAGGAGTAGTTGGTTTTAGTGATGTAATAGAAGTTACACAAATAGTATGGAACGCAACATTAGCATTTGTTGCTGTTATTCTTATTTCATTAATATTAGACGAAATTGGATTCTTTGAATGGGCCGCTCTTCACATGGCAAGGGCCGCAAATGGCAATGGGGTCAAGATGTTCGTATATGTGAGTTTGTTAGGTGCAATTGTTGCTGCACTTTTCGCGAATGATGGGGCAGCTCTAATCCTGACACCAATTGTTTTAGCAATGGTCCGTAATTTAAATTTCCAGGAAAAAATGATATTTCCGTTTATTATGGCCAGTGGTTTTATTGCAGACACAACATCATTACCGTTTATTGTAAGTAACTTAGTTAACATTGTGTCAGCAGATTTCTTTGATATTGGATTTGTGGAATATGCTTCCAGAATGATAATTCCGAACTTATTCTCACTAACTGCAACCATTGTTGTATTATTAATTTATTTCAGAAAGAATATCCCGGATAAATACGACCTGTCCCAGCTAAGACAACCGGTTGAAGCGATAAAGGATCAAAAAATGTTTCGTTTGTCATGGTATGTTCTTGGTGTATTACTGATTGGTTATTTTATCAGTGAGTTTATTAATGTGCCTGTCTCGATCGTTGCTGGTGTAATTGCAATTTTCTTTATCCTAATGGCTAGAAGAAGTAAAGCGGTTAATACAACATCAGTAATTAAAGGCGCACCCTGGGATATCGTTTTTTTCTCAATTGGTATGTACGTTGTTGTATACGGATTGAGAAATGCAGGGCTTACAGATTTATTAGCTCAAGTCCTTCAGGCAAGTGCTGAGCAAGGTTTATTTGTAGCTACCATTTCAATGGGCTTTATTGCTGCTATCCTGTCATCAATTATGAACAATATGCCAACAGTAATGATTGATGCGCTGGCAATTGCCGAAACAAGTACTTCCGGTGTAATGCGTGAAGCACTTATTTACGCGAACGTCATTGGTTCTGACCTAGGGCCGAAGATTACACCGATTGGTTCACTGGCAACGTTGTTATGGCTGCACGTTTTGTCCCAAAAGGGAGTCAAAATCTCATGGGGAACATACTTTAAAACGGGAATTATATTAACCATTCCAATTCTGCTGGTAACCTTAGTAGGACTATATCTAACGTTATTGATATTTTAATTAGGAGAGTGAACCACTATGTCTAAAAAAACGATTTACTTCCTATGCACTGGGAATTCCTGCCGAAGCCAAATTGCAGAAGGCTGGGCAAAAAAATACTTAAGTGAAGAATGGGAAGTGAAGAGTGCAGGAATTGAAGCACATGGATTAAATCCAAAAGCAGTTAAAGCAATGAATGAGGTGGATATCGATATTTCTGATCAGAAATCAGAAATTATTGATACGGAAGTTTTAAATAATGCTGCAATGGCAATAACGCTTTGTGGAGATGCTGCAGATAAATGCCCCATGACTCCACCCCATGTTAAGCGAGAACACTGGGGATTTGATGATCCGGCAAAAGCAGAAGGAACCGAAGCGGAACAATGGCAAGTTTTTCAGCGAGTGCGCGACCAAATTGGCGAGCGAATCAAACGTTTTGCAGATACAGGTGAATAATGATAATCCTGCTTAAAGGGATACTATCGAACGTCGATTAGTTCCCCTTCTTTTTTGGCAAAATTCCTATGATGGAATGAGATCCGGCATAGGCTGGCACAGTGAATCTTCATTCCGCTAATAGCACAAAATTTAGAAAAATTGGCATTCGTTAAAGGGATTCTTATGAAAGCGTATTTTGCTTTCTTAGAACCCCTTATACTCTGGAGTGCAAGCTTTAATGGCGAGTGCCTTAGTTGCACTTATGCAGTAAGAAAGGATTTATACTTTCTTAACTGCCAAGTGAAAACGAGGTATAAAAGGTCAAATAACGGAACGAGGATCCTAAGCTATGCTCCAAACAAGCGATTTACAGGAAATAACGGAACGAGGATCCGTCAGACAGCAAAAGTGAGCCTGGTCTATGTCGTAATCATTGAAAAGCCAACCGCAACTAGTTTGTTCTTTAACCGAAAAAAATCCTCTCATAGCAAGTTTATGTTCGGGTGATAATCTTCTGCCGGAAAGACTCACTTGTCAGCATCATTTCTACCTGCCTCCCCCAAGTATTTACCGCCTCAATAGTGGTGTTTTCCTGGATGGCGAGTTCGCAAACGGTGGTACCACCGATAATGTGGTAATATATCCACCTCCATTGATTTAGCGTCAGACTTGCTCTAAGCTGGTACCATAATCCTGGATCATGTAAGATGACAGGCAGTGACACGAATGTGTAGGGAGACTTTTCGAATAGTAGTTTCATATTATTTTCCTCCTAGTAATTGTATTCACAATTACTATCGTTTACAGAGGGACTTAGGTGGCATCGAAATTGAAAAAACTTGAAAGCGTGATAGTAGAGACTTAGATTTGACAAAAAATCAAACAAACTGTAAAATGAATGATAGTCAGTCACCGATGGAGGGCTTATAAATGGATAATAAAAAAGAAAGTATTATACAATCAGCTATCGAGGTTTTTCGCGAGAAAGGTGTAGAAAATACCAAGGTATCAGATATCGTTAAAGGCGCCGGTATTGCTCAAGGTACCTTTTATTTATATTTCTCCTCTAAACTATCTGTAATGCTATCAATTGCGGAAGTTTTGACAGAAAAAATACTCACAAAAATCAATGACAATGTCCAGGATAACTCACCATTTCCGGAAAAATTGGAGGTTGCAATTGATATCGTTTTTGACGTGACCAATGAATACCGTGATCTGTTTGCTTTAACCTATGCAGGACTTGCGTCAACCGAGTATTTGCAGGAATGGGAAACGATATATGAACCATATTATGAGTGGCTAAGTAAACAGCTGGAAAAAGCGCAGGCGGACGGCGTGGTTCGAGAATCATTACACCCGCAGCGTACGGCAGAAATATTAATTGGATTAATTGAAGCGGCAGCAGAACAATCATATATGTATGGCAATGAAGATGAGAAGGTTGCTAATCTAAAGAAAAAGGAAGTATTGGAATTTGCGGGGCATGCGCTCGGACTCTAACCCGGTGTAATGTCCTTTTACTTTATTTTGGACAAAAATGACTGAACGTCAGTCAAAAAAGGAGGTGCTCGTGATGAATAAAGCTTGGATCTATGTATTATTAACATGCTTATTTGAGATGCTTTGGGTACTTGGGTTTAATTTTGCTGTGAGCTGGTGGCAATGGGGATTGGTGGTTATGATAATTATAATGGATTTTCAATTCCTGAGAAAAGCTTGTGAAGCACTACCGACTGGCACTGTTTATGCGATATTTGCATCAACGGGTACAATCGGAACAGCGTTAATGGACGTGTACTTGTTTGACGGCAGCTTAAATTTGGGGAAAATGTTTTTCATCATGATCCTGATTGCAGGTGTAGTGGGAGTGAAACTTGCAGATACGGCAGATGAAAAACGTACGAAAGGAGGTTCTCACTGATGGGAGTAATCTTAGTATTGTTAGCTTCTGCTTTTGAAATTTGTGGTGTCATTGGTTTGAAGTTGTTCAGTCAGAAGAGCACATTCCGAAATGGGATTTTGTATATTGGCGGATTCAGCACATCACTGGGGATGCTTTTAGTTTCCTTCTCGTTTTTACAAGTTAGTGTTGCATATGCTATGTGGGTAGGCATTGGTACTGCTGGGGCAGTGTTGGTAAACATGATTTTTTTCGGGGAATCAAAGAGCCTACCTCGTGTTTTAAGCCTTGTTGCGATTATTATCGGTGTTGTCGGATTGAAGGCATTATCATAAAAACCTGTTGCGGAATTCTTATGTCCACAACAGGTAGTTTAATATGGATTATTCTGCTTCACCTACAACTGTAAAACGTTCATTAACATGCATTGGACTTTCTATTTCATCGACAACCGCGATTGCGTAATCTGCATAGCTGATATAACTGTCGCCTTTTGAATTTACAAGTAAATGATCTTTACCGGACTGATAGGAACCAGTTCTATTTCCTTCAGGGTCAAAGACTGCAGAAGGGCTAATAAAAGTCCAAGTGATATCAGGTGTTTCCTGTAATTCCTGTAAGTTTCGCGCTTGCCCGTTCGCTGTCCCTTTAAATGCATCAGGAAAATCGGGTGTATCGACTACTTGAGTTGTTTTATCTTCGTCGACAAAAAGGCTGCCTGCTCCTCCAACAATAATTGCTTTCGTATTAATACCTTTAAGTGATTCGATCAGTGCATGTCCTGCGTCAACATGAGGTTGTTCTTCACCAAGTGGTGCGCCGAATGCATTTACTACGACATCAAACTGTTTCATATCATCTGCAGTTAGATCGTTTATATTTTTTTCAATAGCTGGTACGTTTTTGTCTGCCATTTTTGCTGCATCGCGTACAATCGCTGTAACTTCATGTCCTCGATTGGCAGCTTCATTTAAAATGAAATTGCCTGCTTTTCCACTTGCTCCAATAATTCCTACTTTCATAAAAAGTCATCCTCCTAAAAGTATAATTGTAACAATGACGGTTACATTATGGTGATGAAAAAATCCCTTTTAATCAAAGAGATCGTGAATTACAGCCATTAGTGTTTCGGTAGCTAATTCATTTTCCATTGCTTGTTGTGCAGCATTGAGTTTTTTCTCCAATGTGGACTGAATATTGCTTCCAACTGGACATTTAGGGTTGGGGTTTTCATGCATTGCGAAAGTTCCTTCGTCTTTTCCTTGAACCGCCTTATATATATCCAGCAAGGAGATTTCTGTTGGATCTTTTGTTATACCAATACCCGGGATTCCTGCTTGAGACGTTAACATTCCGGCTTTCTTCAGCATGCTGCTTATTCGTCGTATGACTACCGGGTTTGTATTTACACTGCTGGCAATATATTCAGATGTAAGTTGTTCCCTTGGCTGAACAGACGTTAGAGCAAGGATATGAATTGCAATAGCAAATCGACTATTTTTCATATAATCACCACCATTTGTAACCATTATAGTTACATTTAGTTTCAGAATCAAGTTCCATGCCTTAAAAAATCGGGCAACCCTTTAAGGGACTGCCCGATCGTTCAGTTTAGTGTCGTTTATTCAGCCACAGGATACCGGATTTTGCAACACGTGGCAAATAACCGGTTAATGACTGTGACATCATTTCTCCAAAGCCTTCGGAACTTCCGAGAGAACCGAGCGTTCCTTTGAGTTTAAGTTTCTTTGGCTTACTTGGTTTATTTCCTTTGAATACATCCATTAAAACTTCTACGATCTGCTCACCTTGCTGGCGTGCAAGCTGGGCACTTGGGGAGTGTTCGGAGGATGCACAATCACCTACTACATATGTGTTTGGCTGTTCAGGTACCTGGTAAAAGTCATTAATGACAATCTTCTCTTGATCATCCTTTTTAAAAGGCAATTCACGTACCAGATAATTCGGCCGTACGCCGGCAGTCCAAATGGTGACGTCATTAACAAAGCAAACGCCATTGTTGCATACCCCATCTTGTTCCACGTACTCAACGTTAGCGCCATGTACAATTTCAACGTCATTTTTCAAAAACCAGTCTTCCACATAGTTTTGAATTTTTGTATCAAACGCTTTTAATACTGTGTTACCACGATCGAGCAGTCGAACATTCAGGTCTGGTCTGCTTTCGCGTATTTCAGCTGCTGCCTCTATACCACTCAATCCTGCACCAACGATTGTAGCTTTACCATAGGCTTTTAAATTACCAATAGCCATTCCAGTATGACGGGAGCGGCCAAATGTCTGGATGCTTTCGGTAAACTCTGGTGCACCTTCAATTCCATGATAGTTGTCTTCACAGCCAAGCCCAATTACAAGGTAGTCATATGCTACCGGTTCACTTCTTTTTTCAAAAAGAATTTGCTGGTTTTCGGTATCTATTTTGCTGACTTCAGCATAGACATAATCCACTTTTTCATGCTCTGGGAAATCAATACGGACATCCTTATCAGCGGAAGTCCCTGCAGCAATTGTATAAAATTCTGTTTTAACTGAGTGGTAAGGGTTACGATCGATAACGGTAATCCGCACATCCTCAGGCAGGTTCTGATCAATTAAACCCAATACAATATTAATTCCACCATAGCCGCCACCTAAAATGACTAAATTTTTCATAGTAAAAACCCCTTATGTACGTATAAATAGTTCTATTAATAAGATTACCAAAAGTTGCCCATGAAAACTAGGAAAAGCATGGAATTGTTGTTTTACTTGTGGTAGTGGTACATTAAGATTATTACAATAGAGGGGGTGTTAACATAGAGATTAATTTAATTACGTTTATAATTTCGATTGTTTCATTACTCATTTCAGGGGTTGTAGCTATTTTCACATATCGTTACAACCGGATTTCAATACGGAATGAGGCACGAATGGAACATAATAAACTTATGCTTGAAATTGACCAGATGTATATTGATGACCCGGATCTATGGAGTATTTATGACGATCACCCAATTGGAAAGCATGTGGAAACAACACCATTGAAAAGAGGTAAAAAGGAAGCACTTGTTTATTATTATCTTAATTATTTTGATATTATTTTTGACTTTTACCATAAGCAAATTGTGATGAATGTTAATGATCGGAAAGACTGGGAATCATGGCGTGCATTCATGATGCATTTTTTTGCAAGTTGCTCGTTGGCCAGAAACCTATTTAAAGAATCGACTGAATGGTATGATGAAAAGTATGCCAAATTTTTATCCGATGTTATTCAAGAAGTCGAAACGAAGAAAGGGGCTTGATCAAAATCCATGTTACAACAGCCACGGCAATTGATATAAGAGGGATGCTGGAATTGAATTATAAAATTTACTCTGAAGAATGGCATGTATCTGCAGCGTATGTGGAGCACATATTGCGAGCGAACAAAGATGTGTACCGTGTCGTTAAAACAGGTAGCGATGTAAAAGGTATCTACACTTTATTTCCTTTTTCAGAAGTAAATTATGAGGAGATTCTTAATGGTAACTTGGAAGAAAAGAATTTGGGTCAGTATATTCTCGATTATGATCAAGAAAAAGAGGTCTATCTCTATCTAATATCATTTATCGTTGATATATATGATAATAACTCTAAAGAATACACCAAGGCATTACTGGCTGACATGACAAAACAGCTTCCCTATTTGGCTTCAAAGGGAATAATAATCAATGAAATTGGTGCAATCGGAATCTCGGATGATGGGAACCGAATATTAGAGCGGATAGGTTTTACAAAGGAAAAACTAGTAGATGTTGACGGCGAGAAATATCCTGTTTTTCGTGCGAAGGTAAGAACGATTTTAGATGCAATACTTATATGATTATAAGAAAGGTGCTTACATATGCAGAGATTAACATTCGGCTCCCTGTTGGACGTGATTGGGGAGTTGTTTTCAGATGAAATTTCGATAGCAGTTTCGAATACAACAGAATACATTTATTATCGCCCAAGTAAACGGATTGATCTAAAAATAAGGAATGGCGATCCGGTTAAAGAAGGAACGATAGCTCATAAAGCACTGCATACGGAACAAAAGGCATCCGAATTTATCGATCGTGATGTATTTGGAGTTCCTTATCACGGGATGGCAGTCCCGTTTCATAACGAGGGTGTGCTTGAAGGATGTGTAACTGCTATTTATCCGGCAATGACGGAAGGAAAGTCTGTCGTTACAGTAAAAACATCAGATGGTTGGAAGCCAATACCATTTAATGATGTAAAGTATCTGGAAGTGAAGGATCGGAAGACACATGTATATGCAAATGAGTACGTCGGCACGAATAAAAAGGCACTGCAGGATTTTGAATATTCCTTGCCGCGAGAATCGTTTATACGCTGCCATCGTTCTTTTATTGTAAATGTTAATCATATAACAGACATTTATCCAGATACACATTCAACTTTTATGCTTGCGATGGATAATGGTTCACGAATCCCTGTCAGTCAATCATATTCGAGTTATTTCAGAAAATTGCTGGGATTTTGATGAAAAATGCTGCTTCAGACATTCTCGTTAATGCCTTAGTCAATAATTTTCTATCCCCTTCTAAAATCCCCAAATGTAAGCGTTTTTTAGTTAGAATTATCTTATAAATTACGAAAGAGGGATATAACAATGAATACTAACTATGATCGCATCAGGGACCCTCGCTTGCAGGACCGTGTTGTTTCAGCTGAAAAAGCTGCATCATGGATTCAGGATGGCATGACGTTGGGGATGAGCGGATTCACTCGAGCGGGCGATGTGAAAGCGGTGCCAACTGCACTTATTGATCGTGCCGAGACAGAAACGTTTAAAGTAAATGTGTTTACAGGTGCTTCACTAGGCTCTGATATTGATAAAATGTTTGCTGAAGTTGGAATTGTTAATAAACGTTTACCATTTCAGGCAGATCCGACAATGCGAAAGAAAATTAATCAGGGTGAGCATCTATTTGTAGACCATCATTTATCACACACATCTGAATTAATTAGAAGTAATGTATTAGAAACAATTGATTTCGCTATATTGGAAGCGATTTCTATCTCAGAGGATGGCATGATTATTCCATCAACATCGATTGGGAATTCACTTGCATTTGCGGAACATGCTGAAAACGTTATTATCGAGCTGAATATGGCACAGTCTGAACTGTTGGAAGGAGTCCATGATTTGTATAGCCCCGGTCAGCAAGGGGATCGTGAGCCGATTCCATTAGTGAAGCCGGATGATCGAATCGGTACAACCGGGATTGCGATTGATCCTGCGAAAATAAAGGGGATCGTTTTTACAGATCAGGAGGACTCCCCTTCTACAATTGTACAGCCAGACCATGAAACAGAAGTTATGGCTGAGCACTTGCTGGAATTTTTAGGGGACGAAGTGAAATCAGGCAGGTTAACGGAAAGCCTTGCACCAATTCAATCTGGTATCGGGTCGGTTGCGAACGCTGTACTGCACGGAATGGTGGATTCGGAATTTGAAAACCTGAAAGTATACTCTGAAGTATTACAGGATGCGGTATTCGATCTAATTGATGCCGGGAAAGTAGATTTTGCTTCATGCTGTTCGATTACCCTTTCAGAGCCAAAGATGAAGCAGGTATTCTCTGAATTTGAAACGTACCGTGATAAATTGATTATGCGGCCACAGGAAATGTCCAATCATCCGGAGATTATTCGTCGCCTCGGGCTAATATCAATTAATACAGCACTTGAGTTTGATATTTATGGAAACATTAACTCCACACATGTTTCAGGTACGAAAATGATGAATGGCATTGGAGGGTCTGGAGATTTCGCCCGCAATGCACGGTTGGCTATTTTTGTTACAAAGTCCATTGCAAAAAATGGCGACATCTCAAGTATTGTTCCGTTCGCCTCCCATATCGACCACACGGAACATGATGTCGATGTTGTGGTGACCGAGCAGGGGTATGCAGATTTACGAGGACTCGCCCCACGCGAACGTGTACCGTTAATTATCGAAAACTGTGCACATCCAATGTATCGCGAGCAGTTGTGGGGATATTATCAGGAAGCACTTGAACGTGGCGGACAAACACCGCACGTACTGGAAAAAGCCTTGTCATGGCATACGAATTTTAAAGAAAATGGTACAATGCGCGAGCTTTCTGCTGAAACCGTATAAAAAGTGGCTGGAACAAATGTGGTTTAGTCAACGTAAAATCCGAACTATAATTCAAATTCTTGAGAAAGAATTCGAATTAGTTCGGATTTATTTTTTGCAGTTAAGAAGTATAACTACTTTCTTACTGCATAAGTGCAACTAAGCATTCACCAAAAGGCTTGGTGAATGTCTAGTTTTCTAATGTTGCTGATGAAATATAAACTGCGAATTAACAGTTAGAATAATCTCTATAAACTTTTGTCTCGCCGTCCGGGGTCGCTACGGGCGGATGCTTTCCGCGGGCAACGCTTCAGCTTCCTCGGAAGCCAAAACCGCTTCCTGCGGGATCTTCAGCTGTTGCTATTCCCGCAGGAGTCACCGCCCTCCGCTCACCCGGACTAGTGTAGCTGTCACACATTTATTCTATAGCGGTTCCTACTCCAGTCAACAGCGGAGGAAATACACGTAGAC
>JBDNGJ010000029.1:0-1620 GCA_041689365.1 Virgibacillus sp.
AATGACTGCTCACACGACTAACCCTGTTCCTGTTATTGTAACGGGGGACGAGCTTGAACTTCGTGATGGTGGTATTTTAGCTGACTTATCACCAACATTATTGGATTTGTTAAATGTTAAACAACCGAAAGAAATGACTGGTGAATCACTGATTAAAAGGTAAGTATTAATTATATAAAAACAAAAGGAGCGATTTTTATGCCATATATTACAGACGTTTATGGACGAGAAGTGTTAGATTCCCGCGGTAACCCTACTGTTGAGGTGGAAGTCTTTACAGAATCTGGTGCATTTGGTGCTGCATTAGTACCAAGTGGTGCATCTACTGGTGAATATGAAGCGGTAGAACTCCGCGACGGTGACAGTGAACGTTATTTAGGCAAAGGAGTTCAAAAGGCTGTTCAGAACGTTAATGATATCATTGGACCAGAATTAATTGGTGTTGATGCAACCCGTCAAAATATCATCGACCAAATTATGCTGGAGCTTGATGGTACAGAAAACAAGGGTAATCTTGGTGCCAACGCAATCTTGGGTGTATCGATGGCAGTTGCGCATGCTGCATCAAGTTATCTTGAAATCCCACTTTATAATTACTTAGGTGGATTTAATGCAAAAACACTTCCGACACCAATGATGAACATTCTAAACGGTGGAGAGCATGCTGATAATAATGTAGACATTCAGGAATTTATGATTATGCCTGTAGCTGCAGCAACATTTCAGGAAGCACTTCGTACCGGTGCAGAAATTTTCCACTCATTGAAAAAAGTATTGAAATCTAAAGGCTACAACACTGGAGTTGGTGATGAAGGTGGATTCGCACCAAATCTCAAATCTAACGAAGAAGCATTGCAAACCATTGTTGAAGCGATTGAAGCTGCTGGTTATAAATCAGGAGAAGAAGTTCAGCTGGCAATGGACGTAGCCGCCTCTGAAATTTACAGTGATGGCAAATACAATCTGAAAGGTGAGGGCGTCGTTCGGACATCCGCAGAAATGGTTGACTGGTATGAAGATATGGTAAATAAATATCCAATTATCTCAATCGAAGATGGCCTGGACGAGAATGATTGGGAAGGCCATAAATTATTAACTGATCGAATTGGTGATCGCGTACAGCTAGTTGGTGATGACTTATTCGTTACAAATACAAGTAAGCTTTCCCAAGGTATCGAACAGGGTGTTGGCAATTCCATCCTAGTTAAAGTTAACCAAATCGGCACATTGACCGAAACCTTTGAAGCAATCGAAATGGCCAAGCGTGCAGGATACACAGCTATCATTTCACACCGTTCTGGTGAAACTGAAGACGCGACAATCGCTGATATAGCTGTTGCTTCAAACGCTGGTCAAATTAAAACAGGCGCACCATCACGTACAGATCGTGTAGCAAAATATAACCAGCTGTTACGTATCGAAGACGAATTGGCTGGCATGGGTGAATATGCCGGGCTGAGTGCGTTTTATAACTTGAAAAAATAATACTGATACTATGAAGAGGCGGAGTGAATCCGTCTCTTTTTGGTTGGTGTGACTGACAAGATAGGAGAGCTTCACCGGATGGGAAGAACTCCAACTTGGTATGGAGAACTTCAACCATATTTCAAAAACTTCAAT
>JBDNGJ010000030.1:0-8452 GCA_041689365.1 Virgibacillus sp.
GTGACAGCAAGAGGCTGAGCACCTCCCATCCCACCAAGTCCTGCCGTTAAGGTAATCGTGTGTTTCAATGATCCGTTAAAATGTTTTTTGGCAAGTGCTGCAAAAGTTTCGTAGGTTCCTTGCAAAATCCCTTGTGTCCCAATGTAGATCCAGCTCCCTGCTGTCATTTGCCCATACATCATTAAACCTTGTTGATCGAGTTCATGAAAGTGGTCCCATGTTGACCATTTCGGAACAAGTACCGAATTGGAAAGCAGCACACGTGGTGCATGTTTGTGTGTTTTAAAAACGCCAACAGGCTTACCAGACTGAACCAGCATTGTTTCATCATTTTCCAGATTGCGAAGTGTGTTAACTATGGCATCAAACGCTTCCCAATTTCGTGCGGCCTTACCAATACCGCCATAGACTACAAGCTCATCCGGGTTTTCCGCCACCTCCGGATCAAGATTGTTGTACAGCATTCGTAATGCAGCCTCCTGTTCCCAGCCTTTACACTCCAGTTCTAATCCTTTTTTTGCCGTCACTTTACTCATGTAAAACCCCTCCTTTATGTTTTACGTCACTTTCTTCATCATTTCTTAGCCAGTTTGCTAGTCTTTCAATGTCCGTTGCGAATACTCGGTCTTTCGTGATACTAGGGACCAGATTACGAGCTTTCTTATAAAATTCATGCGTTTGCGATGCCATACTATCTACACCTCGAAACTCAACTGCCTGCATAGCGCAAATAAGTTCAATCGCAATAACATGCCGTGCGTTTTGCAGCATTTGTAGTGCATGCCGTGCAGCAATCGTCCCCATACTTACATGATCCTCCTGGTTAGCTGAAGACGGGATTGAATCAACACTCGCCGGATGTGCGAGTGTTTTATTCTCCGAAACAAGTGACGCGGCACTGTATTGCATAATCATCGCTCCTGATTCCAAACCTGGATTTGGGCTTAGAAAAGGTGGCAGATCATTCAACTGTGGATTCACCAGTCTTTCAATCCGGCGCTCTGCGATATTAGCAGTCTCAGCAATTCCGAGTTTTAGAAAGTCCATCGCAAAAGCAATCGGCTGTCCGTGAAAATTTCCGCCAGAGATCACTTTATTTTCATCTGAAAAAATGAGCGGATTATCGGTTACGGCATTGACCTCAATTTTCAGCTTTTCTTTTACATAGTTAACGGTTTGCCATGATGCTCCGAGCACTTGTGGAATGCACCTTAATGAATACGCGTCCTGCACCCGAATTTCACCCTGTTTAGTTGTAAGCTTGCTGTCGTAGAGGATTTCGCTGATTCGTGCTGCTACATCAATCTGTTCCTGATGGCCACGTACCTGATGCAAGTCATGGTCAAATGCATCCATTATTCCGTTTAATCCTTCCATCGTCATAGCTGCAATCTGTTCACTCTGATGGAGCAGCTTCTCCATTTCCAAAAAGGCAACAACACCGGCGGCAGTCATTGCCTGTGTCCCGTTAATAAGCGCAAGCCCTTCTTTAGCTTTAAGTGTTAATGATGGGATCCCAGCATCACTTAATGCATTTATCGTTTTCATCCGTTTTCCGTTATAAAAAACCTCCCCCTCACCAAGCAGGGCCAATGCAAGGTGTGACAGTGGCGCCAAATCACCGCTCGCCCCAAGTGAACCCTGCTGGGGAATAACCGGATGAATCCCCGCATTAATCAGCTCGATAAACTGATTTACCAATTGCGGCCGCACCCCCGAGTATCCTTTAACAAGCGCATTGGCTCGCAACAGCAGCATCGTCCGGCTAACTGTTTCAGAGAATGGGTCACCAACCCCACACGCATGCGAATGAATCAGATTTAACTGGAGTTCATCCAAGTCTTCCTCGGCAATTAAGACATCACTGAACTTGCCAAATCCCGTATTGATCCCATACATGGTCTGCTTTTCGTCAAGCATATTCTCAACGGTTTTTCGGTTGGCCCTAATTTTCATTTCGGTATCATGTGCTAAAGCTACTTTTTCGTTGTCAAAAACAACCCGTTTCACATCATCCAGTGACAACGTTTCATCTGTTACAATAATCATATTGCACCTCCGTATCATTGCTTTACTATAATAAAGCGCACAAAGTAAAAGGAGGCTATGGTCGTTAAACCATGCCTCCTGGATATCCGTTATTATTGGTGAGTGAATGTTGCAGTTTCCGATGTGAAAACATAATCGCACCTCAATATTTAAATTTTCTTACTTTATATTGTAAGCGTTTTCCTTTGAGGATGCAACTTTTATTTTGAGGGTAGTGGTGGAAGCGGTGCAATTGTGAACTTGAGCGGGGAATTTGTGAACTTGAGCCGATTTTGTGACAACTTGAGCCGAATCATGGTTATTTTCAGCCGAATCTGTGACAACTTGAGCCGAATCCACCTTTTCAGCCGCAAAACAACAAATACTGCCTGCTCCCCATCAGGAAGCAGACAGCACTGCAGCAGTTATTCTTCTTTTTCCGATGTTTGATCACGGCCCCAGAACTCAATACCTGTTTGATCATCCAGAGTATCACGATAAAACACGGGATCTTTACCAGCCTTCCGCTGTTCGCGGTAATCCTGTAATACGCGATTCGCAATTTTAAACAGTTTGGAAATGGCATAGAGGTTAATCAGCGCCATAATCCCCATTGTCAGATCGGCCATCGCCCATACCAAATCGAATGTAGCGATTGCACCAAATACTACCATGGCCAATACAGCGATACGATAGATAAATAGAGCTGTCTTACTTTCTTTAATAAAACCAATATTATTTTCCCCATAGTAATAGTTTCCAAGAATAGAACTATACGCAAAGAAGAAAATTGCAATGGCTATAAAGACTGCTGCCCAGTCACCAATATGGAACTCGAATGCATTTTGTGTTAATTGAATTCCATCTGCTTCACTTCCGTAAATACCACCAGCAGAAATCAGGATAAATCCTGTCGCACTGCATATAAGGATCGTATCGAAAAATACACCTAATGCCTGAATCAGCCCTTGTTTGGCCGGGTGGGAAACTTCAGCCGTGGCAGCAGCGTTTGGCGCACTACCCATACCAGCTTCATTGGAAAATAACCCACGCTTAATTCCCATTAGAATGGCAGCACCAAATCCACCGCCAGCAATTTCACGAATACCAAATGCATTGGCAAAAATTAATGAAATCATGTCAGGAACAGCCGTTATATTAATAATAAGAATATAAATAGCTATGATAATATATAGAATCGCCATCACCGGAACGATAATTTGTGTTACATTTGCAATGGTTTTTAGTCCGCCAAATATAACGATTGCCGTTAACAGAACCAGAACAGCAGCCATTACGTTTCTACTTATATCAAATTCACCATTGAAGGCAAGACTTATCGTATTGGATTGAACAGAATTAAATACAAGCCCATATGTAAATGTAATGGTGATTGCAAAAACTATCCCAAGCCAGCGCTTATTAAGCCCTTTTTCCATATAATATGCGGGTCCGCCGCGATACTGATTAGCTTCTGGAACTTTATAAACTTGTGCAAGTGTACTTTCTATAAATGCTGTAGCTGAGCCCAGCAACGCAATCAGCCACATCCAGAAAATAGCACCTGGGCCTCCAACTGCAACCGCAGACGCAACCCCGGCAAGATTTCCGGTGCCAACGCGTGATGCAGCACTTATTGCAAATGCCTGAAATGATGATGTACCTTTTTTTCCTGAAGCAAAAATTGTTCGTTTATCAAATAATACGCGGAACATTTCTGGCAGATAACGAAATTGAACGAATTTCGTTTTAATAGTGAACCAAAGGCCCACCCCGATTAGGGCTGCTATTAAAATATATGTCCACATCGCTTCGTTTGCTATTCCAAGTATTTTCTCGAATAAATCCATGATGCTTGTTCCCCTTTCAAACTATATTTAAAGGGGTATTCCCCAATATACTGGTTTGTAATCTTTCATACAAAAAATAATAGAAGCCAATAAAAATGGCTCCTGCTAAATAGTTATTATAACGTAAACTCGTATTTAATCTCAATGGAAAAAATTCCTAACCCCCTTGATTCCAAGGGAAATCTGTACCAAAAGTAGATGCAACCTCTTTTGAATGCTTTCTGCGTTCTTTCCGCCTTTCTGCACGAACCGGTGCAGATTCGTGTAAATTCTTTTGCTGACTTGTTACAGGATAAACGGAAGGAATTGGTGTCGGCTTTCCATCATCATCAACGGCTACAAATGTCATAAATGCTGTTGTACATACTTTTCTGTCGCCAGTCAGCAAGTCCTCTGTTACAGCCTTCACAAACACCTCCATTGATGTATTATGTGTCCATGTAACAAATGCTTCTACGCAGATAGTGTCGCCCTCTTTAACAGGCGCCAGGAAGTCTACTGAATCAGTTGACGCAGTAACAACCGGCTTTCTGGCATGTCGTCCTGCAGAGATTGCGGCTACGTCATCAATGTGTGCCATTAATTTACCGCCGAACAATGTACCATGTGTATTCGTATCTGGCGGTAAAACGTGTGATGTTTTCACTGCTAACGAATATGAACATGCTTTACTTTCCATTTTAATCTCTCCCAAATAATAGTCTTACATTATACTTCCCCATTGTTGCCCGATGTACTCTTTACAATATGGGTGAAAGTAATCTGGAAACTGATTCTTTAAACCGGACTCCTATTGAGCGTTTGGCGTATAGTTTCCTCGTCATTATCGTTGAATGTGCAACGTCATCGTGAAATGCTTCTATTAATCTTTCCGCTAACCCCTTATCATATAAAAATGCATTAACTTCAAAATTTAACCGAAAACTTCTCACATCAATATTCGCAGTTCCGACAGATGCTATCTTTCCATCAACAACGATTGTTTTTGCATGAAGAAATCCATGCTGATAAATATAAACGGCTGCCCCCGCATTAAGCAAGTCACCAATGTAAGAAAGTGTTGCCCAGTAAACAAATGGATGGTCCGGTTTATTCGGAATCATTATCTTTACATCAACACCTGATAATACGGCTATTCGTAATGCATCCCGAAGGCTCTCATCCGGAATAAAATATGGCGTTTGTATGTAAACATATTCTTTTGCTGTCATAATCATTTTGATATAACCATTTTTAATTTGTTCCCAATCAGAATCCGGACCACTTGAGACGATTTGCACCCCAACATCCCCGTCACTTTCTGCTTCGAAATAACGGTCTTCATACATAATATCGTTCCGTGATGCCTGATTCCAATCCAAAATAAAGCGTGTCTGCATGTTTGGCACAGCATCACCGCTAATACGTAAATGCGTATCACGCCAGTAGCCAAATTTTTTGTTATGGCCAAGATATTCATCACCAATGTTAAACCCGCCAATATAGCCAACTGTTCCATCGATAATTGCCAGCTTTCGGTGATTACGATAATTGATTTTCAAGTTAACTTTGGGTATCTTTGGCGGAAAAAATGATTCAACCTGCACCCCTGCTTCACGCATACGATTGAGAAACTTTTTACTAATTCCTCTCGAACCCATATCATCATACAATGCGCGTACTTCGACACCCTGACTGGCCTTTCTGATTAAAACATCGGCAATTCTTTTTCCTAATTGATCATGACGAATAATATAGTAAAGCAAATGAATATGATCCTTCGCCTTTTCCAAATCACCAATTAATGCGTTAAATTTCTTTTCACCATCTGTATATATTTCCACACTATTATCCTGTGTGAAAAGGGCATCGTTATTCCGTAAATGTAGGTAATATAGATCCTTATACTCCACCAATTCTTTATGCTTGAAGTCAAAATTATTTTCTTCAATGGCACGCAACTGCTGCTGGACAGCCTTTTTTACCCCCAGCTTACTTTTTGTATCCCATGTAAATATCCGCTGGGAGCTTAATCTCTTACCAAAAATCAAATACAAAATAAACCCAGCAATTGGGATGAAAAGCAATACCATTAACCAGGCCCATGTTGAGCTTGGATCTTTTCGTTCCAGAAAGATAATCGCTAATGCCAATGCAATATTAAAGAAAAGTATAAACCCAAAGAAAACTGACAAAAAACTCACGTGTATATCTCTCCTTACCAAGCTGTTACATTATCCTTTAATATAGCATAAAATTCACTAATACGTTAGCCTAGTATTATATATAAAGGGTGTGAAAAAAGTGAAAAGTCAATACGCACTAGTTGTTGGAGGCACTGGCATGCTGAAAAATGTATGTCATTGGCTGATTGAACAAGAATATCATGTATATGTTATCGGACGGGACAACACGAAACTTAATAAGCTTAAACAAGAGACTACACAGCCAGAAAAACTTCATGGAATTTCTGCTGATTATCAAAACACTACTTGTTTATCAAACGAATTACTTAACTTGTTTGAAAGGCATGGTATACCTGATATTGTGGTCAGCTGGATTCATTCGTCAGCTCCGCAAGCCCTTCCGTTAATTAAGGATATGATAGGCAAACAGGATTTAAGTACTAATTGGCGATTAATTCATATACAGGGTAGTGCCCGTTTTTTTGTTAGAAAACTTGGCATTCGCCAGCCTTTAGGCGAATTGCCTTAGTTGCACTTATGCAGTAAGAAAGTATTTATACTTTCTTAACTGCCAAAAGAAAACACGCCTGTACCAGAAAATTGCTTGTACAGACGCGTCTATTTAGGATTTATTTTAGAAAATAACCATTCCCGCTGGCTTACGCATAATGAAATCTCAAGCGGTGTCATTCACACTATCACTACCGATAGTAATGAAACCATTGTCGGGACGCTAGAACCATGGGATATTCGACCACAATAATTAAAGGTTGTTCAAAGCTTGTTCCAGGTCCGCCCATATATCTTCCCAGGCTTCAAGACCTGCAGATAACCGTATTAGCTGATCGGTTATTCCCATGTCAAGACGGGATGCTTCTGGTACAACGGCATGTGTCATAGTTGACGGTTGCTGAATTAATGTCTCCGCATCACCAAGACTGACAGCAATTTTCAGGAACTTCAAGTTATTCAGCATTCGTTGTGCATCCTGTTTTGTCCCATCTATTTCAAATGAAATTAAACCACCGCCCCGTTTCATCTGTTTTTGACGAATCGGAAAATCCGGATGACTTTCATCATTCGGATAAAAGACACGTGCAACCTTAGGATGATTACGCAATTTCTCAAATATCTTTTCGGCATTATCACAGTGGCGATCAATCCGAATTGGCAGTGTTTTAAGTCCTCTTAGTAATAACCAGGCATCCATTGGTGACATAATTCCACCAATATCTTTTAAGGTTGTCATTGCAACTTCATCCAAAAATTCTTTTTTTCCAACGGCAAGCCCTGCCACCACATCTCCATGGCCGCCGATATATTTCGTTGCACTATGGAGTACTACATCACACCCCAACTCAAGTGGTCGTTGTAAATATGGTGATGAAAACGTATTATCGACAACCACCGGAATTCCTTTTTCATGTGCCACTTCAGCTACCATTTTAAGATCAATTAATTTCATTGTCGGATTAATTGGTGTTTCGACATAAATACATGTCGTTTCTGGCTTAATCAATGATCGAATTTCCTCTTTTGTTTCCATAGCGGAAAAGTCATGTGAAATATTATATTTCTTTTCCATCATGGCTAGTAAACCGAATGTACAGCCATACAGTCCTGATGAACACAGCACATGGTCATTCGCCTTTGTCAGGGCAATCAAAATAGCAGATACAGCTGCCATCCCAGATCCAAAAGCAAGCCCTCGTTCGCCGTTCTCCAAAGCTGCAATCCGTTCTTCTAACACGCTTACTGTTGGATTGCCCAGTCTCGAATAAATATAGCCCTCTTCCTCACCAGCAAATCGTCGTTCTCCTTGCTCTGCTGTTTCAAATGTATAAGTTGAAGTCTGAAATAAAGGTGTTGCAAGGCTACCCAACATATCCTTTGAGTCGTATCCTTCATGAATAACCGATGTTTCAAAGTGCTTATGCTTTTTTGTCATTAGTAAGTCCCCCCAGATAAACATTCTTGTAATCTCATATACTTCTATCATATTGTATTTGCCAGTTTATTGAAAGCGTTTGCCAAAGAATTTTTAAAAGCAGAGTTATTGCTTTTTTCAAAAAGAAAATCTAGAATTGGTTTACTTACTCAACTATCGTACTAAAGAATAAGCTCATAATAGGGACCTTGGTAATCTCAGAACGTTTTTAATTGTTGCCTTGGCAACATTGATAAAAGATTGAGTGCTAATATGACGCTACGGAAATACACTTCGCTTTCCGTGGGCGGCTGATGAGCCTCCTTGCTCCTACGTCGCTGCGTAGTCTCATCTAGGCCTCAGTTCCCACAGGAGTCTACGTGTATTTCCGGAGCTGGATTGTGTATTACAATCCTAAAAATAAACAAATGTTGCTGTGATGGATAAAAAAACCTTTAAATCATTTAAATTAGCAACTCCAA
>JBDNGJ010000031.1:0-25807 GCA_041689365.1 Virgibacillus sp.
AAAACATATTTTGGAAAATTTAATCCCCATTTTATATAGTGAATAACAGGTAAAATGATATGTTACTCTCCACTATAAGGTGAATATTAATGAAAAATTGGGAATTGATTTTTACTTGGTTAAAAAGATGGTAGTTTTTCACTGGCCTCCTAAGCTCCCACAGGAGTCTCCGTGTATTTCCTCCGCTGTTGACTGGAGTAGGAATCGCTATAGAATAATTGTGTCACATACACTAGTCCGGGTGAGCGGAGGGGGGTGACTCCTGCGGGAATAGCACGTTCCGAAGCCACCGCAGTCTTCTCAAGGAGGCTGAGGTCGTGCCCACGGAAAGCATCCGCCCGTAGCGATCCCGGACGGTGGAACGAGAGTTTATAGAGATTATTCCAGCAGTTTGTTCGCATTTTATATCAGCTGCGAAGATTAAAAGCCAACAGAACTATAAAAGGTCTTAGGGTCATAATGAAAGAAACGAAACCAGAGTATGCTCTTGGATTTCGCTTCTATTATAGTTTATTATACAATTTTCCGTCTGATTCTTGCAGAAATAGTGTCAATTACGGTTACCACAATTATGATGGCAAGCAAGATTAATCCCATTTCATTCCAATTACGGTTATTTGCTGCAAAGATAATCATTGTACCAATACCACCTGCACCAACAATACCCAAAATGGATGATGCACGGATATCGATTTCAAAACGGTAGATAGCGTACGATAAGAATTCAGGAATGATCTGTGGCATAACACCATAGAATAACATTTGAACCTTATTAGCACCATTGGCTTCCATCGCTTCGACAATTCTCATGTCAATTGATTCAACAACCTCAGAATAGAGCTTTCCAAGCATTCCTGTTGAACCAACGGCAATTGCAAGCACACCGGCAAATGCGTTTGGTCCTACTGCAACAACAAACAGAATGGCCAAAATAATATCAGGAAAGGCGCGAATAGCCGATAGAATCCACTTTCCACCTGCTGTTAATAATCTGCTTTTGGACATATTTTGAGCTGCTAAGAATCCTAATGGAATAGCTAGAATAGCAGCCATAAGAGAACCGGCAAAAGCAATAGTAATCGTTTCAAACATCTTTCCGGCAACTTCACCAGTTGCTTCCCAATTTGGATTGAATAATTTAGGAATGACGCGGTGGAAATTGTTTATGGCACGTTCAACTGCGCGCCCCCAGTCCACGTCAATACCTAAAAAGGTCCAAATGTATACTGCAATTACTGCTAACAGAATAGTTATTCTTTTGATTCGCTTCAAAAGAGAACGTTGCGGTTTTGGAGGGAGAGAATATGTTGCCATTATATCAATGCCTCCCTTAATTTGTTGCTTATATATTCAATAACAAGTACCACGATAAATATTAAGATGATAATTGCCATAACGTTTGGGTAATTATAAAAACCCAGCTGCTGATCCAGAACAAGACCAATACCACCTGCACCAACTAATCCCAGTACAACAGAAGCACGAATGTTTATTTCAAATACATACAGTACAAATGATGCAAACTGTGGCAGGACCTGTGGCACAAGACCATAGTAGATCACCTGAAACACATTGCCCCCAGAAGCACGCATTGCCTCAAGTGGATTCATATCAACGGATTCAATTGTTTCGCTAATCAATTTTGCCAGAATCCCTAAAGAGAATATGATAAGTGCGATAATACCTGGAAACAGTCCAATACCAAATAGTCCGACGAAGACAACAGCTAAAACCAAATCTGGAATCGTTCGCAGGATATTCAGAAAAGTTCTTGTTGTAATATAGAGTGGTTTAAAAGTTGCAATGTTTTGCGCTGACAATAATGCCAGTGGGACAGTCAATATAGCTGCGACAGTTGTTGCGATAATGGCCATCTGAATTGTTTGTGCCATAGGATCCCAAACTGCAGGGATAACACTTAAATTGGGAGGAAAAAATTTATTGATCACTACCCCCATATTTCCTAGTGCATCGGCAAATCCTCCCACCATCTGACGCTGTGTCCATATCATGCTAAACAGGTAAAAGCCAATTACGATAAAAAATATAATTGTGACTTGGGCTTTTATTTTTGCAGGATAAAGCGGTGGTGTCGTTTGAGAGGGGGTGGAATTAGTTTGATTAGTCACGATTCCTGTGCCCCCCCACGTAAGTCATCCTCACGTATAGTACGGCCATAAATTTCTTCAAATGTTTGCTCGGAAACTTCTGATACAGGTCCATCAAATACAACCTCACCAGCACGCATACCAATAATTCGATCGGCATACTCCATAGCCATATCAATAAAGTGCAGATTTACGATAGTTGTTATGTTATCTTCTTTATTTATCTTTTTTAGATAAGTCATTACCTGATGTGATGTTGGCGGGTCAAGTGATGCTACTGGTTCATCAGCAAGTATATAGTTAGGCTTCTGTGTTAAAACACGGGCAATACTGACACGCTGCTGCTGTCCGCCGCTAAGTTCGTCAGCCCGACTATGAATTTTATCATCAATATTTACACGTTGCAGGCTTTCATAGGCTAGTCCGATATCTTCCTTTTTATAAAGATTAAGAATGGAGCGTAGTGTACCTGTATGACCTAAACGACCGGCAATAACATTCTTCAATACATTGGAGCGATTTACCAGGTTATAACTTTGGAATATCATACCAATTTTTGTGCGAAGCTTACGCAGGTCGGAGCCGCGATACTTAAGTATATCTTCATCATCAATTAAAAGGGAACCGGAAGTGGGTGTGACAAGACGATTCACACTACGAATAAAAGTAGATTTTCCTGCTCCGGAAAGACCTACAATAACTACAAATTCACCATCATTTATTGTTACATTTATATTTTTTAAGCCTTCTGTTCCATTCGGGTAGACTAGGCTTACGTCTTTAAATTCAATCATAATATGTATTTCCTCCGTTACATTTGTTTGAGAAACTGGCTTGACATAAACGTTAGAAAAAGGAGGAGATAATCACCTCCCCCTTGTTAAGTTGATATTATAGTTCTATGTTATCCTTAAATTTCTTGTAGGTATCTTTAACTACTTTATATTCCTCATCAGATGCTTCAATAATGGCATCCCAATTGTATACTTCATTCATAATCATGATCATTTCCTCATTTTCGTTAAATGAAAGGAATATATCTTTGATTTCCTGTACCAATTCGTCATCTAATTCTTTAGTGACCGAGATTGTGTCATTTGGGATATCCTGTGTATATCCAATAACATTTAATTTTTCCATTACATCAGGATATTCTCCTTCAAGTTCCGTACGCACATCATCAAATGTTGTTGCAACATCTGCATCACCTTGGTAAACTGCCAAAGCAGCTGTATCATGTCCCCCTGCAGCAGTAGTGCCTGAGAAGAATTCTGTTTCCAATTGTGGTGCGGAGTCATAGTCAAATTCCATCATCAATTGGTTTGCAGGGAATAGATAGCCAGAAGTGGATCCTTTATCTGGATAAGCCCAGATTTTTCCTTCTAAATCAGCTAATTCCTCAATGCCTGAATCGGCTCTTACTAAGTATTGTGCTTTGTATGTACCAGATCCATAACGCTCTGACTTCAGGATTACTTCAGCCCCATATTGCTCGTTAGCTAGAACATAGCCAAATGCCGGGATAAATCCGATGTGTACCTGGTTAGCTCCCATTGCTTCAACTAATGCATTGTAGCTGGTCATAACCTTACCTTCAACCTCGATACCCAATTCTTCTCCTAGCTGGTCCGCTAATGGTTTAATTGTGTCAGCAATCGTATCAGAATCCTGTGACTGAACGAATCCCATTACAATTGTGTCTGGTGTTATGCTTTCTTCACCACTACTGCCATCTGCATCACCTGAACTACCACATGCTGCCAACACTAGGGATATACCTAACAAAAGCAATAGACTAAAAAGTTTCTTCATTTTGACCCTCCTGTGTATTGTGAAAATTATAATTCCTTCTTCTTTATTAAATAACACTTTGATGAAAATTACTAGACTAAATTCAAAACTTTACACTAGATTAATAAACTAATTGCAAAAAGGTGTAACACAATTTTTGTAATGTGTTATTTTAAACTGATGTTTCTATAATGGTTATATAGGAAATGAATAAAGGAAGCGGCTCGCTAAAGGGAGAGGATAAATTGGGTTATGAGAGAGGCTTATTTTTATATAATGGTAATGCAGGGAGCGATAATACGGAACAAAAGCTTTCCCAAACGATACCTGTTATTTCCAAAGCGATAAAAAAATTAACGGTTATTCAGACAGAAACGGTTGAAGAAGCGAAGGATTCTTGTACAGATTTTGCTGATAAAGTTGATATTATTATAATTCTTGGTGGAGACGGCACATTGTACGAATGTATCAATAGTCTAGCTCCTTTAAAAAGAAGACCAATTATTGCTGTTTTACCTGGGGGAACGTGCAATGATTTCAGCAGGATGTTAAATATACCTCAAAACTTATATCAGGCTGCAGAGGCGGTTGTCTCTGGTGAAGCGATCAATATAGACCTCGGTAAAACATCAGATAACTATTTCCTGAATTTTTGGGGTATTGGGCTTGTTTCAGAAACATCTCTGAATATAGATGAAGAACGGAAGAGGAATTTTGGAGTATTAAGCTATTTTATGAGTACACTTAAGACAGTTAATCAGGCAGAACCTTTTACTTATAAGATAATAGCTGATGATAAAATTTACGAAGGAGAGTCGGTAATGATTCTTGTGTTAAATGGAAAATTCATTGGTACGAGGGAATTTCCGATTCCTACAATAAACATTAATGATGGTGAATTTGATGTGTTAGTTATTAAAAATTCAACATTAGCCACTCTTCGGGAGCTACTTTCAATGAATAAGCCTAATATGAATACGGAACAATTAACCGAGCTCAGATACTTTCAGGCAACAACTTTAAAAATCAGGACGAATCAGCAGAAAGCAATCGACATGGATGGCGAGATAGATGGAGTAACACCAGCTGATATTGAAGTATTGCCAAGTCATATTCAAATGATTGGAAAGCAGTAGCTTAATATTATATGGTTTTCATCAATACTTTCAGGGTAAAGAGTACCAATGCAATAAATAAAGGAGACCATCCGGCAAATGTTACAATTTATAATAGATGTTATTAATGAATTAGGGTTTTGGGGACTGTTTATTAGCCTAGCGGTTGAAGCCTCATCAGTGCCTTTTCCTGGTGGCCTGGTCACGTTAACTTTTGGTTATCTTCTTAAGTTGACTTTCCTTGAAGTGTTACTTTACGGGTTCCTTGGGAGTGCGATTTATTCTTTATTCAGTTTATTTCCTTATGGAATAGGTTATAAACTGGAAGATAAACTAAAACAAAAGATGAATAAGAAAAAGATAGAGAAGGCACAACGATGGTTTATGAAATTTGGTGTGTGGACGATTGCACTCGCAAGACCACTTGGACTAGGTAACTATATCTCATATATGGCTGGTATAAGTAAGGTAGGTATATGGAAATTTCAAAGCTTGACAGTATTAGGAATCCTTCCATGGACAATTGGAATGCTTTGGCTTGGCAGTGTTGGTAATCTAAGATCGGTGAAAAAATTTATGGAAGAATTCCAGCTATATATATTTCTGATTTTAATTATAGTTGGAGTTGTCTATTTGTTTTATCGAAAACATAAGAAACGAGCATCCCATTATCAGACAGAGCCAACCTGATTTGAATTTATAAAAAGTCCAACATAGTGATAAATATCATAGCGTGGCCGGCTGAAACACGGTATGCTCGATGTGGGATATGGGATGTCCTCTACTCTTTTATATCGTGCAGGCTTATCGGCAAGCTTGCACTAGCATTGGGGATTGATTAATCCTCAAGAGTAAAAGCAAAACACCTTTCTTAGTGAAGATTGGTGTTTTGTTTTTCTAGTTAAAGGTAATATTATAATTATGAGTTTATTAATTAGGCTCTTTTCATAAGTTTTTGTTGCTGCGTGATTTGAGTGCCGCACGAAGTGTCAGTTAGCCGCAGTTTGTGTTACCGCAGTAATTATTTATGCGTCAAAATAAAACTTTTCTGTAGAACAGCAGCCAAAAGTTATTAGGAGGGAAACAATGCGTGTATTAGTAATCGGTGCAAACGGTGGTATTGGTAAGCAGGCGGTTGAAAAGTTATTGGAATCTGATCACGAACCTGTTGCAATGGTAAGAAACACGGACCAAATTCCACAATTTGAAGAATTAGGTGCAAAGACAGTTTTAGCGGACTTGGAAGAAGACTTCGAGAAGGCTTTTCATAATATAGATGCAGTTATATTTGCAGCTGGATCAGGGCCGCATACAGGTGCTGATAAAACGATTGTTATTGATCAGGAAGGTGCAATTGAATCAGTTGATTTAGCGAAGAAGTATGGGATAAAAAGGTTTATAATGTTAAGTTCAATTGGAGCTGACCATCCCAAAGGAACAGGTCAAATGAAGCATTATCTGTACGCAAAGCATCGCGCAGACGAATATCTTAAAAAGGCAGGATTAAATTATACAATCGTTAGGCCAGGCAGGTTAACAGATGATCCTGGGACAGGTAAAGTAAATCTGCAGGAAAAGCTATCAGATATAGGAAACATACCTCGTGAAGATGTTGCAGCAGTTCTTGTCTATTTATTAAGTGTTCCAAGAGCAGAAAATCAAATTTTTGAGCTTGTCGAAGGAAATACAGAATTGTCAGAAGTGCTGGCGTATTGATCTTAGCAGTTAAGAAAACATGGTTGTTGGATGCGCAGCCACCAGCTATAATGAAAATGAATTTGTAATCAAGCTAGTGAGGTATTTTCATATAGTGAAATTGAGGCTTTGCGGACACCAGAGTCCTTATTAGGCAGAAATTCACGAAAATGATGGCGTTATCGGACACCGGGGAGCTTATTTAGCACAAAATACCCTTTGTTAGCCATGATATATGTAAATAAGGGCTTCTGTGTCCGGATAAGTTCAAAATGGTCACTTTTATATAGAAATAGCGTCTCCTGTGTCCGCTCGTTAAACCCTTTATAGAAGTTTAAGAATCCCCTGTACCTATGAACACGCAGCCACCAGCTATAATGAAAATGAATTTGTAATCAAGCTAGTGAGGTATTTTCATACTAAGGCATGAATCCTTTCCTACTGCAGTAGGGCATTAAGGCCTGGCAATCGTAAACTCCAGGTTGTTAGTTTCCACGGAGGGTGGCGACTCCTGCGGGAATAGCAGGAACCTTGAGGCCATGGAGTGTGACTAAGTGAAGGCCACTAAAACCGTCCTTTGCGGACAACGTCGGCATAACCCTTGCCGGGGAAGGTGGCTCAATCCATGCCCCTTGCCTCCGCCAAAGTAAATCAACAGGCCAGGTACATCTAGGAATAGTTTGGATTTTCTGCTTTATTATTGAATTATGGAATTGATTCAAATAGAAATCTTTTAAAAAATTCTGCATTTGTGATTATGACACAGTGCAGAATTTGTCGTGTAATAACTTTGTAATACTTGTGTTTAATTTGTTATATTCACGGGTAATGAGAGGTAATAACGAAGTGAAGGAAGAAGTAAGTTTCTAACTTCAAGGAGGAGCATAATTAGATGGACGATAAGGAAATAATTGTTTATATCAGCGATAACTGTCCGAATTGTGAAAAGCTGTTAACCCAATTAAAACAATGGGACGTTCAATACACGACGAGAAATGTAACGAAGGAACAAGGATATATAAAACATCTTCATGAACGTGATGTTTTTGGTACTCCAGCGACTTTTGTGGATAACGAAGTGATTTGTGGACTCCAGATTAACAAAATAAAATATTTATTAGGCATGTCTAATCATTATCAGCATAACTTTAGCTCTTTTTAGAAAGCTATAGTGATTAAATACTGTGATAAGCCCGTTTTACACACATTTAGTATTTTTGCATATAGTAATAATACAAGAACATACAAAAGAGGTGTGTAACATGATCGAAAGGCCTTATAATTATCCGCCACCTTATCATGGCAGCCCATATAATTTTTATCAAAATTCCCCACAGCCACAGCAAAATTATGCACAGATGTACGACAATTATAATGCGAATTTTCAAACCCCTTTTGAGATGTATGCGAAACCCAAACAACCAATGAATTGGCACCCATACGGTCAGTCTATGGGTGGTTCTTTTAATACACCACCAAAAAATAACCTCCTCTATTATTTTCAGGATAATAATGGTGAAATGGACCTTGATAAGATGTTATCTACAGCTGGCCAAATAGCTAATACATTTCAACAGGTTTCACCAGTTGTGAAACAGGTAGGCTCAATCATGAAACAATTTCGATAGCATATTAGAAAACACAAATTTTCGTGAGAACTTAGCTGCACTTATGCAGTAAGAAAGGATATCTATTTTATTAAATGCTAAGAAAGCTGATAAACATTCTTTGCATGTCATGCTTTACAAAATTACGGCAATGATGGAAATACATTAAAAAGTTATTTCGTTGAATTGGGCCATAATAAGTAAAGAATTTGGGGAAAGCATAAAGTAGATTGAAACATGAGGAGAATTATTATGATTGGATGCCTAATATTACACGGGTATACTGGAGGTCCGTATGAAGTTGCCCCATTAGCTGAGTATCTCAAGGAGCATACTAACTGGCATATTGAAGTTCCAACATTACCAGGACATGGAAGGAAGTTAGCGCTGGAAAATGTTTCACATAAAAAATGGATTAATGCAGCAGAAAATTCTTTAAAGCAATTAAGTGAAAAGGCTGATGAAATATATATTATCGGGTTTTCGATGGGTGGGATGATTGCTGCTTATTTAGCCGCAAAGTATAAGATCGATAAACTTGTGCTGTTGGCTCCATCTGGTAAGTATTTATCATTTAAACAGATAAGTAAGGATGTTAAGGACGTTGCTGTAGATGGATTCAATGGGAAGCTCAGTCAAAATAAATTATACCTCCATTATAAAAGGAAGCTTGGAGCTGTTCCTTTTAAAGCTAATATTGAATTTTTGAGAGTATTAAGGTTTACACGACGCTATTTGAAGAAGGTTGAATCCCCTGTATTGATTGCTCAGGGTCAGCAGGATGGAATGGTTCCCTATAAAACGGTTTATTATTTGGATAAGGAAATTACATCGAAGGAAAAGGAAGTTGTGTTTTTTGAACGATCCAGACATCTTATTTGCTTAGGCAATGATAAAGATGCACTTAATATCATGATTCATGAATTTTTATCAAAAGAAAAATCCAAAGAGTAACAGGGAGAAGACTTGGCATTATTAAGCCTTTTCCCTGGTTTATTATTGTTTATCTTTAAAAAATGAAATAACCAGACCGCCATCACCTGCATATGTGGAAATAAGCGGACCCATTTCAGTTAAATAGGCGTCTTTAAATGGGTAATTCTGTCTGATTTCTGCAAGCACTTTATTTGCTCGTTCCTCTGCGTTACAATGTGTCATTGAAATAACCTTATCTTCAAAGTCTTTCGTATATTCACCAATTTGTTCGACAAATCGTCTTATCGACTTTTTATCTCCCCGAACTTTCTCGGTTACTTCAATATTTCCTTCATCATCACTAGCCTTCATTAACAACTTTATATTTAATGTTTTGGCAATCGTACCTTTCACTTTATCCAAGCGCCCGCCACGCACTAAATTTTCCAGTGTCTTTAAAACAAATAATGTTGTTGTATCCTCAATTAACCCGTTCAAGTGATTAACGAGCTGGTCATATGAGTAGTTCTCTTCTATTTTCACCTTTGCTTCATGGAGTAAAAGTGCGATTCCGCATGAAGCAGTTTTCGTATTGATTACTTCAATTTTACGATCTGGTTCCTCATCAAGGAGCATCGTTTTAGCCAGTACCGCATTTTCGTACGTAACACTTAGCCCTTTAGTTAAACTTAACATGATAATAGGAGTGTTTGGATCTACTTGCTTATAAGCCTCATAAAAGTCATTAGGGCTTGGAGCAGATGAACGAGGTAATTCCTCTGACTCCTTCATTTTTTTGTTAAATGTTTCCAAATCAATTGTAACACCTGTTTTATATTGTTCATCTTTAAAATGTAAGTAAAGAGGTACAACAATAATATCCAATGCTTCGTCTAAACGCTTTGGTATGTCTGCTCCTCCGTCAGTCATTAACTGAATATTCATGATATCACCCAATTCATAATTATTGGCTTAATTATACCAGTTTTAAACACTCGTTGGTATGTACATTTGTCATTTCTTTTGTGATATTGTCACTTTTGATTTTCGGGCAGTACTCATAATGAATAAAAATAGCCCGAATAATACGATTGTTCCTCCAAGCCATTGTGACCATGTCACTTTTTCACCTAAAATAAAATAGGCGAGTATTGAAGCCCCTATCGGTTCAAACACAATTCCCATTGAGATAGTGGAAGTACTTAACCATTTCAATGCCCAATTAAATAACGTGTGACCGAAGAATGTAGGGATAATCGCCAGAGCAAGAAAAACAAACCAGTGGTTAGCGGAATACCCAAAGAATGGATTTTGGACGACTAAATTATATAAGATTAGCGTCACTGAACTTATTCCATATACGACAAACGTATACGTCATTAATGATAAATGTTTTCTTACCTGTTGCCCCATTAAAAAATATGCTGTTACGGTTATTGCTCCAAGCAAGGCAAGAATATCCCCGAATAGTGCCAAGCCACTTATTTGGAAATCACCCCAGCTGATAATCACGCTTCCTAATAAGGCAATGATCATACTAATCACAGCACCAGGTGAAAATCGTTCCTTGAAAAAAAAGTAAGTTCCCAGAAAGGCGAAAATTGGCTGTAATGTTACCAATACCACCGAGCTCGCTACGGATGTATAATTTAACGATTCAAACCAGAGAATAAAATGAAAAGCTAAAAAAATACCCGCTAAGGCTGAAAGTATCCAGTCTTTTTTTGAGATAAGGCTAAACTCATTTCGATGTTTGAAAAGTACATATGGTGCCATAATAATAACTGCAAACAGTAATCGATAATTTGCAATAATTGCTGCAGGAGCCTGATCAGCCAGTTTCACTAAGACTGCTGATGTTGATACTGCTATAACACCAATTACAACCGCTATATATGGATTGAACGGAGGTAGACGCATAAAAGTCCTCCTTTAGATTCGTACAGGTTAGTTAATTTAAATTTTATTTTACCATGCAATTGATGAAAAATCATATAAGAAGTAGTGGATATCATCTTAATGTATATGTTATGATGAAAGAACTGTTATTTTCTGTATGATATTTCATGAGTGAGGCCCTTTTCCATAAACTGGAGTAGCCTCTTTTACACTTTCAGAGCCTATCCGGATTTTATTGATGATTGGAAGTCTAAAAATAAACCGAGTTCCCGCCAAACTGGGTTTTTCTAAAAAATTATACATTAGAAAACTTGGCATATGTCTAAGTTTTAATGGCGAAAGCCTTAGTGGCAGTTATGCAGATTAGAAAGTAGTAATACTCTCTAATCCGCCAAATATGTAAGAAAAAAGGAGTAGAGTGACAAGGTGACAACATTTAATGAATTAAGTATATCACAGCCCATTATGACAGCACTTGAAAAAATGGGATTTGAGGAAGCGACACCGATCCAAGCAGAAACTATACCACTTGCCATGCAAGGAAACGATGTAATTGGACAAGCACAAACAGGGACAGGGAAAACTGCAGCATTTGGTATCCCAATGATTGAGAAGATTGACACAACTCAAAAGAAAATACAAGGGCTGGTAGTAGCCCCTACAAGAGAGCTGGCAAATCAAGTTTCAGAGGAAATCCATCGTTTGGGGAAACTTAAAGGTGTACGTACAATGCCAGTATATGGTGGCCAGCATATGGAGCGACAAATTAGAGCTTTGAAAGACGGTCCACATATTGTCGTTGCAACACCAGGAAGACTTCTTGATCATATGCGCAGGAAAACAATACGTACGGACAATGTGAAAACGGCTGTATTGGATGAAGCAGATGAAATGCTTAACATGGGATTCATCGAGGATATTCGCAATATCTTAAAAAATATTCCTGAAGGTAGACAAACATTACTATTTTCGGCAACAATGCCTAAAGAGATACGTGATATTGCAACAAACCTGATGAATAGTCCGAAAGAAGTAAAAGTAAAGAGTAAGGAAATGACAGTAACAAATATTGAACAGTTTTTTATTGAAGTACCGGAGAAATATAAATTTGATACATTAACAAACCATTTGGATATTAATGCACCTGCACTAGCAATTGTATTCAGCCGTACGAAAAAACGAGTTGATGAAATAGCAGAAGGACTGCAAGCAAGGGGCTTCCGTGCTGAAGGTATTCATGGAGATTTAACACAAGGGAAACGAACGTCTGTTTTAAACAAATTCAAGAATAGCCGTGTGGAAGTATTAGTTGCAACCGATGTAGCTGCACGTGGACTTGATATTTCCGGGGTAACCCATGTATACAATTTCGATATTCCGCAAGACCCTGAGAGCTATGTACACCGAATTGGCCGTACAGGAAGAGCAGGTCGCACAGGAGAAGCAATATCTTTTATAACACCAAGAGAGATTGCTCATCTGCATTCAATTGAAAAGATGACTAAAAGCAAGATGAAGCGTATTATGCCTCCAACTAATCAGGAAGCAGAGCGTGGTCAGCAACAAGTTACTGTGGACAAGCTATTGCAAACTATTGAACAAAAGGATTTAAAATCTTACCATGAAACAGCAAATGAATTGCTGCAAAATCATGACTCAATAACAGTAATTGCTGCAGCCCTTAAGATGTTGACAAAAGAGCGCCGCGACACACCGGTGAGAATATCATCAGCACAGCCAATCAGTGTGAAAAAGGCACCAAGAGGCAAAGACAATAACCGCGGGTCAAGTAATAAAAAGTTTTACGGTAAACGTAATCAGGGTGGCCGTAGCCAAGGCGGACGTAATCGTAAAGGAAATTTTCAGAAGCGGCGAAATAATAATAACAGCTAAGTAGAGGCTCCTTGCGTAAAGGGGCTTTTTTAGTTCAATATTGATTTAACAAATAGAAAGGTGAGGTAGTGTTATATGAGACAGCCACCAGTTAATACAATTGCGACTGATGCAATAAAAGCGTGGAAAATAACTGCATGGATATATGTTGGGTTTCTTTGGCTAGCAACCATTGGACTAGCGATTTTAACGTATATTTTTGAGTTTTCATATTGGTTTACAGTCGTGGCACTAATGGTCAGTGGACTAAGTACTTACTTATTTGTTTTTCTATTTCCAAAGTTGCGCTGGAAAAGATGGCGTTATGAAGTGTTTGATCAGGAAATATATATTCAGCATGGGATACTAATTGTGTCACGGACACTAGTTCCGATGATACGTGTACAGCATGTCGATACACAACAAGGACCAATTTTAAAAAAGTATCAACTGGCAAGTGTGACTATTTCAACTGCTGCTACAACACATGAAATACCTGCATTACTGGATGAGGATGCTTCGGAGCTAAGAGATCGTATTTCAGCACTCGCAAGGGTGGACGAAGATGATGTTTAATCAGAAAAGGCTGCACCCGGCAGCTATATTCTTTAATTTTATTAAGGTGTTGCGAGAATCGCTTTTTGCGCTTGTTCTAGGGTTTATCACATTTAAGGATGATTCACAGTTTTATTTCATTTTAATTGCGTCAGGTATTTTTATTTTAATGCTAACGTTTAGTATTCTATCGTGGTATCGCTATACATACCGAATTGAAGATGAGGAGCTTCGGATTGAATATGGTATATTTATTCGAAAAAAGCGGCATATCTCCAAAAACCGTATTCAGTCTATTGACCTGACTTCAGGAGTTATCCACCGAATATTTAAATTAACAAAGGTTCAAATTGAAACAGCAGGAAGCGGTAATGGTGCAGAAGCTTCTCTTAAAGCAGTCAAGCGAACAGAGGGGGAAGCGCTGCGCCAGGAATTAAAAATGACCAGTACAAGACACGCAGATGTACATGATGAACATATAGAGTCGACGAATCCATCGTTAAGAATTACCTTTAAACGGCTGTTTTTAGCAGGATCCACTTCTGGAAGCATAGGTGTCATCTTTGCTCTAATGGCGTTTGGTTTCTCAGAACTGGAACAATTCATACCTGATCACTATTACGATAGTACAGTGGAGTGGGCAATTGGGTTAAGTGTTATCTTCATAATAGTGCTCGTTATCATTTTATTAATCTTCCTTTGGCTATTAGGAATTGCTGGTACGATGATAAAGTATGGAAATTTCACGATTACTAAAAATGAAAATGAATTATTTATTACCCGCGGATTACTGGAGAAAAAACAAGTGACTATTCCATTAAAAAGAATACAGGCAGTAGGCATACAAGAAAGCATAATCAGGCAGCCGCTCGGTTATGTAACGATTTTTGCAGAAGTAGCAGGCGGGTCAATGGACAAAGGCGAGGATTTTTCATCGATATTATTTCCGATTATGAAGGCTGATGAAGTGGATGCATTTTTCAGTACATTTTTACCGGAATACAATGGAGATATCCAAGATTTGGTACCACTTCCAAAGCGGGCTCGTAAATTTTACCTGCTGCGCTCTTCATTACCAGTAATCATAATTGGGGCTGGAATTGGATACTTTTTGACACAATTTGTGTGGGTCCCGATTCTTTTGCTGATAGGCAGTCTATATCTAGGGTTTTTACGACACAAAGATGGCGGATTTTATCAAGATGGCCAACGCTTAACTATTCGCTATCGAACTTTTAGTAAAAACACAGTAATTATGTACCATAAACGTTTGCAAGCCTTTGAAAGAAAGCAATATCTGGTGCAGGCTAAACAGAAATTAGCCACGATGAGGCTTTCAATAATAGGAAAAATGGGTATGGGCAAACATTTTATAATCAAAGAAATGGATGAAGCCCATACAGACCAATTAACGGATTGGTATTCTTATCGTAAATGAAGGTGGTCATTTTCTAAAAAAATTTGTTGCTATTGATATAATCTGTAACGTTATGTTGCAAATAATATAAGTGCTATGACACCGCTGCAGAAATATACTTTGCGCACCTTAGGGCAACGCTTCAGCTTCCTCGGAAGCAAAAAACGCTTCCTGGGATTTTCAGCTGTTGCTACGACGAACAGGACGTTCTAGTACCGGCGTTGGTCACAGGACATGACCGGTTTTAGCCGGTTCCCGCAGGAGTCTTCGTATATTTCCTTCTCTGGATTTTGCTCATTATATTTAGAACCCTTTAAACCAGCAGTTGGAATATGCGAGATACCTGTGGGAAAGCGATCCTAAGAGACTTCACAATGAGTGTCCTTTGTGAGGAAGGCAGACTAAGTACGCTATGTCCTATGGCAACGTCTGCACTAGCACGTTCCATGCGTCGGCAGATCGTGGTGAAGCCCTAGGTGCAGAATTATATTCCAACTGCGTGGTCAGTTGCCTGCATTGGAAATCAACAAAATTAGCTTATATTCAAATAGTTAGGATTTACGTTTTTATTTTTGAATTATGAAATTAGTTCACTCATAAAGAAAAACACACTAGTTATTGGCTAATTAGTGTGTTTTCTTATTTTTTAGCAGTTAAGAAAGTATAAATACTTTCTTACTGCATAAGTGCAACTAAGGCTTTCGCCATTAAGGCTTGGCGATAAGCCAAGTTTTCTAACCTAAAATATTCTGCCTATCAGGCCGAGTATTATCAATATTCCAAGAAAGCCCCACAGGATTTTAGAGTATACTCGTTTTGGAATACGTCTTTTTTTCCAGCGATTTGGGTTAAACTGTATTGAATCATCATCCCGATAACGTCTGTTTCGCCAAGGAGAGAATGGCTGGGCTTTGGTTAAAACCAATGGCGCTAATGCGAAGCCGCCGATAAACCCGAAAATATGCGCGTAAATATTTATTCCTGGCTGGATAAATGTCATAATCAGCCCAATGATAAAAATCGTTAGAATGATTTGTGAGTTTGCCTGGTCGATTAAATGCTTTCGGAGTGCTACCATATAAATATAGATTCCAAATAATCCATAAACTGCACCGGATGCTCCAACATACTGATAATATACAGTAGGTGTCAAAAAGTATGTTGCGAGATTTCCTATCAGGCCTGCTCCAATGTATGCAAAAATAAATTTGTATTTACCAAGCATTTGTTCCAGTGCTGGTCCAAATAGGACAAGTGCAAATGAATTAAAGAGTGCATGCATTAGACCAGCATGAAGGAAGATTGATGTGAGTAAACGCCAGTATTCACCTTGACTAATATAAAAGTTGTTACCTTTACCCCAACTATATAATTGATCTCCAATAGGCAAAGGTAAGAAATCTGCAACCAGCCATAGAACAAGGTGGATAATTATAAGTCCTGCGACTATTGGGTAAAATTGAATAAATTCTTTAATACTTCTTTCTGTGCGGATGAACAACGGCATACCTCCTTACAAGAACAGTTTGATAGTTAATAAATGGGTGTAATATTATTTTAATAAATTATCGTGCTTAGTATGACCATTTTAATTTTACTAAAATACGTCTGATAAATATAACGATATGCATTATACATATGGAAGGGTCAGAATGAATTATGATAAAAGGTATTGGAATTGACATAATTGAATTGGATCGAATTAGAAAAAGTATGGAGAGAAGTGGGCGTCTTGAAGAAAGGGTATTAACAGAAAATGAGAAGATATTTTTTAGCCAATTAACGAATGACAGAAGAAAAGTCGAGTATCTTGCTGGAAGATTTGCTGCCAAAGAAGCATTTGCAAAAGCAACAGGTAAGGGAATTGGTGAATTAAGCTTTCAGGATATAGAAATAGTTACAGATGAGAATGGTGCTCCAGGAGTAAAAGCAAGGCAATTTCAGGATAGTACTATTTTAATTTCTATTACGCATAGTAGAGATTATGCAGTCGCACAAGTGGTAATTGAAGAAAACAACTAATTGGGGAATTTGCATAATTGTTAGGGTTGTCTCATATATTTTAGTGCGGGTAGGAGGGAACAAATTGTTTATTGTCACCGCGAATGAAATGTACGATATCGATCGATATACCGTGAACGAAATCGGGCTGGATGGAAAGTTGTTAATGGAGAATGCTGGGAGGGCTGTTTCAGGAAAAATAGAATCTATTATTGAGAAGCCAAATCACATCTGCATTTTAACAGGCAGTGGGAATAATGGTGGTGATGGATTTGTTATTGCAAGGACTCTGTTAAATCAGGGCTATCACATAACCGTTGTACAGGTTGTGCCAAATCAAAAAATCACCGGAGATGCACATTTCCATAAAAACCTGCTTTTCTCGCTTGGAGGGTCTGTGATTGTCAGCCAAGAGCCTTCAGAAATACATGAGCTGGTCCGGAATTCAGATGTAATTGTTGATGCGATTTTAGGGATAGGCGTGAGTGGAGTGCTTCGTAATCCAATTGCTGAAATCGTGTCCATTATAAATGAAGCAGCTAACCTTGTGATTTCTGTTGATATCCCATCCGGGCTTCCTGCTGACGAGGGGATACGTGACTTTCAATCGGTACAAGCCAGCTATACTGTGATTGTAGAAGCACCTAAAATAAGTGCGTTTTTGCAGCATACTGAATCTTTCTATGGAAAATGGGATACTGTTCCAATTGGGCTGCCGCTACACGCTTTGCAAAATAACGTAAAACGAATTAGCTGGACAGAGGATCTGTTCAGACAAAGCATGCCTACACGAGAAACAGATGCCCATAAGGGAAATCATGGAAGAGGGCTAATAGTTGGTGGTAATGCAGAAATGCCGGGGTCAATTACAATGACTATAAAAGCGGCCTTGCGTACTGGTTCGGGGTTAATTACAGCAGGCACAACTGAAAAAGTCATACCAGTAGCAGCATCACACTGTATGGAGGCTACTTACCTGAAACTAGGTGAGACGAATGGCAACTTGAATAATGATATCCCTATACCATTTAAAAGCTTTGATGCGGTAGCACTGGGTATGGGGATGGGCAGGCAACAAATAACTGGTAATCTGGTCAGGCAAACGGTGGAAGAAGCAACGTGTCCGCTTATTGTGGATGCAGATGGTGTATACCATTTAAAGCCGCTCCTTGATTTGGTCAGAAATAGAAAGGGCCCAACGATTATAACACCACACCCGGGTGAAATGGCTATGCTCTTGGATGTTTCCGTACCTGAGCTTTTGGTCAAGCCTTTCACATATTCAAAGATATTTGCAGATAAATACCAGGTTTATGTTGTATTAAAAGGAAGATTTACTATTATTACAACACCGGCAGGAGAGCAATTTGTAAATAGAACTGGAAATGTGGGTCTAGCCAAAGGTGGAAGTGGTGATGTGCTATCCGGAATAATTCTGGCAATGGTAATGCAGAAACAGAGTGTATATGAGGCACTTTGCAATGCATGCTTTGTCCATGGCTCAGCTGCTGACATACTAGTAGCAAAAGAGCACTCCGTAAATGACTTAATGGCTTCCGATGTAATTGAGGGTATCGGTGAAGTATATCGTACGTTTAGAGTTTAATTTGTGACAATAATTTCCCTCCTGTTAAGTCCGTAGCTCGTTAAACGAGTGAAATGAGACAAGGGAGATATGTCCATGAAAAAAAAGTTTGGAATTTGGATGGTAATTGTCTTCGGCTTAATCCTTGTACTTGCAGCCTGTGGTGAAAAATCTCAGGAAGATGTTGTTGAGAAGTTAGAATCCAAGCTAGAGGCAATGAATGGATATAAAGCAAAGGCCGAAATGAAAATGAATACTGGACAGGAAGATCAGAAGTACAACATAAACATCTGGCACAAGAAAAAAGATTTCTACCGTGTTGAATTAATGAATGATCAGGATAAAAAAGGAAGCCAAATTATCCTGAAAAATGAAGATGGGGTTTTTGTTCTTTCCCCAGCGTTAAACAAAAGCTTTAAGTTTCAAAAGGAGTGGCCTGAGAATGGCAGTCAGCCATATCTGTACCAATCACTTGTTAATGATGTAATGAAGGATAAAGAGGCTTCTTTTAAGGTAAGCGATAATTATTATATTATCGAGACGAAGACAAATTATCAAAGCAACAATAACTTGCCATATCAAGAAATTTATTTTGATAAGAAAACATATACGCCAGTTATGGTAAAAGTTTTGGATAAGGATAAAAAGGCACTAGTTGAAGTTAACTTTTCGGAGTTTAATACTGAACCAACCTTCAACGATGACGATTTCTCGATGGAGAAAAATATGACGACCGGTCTGACGGATGCTCCCGTTTCCGGTGATGGAGAATCTGATGCGTTTACAGTGGTATATCCACTCAATATGGCTGGTTCTGAATTAGTTGAGCAAAAAGAAGTTGACCTTGAAAATGGTCAACGTGTAATCATGACGTTTTCTGGCGAAGAGAACTTTACGCTAATTGAAGAGAAAATGGAAGTATTACCAACTATGTCTTCTCCACAAGTAGTAGATGGTGAAATAGTGAATCTTGGACACTCAATTGGAGCCCTTTCCGGAAATACCATTGAGTGGAGCAATAATGGGATGAACTTTATCCTGGCTAGTGATGAGTTGACGAAAGAAGAGTTAATTAATGTAGCAAAGTCCGTTCAAGGCAAAGAAGTGAAGTAAATGAATAGTAGCAAGCAGACTCATAAGGAGAGGGGGTCTGCTTTTTATTTTTGGGAGAATAAGATAAAATATGGATAATACAAGTTAAGGAGAGGAGAGGTTTCCGCCGTGGCAGACGTAATATACCGAGATACGTGGGCTGAAGTGAATCTGGATGCAATTGCTTACAATATTGAACAAATTAAGAAGAAGCTACCTCAACATAGCAACGTGATGGCAGTAGTGAAGGCTGATGCATACGGCCATGGTGGTGCAGAAGTTGCCAGAAAAGCACTTGAAGCAGGTGCAGGTATGCTTGCGGTGGCATTGCTGGAGGAAGCCCTAGTATTACGTAATGCTAATATTAAAGCACCAATTCTAGTCTTTGGAAGAGTTGCCCCAAAGGATGCGCCAATAGCTGCAGAACAGGATATAACCCTGACATTTTTTCAGAAAGATTGGCTCCGTGAAGTGAAAGATTCTGTACTAAATCATCCATTAAAACTGCATATGAAGTGGGATACTGGCATGGGAAGAGTTGGCATACGTACAGCTGATGAGCTGAAAGAGATCGTAGAGGAATTGCAGGGTGATCAGCGGATAAAACTTACCGGGGTATATACACACTTCGCCACTGCCGACGAACCTGATTTATCCTATTTTGAGACGCAAAAAAAGCGTTTTGAACAATTACTGCATGTGTTTAATACTATCTGGACAGATCCTGTAATAATCCATGTTGGTAATAGTGCTGCATCTATCCGCTTCCCGGAAAACATGTATCACTATATCAGGTTTGGTATCGCTATGTATGGCCTGTATCCATCAGAAACAGTTAAAAGAGAACGTCATATTGATTTGAAACCTGCATTTTCCTTAAACAGCCGTTTAGTTCATGTAAAGAAAATTGCACCTGGTGAATCGATTAGTTACGGTGCGACATATGTCGCCACAAAAGACGAGTGGATTGGAACAATACCCATTGGCTATGCGGATGGGTGGATACGTAAATTACAAGGAATGGATGTATTAATAGATGGAAAGCGAATGCCTATTGTTGGAAGAATATGTATGGATCAAACGATGATTAAGCTGAATAGTGAATATCCTTTAGGTACAAAGGTAACGCTAGTAGGAAAGCAGGATAATGAAGAAATTGAAGTTGATGAAGTTGCGGCGCATTTGGAAACGATAAATTATGAGATACCTTGCATGATTACCAATCGCGTACCTAGAATACACAAAGAAAAGTAAGAGAGCATCTTTTCTTTCTTGAGAGAATTGACATAATATAATAATCTCAAAATAATATATATCATGAGGAATTAATGTTTTAGAAAACTGGGATTGTCGAAAAATAATGGCAAAAGCGTCAGTTGCACATACACAGAAAGAAATTAATTATTTATGTTTCTCTCTTTACTGAGTCAATTTCATAATTCAATAATAAAGCAGTGAATCTAAACTATTTGTACATGTGCTAGGCTTGTTGATTTCCACTGCAGGCGGATGCCCCGCAGGAGTCGCCACTCTCCGCCCCAATCAACGATAGTAGTACTTTGAATTAATGAATTAATGAACAATAATGTAATTATTATGTAAAAGCATCGGATAAATGAAAACCACAAGAATTTATGAAATTGACTTAACTGCTAAACTTTTTATTAAAAATATTTTATATACCTTTGCAAACCGTGGGCTACAATGATATTATTAAAAAAGAGTTAAATAGTGGTCGTTCAACAGTTGGCGGAGGTGTATGGTTTTGTCAGAGAGCTTACAGGAGATCTTAGTACGATTACCAAAAAACCTATTAAACGAGGTGGATGGATTAATGAAATATGAAAATAGTGATTTCAGTGATTTCATATGTCAAGCTACAAGAAACTATCTGGAACATAAGAAAGATGAGCATATTCAGCAATTTCGCGAATCTATGCAGCAAGGATATGAAGAAATGGCCAGAATTAATCTAACAATTGCTTCCGAAGCTTTTCAAGCTGAAGAGGAGGCTGAAAAAAACACCCTAGAGCGCTCTGTGATCGGGGTGTAAGCATTTGATCGTTCAAAGAGGCGAAGTATATTTCGCTGACTTATCCCCTGTGGTTGGATCAGAACAGGGAGGCATACGCCCGGTATTGATCCTGCAAAATGATATCGGAAACAGATTTAGCCCAACGGTTATTGTAGCTGCCATTACTGCGCAGATTCAAAAGGCCAAACTCCCTACACATGTGGAGATTAATGCAAAACGGTATGGGTTCGATCGTAATTCGGTCATTTTGCTAGAACAAATCAGAACATTAGATAAGCAACGCTTAACGGATAAAATTACAAAGCTAGATAATAAAATGATGGAAAAAATTGATAAGGCATTGGAAATAAGTCTAGGACTTAAGGAAATGTATGATCAATCATGATACCCCCTTCCGATGAGTGAAGCAGGGGTATTTTTTGTTGTGAAATTTACTAATTCAAGTGTGAACATGTACTAATCGATTTTATGTTACAATTAATAACAATAATATACATGTTTCTTGAAAAAAATAAAATTCCATGATAAAACCAGATTGAAGCGGTATTATTGATATATATTGAATTTTTTTAATAATTGACCAGGAAACATTGATTAATGTGTTAGCGGGAGGTAAACCAATGGACCAAAAGTTTAAAAAAATTGCTTTGGAAAACAGTGATTCAATAGTTAATATGTGGATGGGTGAGATTGGTTCTTTAAAAAATGGAAATTATACATCAAATGTGTCAGATGAATTATTTGAAAGTACCAATAGAGAATTTGTGAATGTTATTTTTAAAAGTATTAAAGATCAAGGTTCCACAAAGCATCTGGAGGATTTCTCTGAAAAACTGATAAATTTAGGTTGGCCGTTAAGCTATATAACAGACGGCTTACAAGTTTTTAGACGTGTCACAGTTGACTTCATTCTAAGTCAATCCGTGCAAGTCGATTCTGACTATATTTCACAGGTCTTGAGAAGTGTAGATGCCTGGACAGAACCAATCATTCGACAATTGGTAAATGAGTATTCAGGAAGCTGGGAACACATTGTTTCGCTGCAGCGTGTCGCGCTTCAGGAATTGTCTGCACCATTAATTCCTGTTATGGACAATATTACGGTTATGCCTTTGATTGGGACAATCGACACCGAACGTGCAAAATTAATTATGGAAAACCTGTTGGAAGGTGTAATGAAACATAATTCAGAGGTTGTTCTAATGGATATTACAGGTGTTCCTGTTGTTGATACGATGGTTGCCCATCACATTATACAGGCAGCAGAAGCGGTCCGTTTAATAGGTTCAACGTGCATCCTTGTAGGTATTCGCCCTGAAATTGCACAAACAATTGTAAACCTTGGGATTGATTTAGGTAAATTCCCTACCAAAAGCTCGCTGAAAAAAGGATTTACCACTGCACTTGAAATTACAAACAGAAAAGTAGTCGACATGAATACCGAAGACAAGAAGATTGAAGACATGATTGAATCTATCGGTAAGGAGTGATAGTGTGCGGATACCTATATTAAAATTACACAATTATTTACTGATCTCAATTCAAACAGAGATTGATGATAATACAGCAATACAGTTCCAGGAAGACCTGTTGGACAAAATTCATAAAAGTGGTTCTTCAGGGGTAGTTATAGACCTAACATCTGTAGAAGTAATTGACTCATTTATTGCCAAGGTATTAGGTGATGTCGTTACAATGTCAGATCTTATGGGGGCAAAGGTGGTATTGACAGGAATCCAGCCTGCGGTTGTAATGACATTAATTGATTTAGGAATTCACTTAAGAAATGTTCCAACTGCTTTAGATCTGGAACAAGGCTTGGTAAAACTGCATCAGGAATTGGGGGAATGAGTATGGATCTCCAATCCTGTGTTACTATTCAAAAAGAGTGGGATATTGTTGCCGCACGCCAGCTTGGTCGCGACATCGCAAGAAAAACCGGATTTGGCACAGTAGACCAGGCACGCATTGCGACAGCTATTTCCGAGTTAGCTCGAAACATATATTTATATACGGGGAACGGCAAAATTTGCTTCGAAGTGATTGATAATATTAATCACAAAGGAATGAGTATTATCTCCATTGACAGTGGTCCAGGAATTAAGGATATAAGCCAAGTAATGGAGGATGGTTATTCTACATCTGGCGGACTTGGGGCTGGGCTGCCTGGGGTCAAAAGGCTAGTGGACGAGTTCGATATAAGATCAGAGGATGGAAAAGGGACAGAAATTAGAGCCATCAAATGGGTGCGATAATGATAAATAGTAAAAAGGGGAGAATAAAATTTAAGTCTCCCCTTTTGAAATTATAGAGTTATAACGGGGAGGAACGAATGCATGGATGCCCTAAAATTGGATGCAGTTAACTATAAAGAATTATTAAAACATTACATTAATACCCAAGACGAACAGTCACTTTATGGGGCTGAACAAATTAGCAAGACATTCATTAAAAACAGCATTCCACCAGAGGAAATTGTGAACTTTCATATCCAGGCACTAACGGAACTTTATGAGGAAATTCCAGAACACATTCGGCATTCCATGGATTTTCTTCTGGAAACGATGATTTCTTATGGGTTGGCACATCAGGAATACCAGACATTGAGAGAACAACAATCCGAACTGAAATCGGAAATTTCTGTTGCGGCGGGTATGCAGGATACGTTGCTTGCTACTACTAAACCTACTATTGATGACTTGGATGTGGGTGTAATCAGTGTTCCGGCACATCAAATGAATGGTGATTACCATCATTTTATTAAAGGCAAGGATGGTTCGCTCGGAATTGCTATTGCAGATGTTATTGGTAAAGGAATACCAGCTGCATTATGTATGTCTATGATTAAATACTCGATGGATAGTTTTCCAGAGGCAACAATGAGTCCAAAATCAATTTTGAAAAATTTAAATCGTGTAGTTGAACGAAATGTAGATCCAAGCATGTTTATTACGATGTTTTATGCACAATATCTCCCCGCTGAAAGCAAGCTTCGATACTCCTCAGCAGGTCATGAACCTGGATTTTATTATGATGCCCAAAGTGATACGTTTGAAGAGATAGAAAAGAAAGGTCTTGTACTCGGTGTTTCTGCAGATACCAAGTACAAACAATATGAGCGGATAATCAATAAGGACGATATGATCATACTGTTAACGGACGGCGTTACAGAGTGCCGGCAAGGAGATCGTTTTATTGAAAGTGAGGAAGTATTGGATGTCATTAAACAATATGCTCATTTGCCAGCTCAAGAGCTTGTTAATGGGGTGTATAAGCATTTTGAACGCTTACAAAACTTTCAATTACGCGATGACTTTACCTTGATTGTTTTGCGAAAAGAAGTTTAATCCTTTTTTATTCTGGGTATAGTCCTTTGTTACTAAAAAAGCTTTTATAAATAGATATATTGTTTCAAGGAGGATGGCGATGAACTTAAAGGTTGAGGTTTCAGAAGAAAATGCTAAATCTATTGTTGGCCTGTCTGGTGAAATAGATGCTTACACAGCACCACAGTTAAAAGAGTCTTTACTGCCGCTTACCAGAATTGAAAGTCAACTGGTAGAGGTGAATCTTGAAGACGTTAACTATATGGATAGTACTGGACTTGGTGTTTTTATAAGTGCTTTAAAGTCTACAAAAGAAAATAACAGTCATCTAAAACTAGTAAATCTGCAGGATCGTGTTTTACGGCTATTCAAAATTACTGGTTTAGATGAAATTATTGATATAACTACAGCAATTAGAGGTGCGAATCAAAATGGACAAATTTGATTTTATTGAAATGAAGGTTCCTGCTAAAGCCGAGTATGTTGGTGTTGTCCGACTAAGTATATCAGGAATAGCCAACAGAATGGGTTTTACTTATGAGGATATAGAAGATTTGAAGGTAGCCATTTCAGAAGCAATTACAAATGCTGTTGATCATGCTTATACAGAAGATGACAGCGGAGAGGTAACTGTAGGATTCGGAGTGTATGAGAATCGTCTTGAAGTGATGGTAGCCGACCACGGTGGCAGCTTTAATTTAAATCAAATTAAAGGAGGAATCGGCCCATACAAGAACTCAGAGCCTGTTGAGAATCTACGTGAAGGTGGCTTTGGGCTTTTCTTAATTGATGCA
>JBDNGJ010000032.1:0-20348 GCA_041689365.1 Virgibacillus sp.
AAAAAGACGAGCTTAGTTGCTCGTCTTCTAAGTTTCAGGAAATCCTTAACAATATGGATTAATCACTCATTAAACCTTACCTCACCAGGCACTACAATTCTATATGGAATTTGAATCTCTTCTCCACTCTCCATAGTAATGTTTACCTTCAAATTAGTAGTTCCTGCAGCATGAAGTAGATTTCCAGTCAATTTATATATCCCTTGACCTACTTTAAATGCTTTATTTTCAATTCTCCAGTCAGGCGGCATACTCAGTTCTACTTTCACATTACGAATTTTAGGTTCATTCCCAAAATCTAAAGTAATCGTATTTAAACCCATTTCTAAAGGGGGTAATTTCTACACTCAAATCTAAATCTTGTTGTTTTGTTGATTCTCTATAGACTCCTTGTTCAGCTGTACTAGGGTTGGCCGCAACTAAAGTTGCCGCAAAAAAGAGAATGATAACTCCATAGATCACTTCTATTCTAGCTCTTTTAGAAAAAGAGTGAGCAAATTTTGAACCAAGCTTTTTAACATTTTGTCTTTGAATATATCCTATAGAAATTAATAAGATAAACAATCCGGTTTTAACTAGTAAGGATCTACCCCATTCACTTATGGTTGGTCCTCTTGTGTATTAAATTTATATCTTACTCCCCAAACCGTTTTGATAGGATTATAGGGTAAACCTGCTTTCCGAAGTTTTTCCCGAATGTTTTTCACATGCGTATCAATAGCTCGCAAATCACGAAAGTCGCTTGGCTCCCAAATTTTATCTAATAATATCTCTCGTGTGAAAACTCTTTTCACGTTACTAGCGACTACGAAGAGTATGTCAAATTCTTTTGGAGTCAACTCAACTGCAGTATCTTTAACCATTACTTCTCTGCTTTCACCATTGATTAAAATGCCTTCAAAATGTAATAAGTCTTCGTTGATCACCTCTTTTTTCATTCTGTGACGGCGAAGCAAAGCATGAACCCGGGCAACCAATTCCTCCGAAGCAGACGGCTTAATTAAATAATCGTCTGCTCCAAGATTTAAGCCATGTACCCTGTCTTTTATATCATCACGAGCAGTTAACATCAATATCGGTAATTGCTTTGTTTTACGAATTGTTAAGCAAACTTCCCAGCCGTCTATATCTGGTAACATAATATCTAAAATCAATAAGTCATAGGATTTTTGTCTAGCCATCTGTAATGCTTCATTTCCATCTCTGGCCTCATCCATCTCAAAATTCTCTCTGGATAAATAAATCTTAACTAAATTTCTCATGTTCCATTCATCGTCAACAACTAGAACTTTGCTTTTCATTTACATCCCTCTTTTTGAACTCCAAATTCCTTAAATAAGCAACAATAGCACTTACTTGTTTTTGAGTTAGTTCCCTAACCCCACCAGCACCTTTTAAGGATGGCCCCATCGCTGTATGTGATCTCCCATATGCAATAGTATCCCAGAGGAATTCATTTGAAACTTGATCAAGAAACGCTTTATTTACCAATAAAGGTCCTCCCCCCTTTCCATGACAAGAAAGACAATTATTCTTATAAAGTTCACGTCCGAGATTTGGATCACCAGTGATTTTCTTCGGCGTCTCCATCTTGGTGTCTTGTGTATGCCAAGACCTTATATAGGTTACAACATCATCTATTTGTTCTTCAGTCACATTACCTCCGTTGTTAACATGAAAAGCAGGCATTTTAGTCCCTTCACGTCCTTTAGAAATCATCACTGTCAAAAGCACATCCGAGGCTAGAGTTAAAAATTCCTGATTATTAAGCGTAGTTGCAGCACCCATTCTACGGGAGTTCCCAGCTGCGCCGTGGCATTGCATACAATTTTGTTCATAAATTTCTTCTTATATTCGAAGCGGTGTCATCGGACAAAAGTTACTTTTCAAATTGCGTCAGCTCTAATAGCAACAAATAAATCCGAACTAATTTTGAATTATAGTTCGGATTCTAAAACATTTATTTAAAGTGAATAATATCATGTGTTCATTGTCTATATTTTTTCCTTAAACAAACCTATTTGCTACCAGTTGTTGGGTTAGCTTCAGTAAATTAGAATCGGCTATATAGAAATAGGTTCATAGGGAGCACCCTTCATTGTTTTTGTTATCCTTTTATTTGCCCTGATCCCCGAACAATATACTTCGTTGATGTAAGGGCAGGTAATCCCATTGGACCACGGGCATGCAATTTCTGCGTGCTAATACCGATTTCCGCTCCAAAACCAAACTCAAAGCCATCGGTAAAACGAGTTGAGGCATTATGATAAAGCGCGGCTGCATCTACTTGTTTGAAAAATGTTTCGACATTTTCTTCTTGTTCTGTGATAATTGATTCTGAGTGTTTGGATCCAAAGGTTTGAACATGATTAATTGCATCCTCTAGGCTATCAACAATACGGATTGCAACTGTTAAGTCAAGATATTCTGTTTTAAAATCTTCATTGGTAGCCGGGAATAAACTGCTGTCTAGTTGTCTAGCCTTTTCATCTGCTCTGATTTCGACGTCATTTTCCTTTAGTGCTCTAGTTAGCTTCTCAAAGTGCTTTTCAGCCCAATTTTGATGAACCAGAATTGTCTCTGCTGCGTTACAAACCGATGGACGTTGAGTTTTTGCATTTACTGCAATTTCTACAGCCATATTTTTGTCAGCACTCTCATCAATAAAAACGTGGCAGTTTCCTACACCAGTTTCAAGCACAGGTACTGAAGCATTATTAACCACTGTTTGTATTAAGTTTGCACCACCCCGGGGGATGAGTACATCTAAGTATTCTGTGAGTTTGAACATTTTTGCAGCTGTTTCTCTACTTGTATCTTCTAATAATTGAACAGATTCAGTTGGTAATTCACTTTTCTCAAGTGCCCGGTGAATAACACTTACGATAGCTTTGTTTGAAGTAATCGCTGATGAACTGCCACGTAATAAGACTGCGTTACCAGCTTTTAAACAAAGGCTTGACGCATCTACAGTTACGTTTGGTCTTGCTTCAAAAATCATCCCAACAACGCCAAGTGGGACACGTATTTTTTCAAAGCGGAGTCCATTTGGGTTATCCCATCCTTCTAATACCTCTCCTATTGGGTCAGTTAAGGCTGCTACTTGGTGAACTCCTTCAGCCATATCCTGAATGCGTTTTTCGGTCAGTTTTAGGCGATCAAGTAAATTAGCATTCATACCATTATTTTTTCCTGTTTCTAAATCCTTGCTATTCTCCGATAAAATAAATGCTGTCTCATCCAGCAGTTGTTTAGCTATCAGTTTAAGTGCATCATTTTTTTGCTTTGTGGTGCACTGTCCAATAGTTATTGCGAGATTACTAGCTTTCTGCCCCTTATCATTAAGTTCACTCATTTTATCCCACTCTCCTTTGTAAATGACACCCAATTATTTCGATGAATTACTTCTGGACGGTTCTGCATTGTTATTTCCTTAGCCTCTTTACTAGAAAGGCCCTTTATTTGGGTAAGCTCTTCAACTGTATAATTTGTTTGCCCTTTGCCAATTATTTCTCCTTCTTCATTTAATACCTCAACTACATCACCTGTTTTAAAAGAGCCTTTTAACGTTCTTACACCTGCTGGCAACAAGCTTTTGCCGTGGTAAACTACTGCTGACTCAGCACCTGAATCGATACCAATTTGCCCAGCAATGTTCGAATGGATACCTATCCACTGTTTTTTATTTTTGAGTAATGTATTTGGAATATATCCTACATATGTTCCGTCACCTTCTCCAGAAATAATATCAAGCAGCTTATTAATTCCTTCCCCTTTTCCAATAAAAACCTTAACCCCAACTAATAGTCCTGTTTTTGCAGCTTCTAATTTGGAACGCATTCCACCTGTTCCTACTTTTGAACCAGTATCACCAGCTAAAGCAAGAAGGTCATCGGTGATTTCTGCTAAAAAGTTATATTTTTTTGCTCTTGGATTATGGCGGGGATCCCCATCATAAAGGCCATTAATATCAGTTAAGATTATTAGCAAATCTGCATGAATAAGCCCACTGACTAAAGCGGAAAGTACATCATTATCTCCAAAAGTTAGTTCATCAATAATAACTGAATCATTTTCATTAATAATTGGTAGTATGCCACGTTTTAATAGCTCAGAAAGTGTTGAATAGGCATTATTGTATTGTTCTTGTTGTGAAAAAACATGTCGTGTCAGTAAAAGTTGCGCGGATACGATATCCTCTTGCTGAAATTGTTCAAAATAGCTTTGCATAAGCAGTCCCTGACCGACAGCAGCCGCAGCTTGTTTTCCAGCAATTGTCACCGGCCTTGTTTGATATCCTAAAACAGTAAAACCTGCTGCAACAGCTCCTGATGTAATGAGGATTACTTCATTGCCTTCTCTTTTCAGTTTAGATAGTGCTGCAACATGCTCAGCAATTTTCTCTTCCGAAAGACCACCATGCGTATTAGTTAAAGAGCTGCTCCCAATTTTTACCACAATACGCTCTTTTGCCAAATAAATTCCCCCTTCTCATATTGTTAAAACAGTGGGAAAATTTAATGTTTTATTTTGGGTATTAAAAAACCTCCCATCCATCAAAGGACGGAAGAAAATTTTCCGTACGATCTGAGTCTAATTTAGCCATACCATGTACGAATTGCTCATCCACCAATTTATACATCTTTTATTTCTTTTAAAGTATTATAAGTTCATACTTGTAATCCGTCAAGGTATGGCTTGAATTAATTTTTAGATAACGAGATGTGCTACCTTTTAAGTATCCGTGAAAAATTTTATTCGTCGTCTCTTGTAATCCATGTTTTTCCATCAATATTATGTTGTACGGCCTCTTCAAGAGGTGAAAGCAAACTATCTTCTTGCTGAATTTCACTCCCTCCTGGATATTGTTCGAATTCACTAGCTACTACATCATTTAGTATAGCCGGACTATTTGTTTCCTCTTCTACATTTTTAATTTGCTTTTCAAACTGATTTCGCTTTTTCATTATTTAACCTCCATTAATAAATCATATTAATTGTTATTCTGCCTATTTTTCCTCTTAATATGAGCTTGTCCATAAAAAGATTACATATGAAGATTACTTTGAATTTTTGCTAACTTTTTATGCAAGCTAGTTATAGGAGGTGATTATTATGCCAGATAAAAGAGATACAAATAATGATGATCAGGATCCACACTTTGATGGAGCAAAAGAAAGCATCATATCTGACCCCACTGGAAAACAAATTGGCATTCAAACAGGTAAAAATGGGCAATACGCTAATCCCAATGATGCATATTCTTTAAAACAAACACGTGAACAGCAAAGCTTAAACAAACATTAATAATGGAATATATGCTTGGTCTCGATGATACCAAGCATATTCTTATATACAAAATTGCTCAACAGAAAAGCGAACAGATTTATTACTGTCCGCTGCAAAGTTAAAATTAAATCATACTTCACTAATATCAAAAGAAACAATTCTGTCTGTGTTTGGATTATAGACAACATTGCCCCTAACGGTTATTCTTTCTTGTGGAGATTGTAAAATATATTCATATGTTTCCCGTGTTTGTGTAGGAGATACTTGCGTTTTTCGTATGAAATTATATTCACTCACATTGTAGCCAGAATAAGCTAACTGTGCAAGCTCCAGTAAATATTTCCCCCACTTTTGCTGCTCTAACTCCGGATCAGCTATAATTTCAACATCAATAACACCTTGTGCTGTATTTGCTCCCAGTGCTTCAAAAGCTCTTCGATGAAGGTTGATTCGGTTTTGCGGATAACCTGCTACTTCATCCACTACTGTTACAAGAAGTTCTCTTCCTGTTTTTTGGTTTCTTACTTTAATGGTTTGCCCACATTGATATGGAGAATTTTGCCCAACAGCTACAGTCATATAACGATTTTCCGACCATGGAATACCACATTGTGTTACTTGTCCTCCCTCTGTCCAGGTAGCTTGACCTCTAATTGATTGTTGACGATTATCATACTTATAATTAGGATATTTGTAAGTATGTGGCTGCTGCCTATAATAGGGATGATTTACGTACTGGAACCCATTTGTATTATAGGAATAATTAAAATACATAATTTTCCTCCTATCTATAGTAAAACATTCCAGATAATATATGCTCCGTATATTTGACCTGTTACAGAGGCCTTGTATTTAAAAGTTGGTCTTAGACAAGTTTATTTGGAAGTATAATGTATTAGGTGGAAAGGAGCATGCCATGAGACATCTTGATTGGCAATTAATGCTATTTGTCGGTTCATCTCTTCTACATGATTACTGGATTTACTGGGGGCTGCCAAAGGTTTACTACTGGGATATTAAGCGAAGAAATCTACAATCACAAAATAACGTTAATAAAATGAAAAAAAGCTAGCATAGTATAATGCCAGCTTCTATATTGATTTATGTAATTTGTTTCAAGTATTTGCTTCCTTCCCGAAGACTTAGTATTGCCAGTTTATTTTCCGAAATATATTGCTGTACTGATTCGGGATTCGTTTTAGAATATTCTTTTATGGCCCATCCAATTGCTTTTTGAATAAAAAATTCTTTGCTATTCTTATTTTGATTGATATACCGATACAATAATTTATCATCTGTTTGGCTTTTGTACTTTAATTGAAAAAGAATTGCTGTTCGTCGGAGCCATAAATTATCACCAAATGCCCAGCCTTCAATTTTCTCAGATATAACCTCAGGATTGTGTTTGGCAATCTCTCCAACAGGTTTCTGGGCAAGCATATCTACTGTATCCCACCATGACTTTGTTGTAATTAAATGTTTGAATAAGTAGATATCATCTTTTTCGAGTTTTTTTAACGATCTGTCAATATAGTCAAGGGCGGCATTCTGAAACTTCCGCTCTTCTTTCTCCCATAACGTTAATACAAATTCTTTTTGAGACCTCTATTTTAGAATACCACTCTCACTATAAAACTTTTTCATTATCGCTCTCCGTTCAGGAGTATTAATTCTTAGAAAACTGGGTATTTACCAGGCCTTAATGGCAAATGCCTTAGTTGCACTTATGCAGTAAGAAAGGATTCATACTTTCTTAACTGCCGAGAAAAGGAAATTTTTCCTTCATATATTGCTGCATTGGAATAGCTTGTTCAGTATTCTGGTTCTCCTCAAATAACTGTATTAAATATTCCATAAAACGTACTCCCTCTATAAAATGGAATTATTACGAGTCAAACAGATTCATACTTAGATATCGTTCTCCTGTATCTGGTGCCATGCATAATACTTTTTTCCCTTTACCAAGACGTTTTGCTACTTCAATAGCAGAATAGACTGCAGCCGCTCCTGACAATCCAATAAATATACCTTCTGATTGCGGTAGTTTTTTAAACATATCAACTGCGTCTTTGTCATCAATTAGCATAATTTCATCATACACAGAAGTATTTAAAATATCTGGAATAAATCCAGGGCTTGTTCCGACTAACTTGTGCTTACCTGGCTTTCCACCTGATAAGACTGGTGATCCTTTTGGTTCTGCGACGGTAATCTCAAGGTTAGGGATTTTATCTTTCAACACTTCTCCAGTTCCCGTTACTGTGCCACCTGTTCCTGCTGTAGCAACAAACGCATCCAATTCTCCATCCATTTGCTCAATAATCTCTAATGCTGTGGTCGTGCGATGTATATCTGGATTATCACTGTTTTCAAATTGCTGTGGTATAAAACTTCCCGGTATTTCCTGCTGCAGCTCTTTTGCCTTTTCAATTGCCCCCGGCATTTTGTCTTTGCTTGGTGTTAGCACAACTTTCGCGCCAAACGCCTTTAAAATATTTCTCCGTTCCTGTGTACTATTGTCAGGCATGACTAAAATTGCTTGATAACCCTTTGCAGCTGCATTCATGGCTAGTCCTATCCCAGTATTTCCACTTGTTGGTTCGATTATTGTATCACCTGGCTTAATTATCCCATTGTCTTCTGCAGCTTTTATCATGTTATAAGCTGCACGATCCTTAACACTTTTGCTGGGGTTTTGTGATTCCAGTTTTATATAAATATCTGCCGCGTCATCTGGTACAATTTTATTTAAATGAACTATAGGTGTTTCTCCAATTAGTTCTGATATGTTTTGTGCTACCCTCATTAGTTAAGACAACCTTCCTATCATAATCTTTTTCCCTTTTCATAAAAATCCTTCATATCTTCTTCAGGTACAAGTGCACCACCTGTTGCCCATGAAATATGCGTTGCATTTTGTAAATTTAGTTTCTTTTCCTTGGCGTAACTATAAATTTTTTCTGGTCCAACAAGTCCAGCAGTTGCAGAAGGTTCTAAATAGATGTCTTCAGAATCAGCTAGAAGTGTAAGCAATCTATACAGATCATTGTCTTCAATTGTATATATACCACTTACCAGTCGATCACTAATGGCTGTCGCAAAGCTGGATGGACGGCCCACTGCTAAACCATCTGCTTCTGTGCGATTATCAATTCCAAAATCCTGAACACTTACATCACTCATTTTTCCGGTAAGTAAACCAATCAAAACAGAAGGCGAATGTGTCGGTTCAGTAAAGAAACAATGAACATGATCCCCAAAAACTTGTTTTAATCCAAATGTAATACCGCCTGGTGCCCCGCCGACACCACAAGGGAGGTAAACGAACAATGGATGTTCTTCATTTACAATTATATTTCTTTCCCTCAGTTGTTTCTCAAGCCTTAATGCAGCAACACTATACCCTAGAAACAAATGCTCTGAATCCTCATCATCAACAAAATAAGCCTTAGGGTCTTGAATCGTCTTCTGTCTCCCTGCACTTATTGCTTCACTAAAATCACCGGTAAACTCGTGAACGGTTGCTCCTTTTTGGCGAAGCAGGTTCTTTTTCCATTGCTTTGCATCCGCAGACATATAAACAAACACATTGAATCCAAGCTTTGCACTTATTATTCCAATGCTTAATCCTAAATTGCCTGTAGACCCGACTCCAATTGAATGCTGACCAAAAAACTCTTTAAATTTCTGGGTTGATAATATTTCATAGTTCTCGCCACCAGTTAACAATCCCGCATCATAAGCAAGTGATTCAGCGTGCTGTAATACTTCATATATACCGCCTCTTGCTTTAATTGAACCAGCAATTGGCAAATCATTATCACATTTTAAATAGAGCTCTCCTTCAAAAGAATCCGAAACTTTCTTTTCCATGTCAGCTATTCTTTGCAAAGGTGATTCAAGAATCCCTCTTGACTTTTTCGTTTCAGGGAATTCATTTTTTAAAAATGGAGCAAAACGCTGCCATAACAATTCTGCTTTATCCATATCATCTCTGGTTAAGGAGAATGTACTTGTACTGCTTTTACTTTGCAAATTTGAATTCAACCAAACTACCGGTTTTAAATCAACTATATCTTTTAGTATAGGGTACTTATTTTTCCATTCGATTAATTCCTGCTGTGAATAGACTATTTGAATCACCCTTCCTCTTATTACTATCTCCTATTCAAATTTTATCATGACTTTGAATCCAATTCTAACTTAAACGATCGATTTTTTGCTGAATTTCTTGAAGATATTCATTGCTTAACAAATTGTGCCCACCTCGAATAATTTCAGTTGCATACATATCAGTCGGCTTCGTTTCAGGTGATTTTTCTATACCAATAAATGTAATGGCATGATATATTAATTTGTTAATTGTAACTGACACTATAGCAGGGCGATAGGCATTTGCATAAACACCTTCTCTTTCATACAAGTATTTTAGCGCCTCACGTGGTATTTGATAGACTTTTCCTTCCACTTTTTCTTGCTTATTTTCAACCAAATCTGCCTTACCACCATCACGTGTACTTCTTGAGAATTTAAATTCAAAGCCATTCAAGATTCCTCTACCCTTTAAATTTACAAAGTATTGGTCCACGCCCACCAGTTTAAATCGCTCGTCATCCATACAGGATCCATATGCAAAATATAACATTTTATCCTGTTTTAAATAGTTATATACAAGCCAATCTCCAGAAGAAATTCGTTTAGTAGACTTATGTAATGTTTGACCAGCAGTATAAATAATTGCACTTACTTTTCCTCCTGAATCGTTGTATACAGGGACAGTTGTTCGATTGTATAGGTTATCTTGGTTCCCTTCCTCAAAACCTTCTAATCTATTAATTGCTTGTAACTGTGATTCGGTTACCTCGTATAATTCACCATATATCCAGCTCGATTTATTTTCTTTCATGACCGGATACCCATTGTTTGTATCATATAAAGATCCATTTGTTCGACATTGCCCATAAGTACATACAGCACCATCTAAAAAATGGTCGTTTCGCTCTCCCTTTCTTAACGTTCCATACACAAATACATTCGGCATCATGTTCCTCCTAAAATTTTTTCTTTTTTTTATTTTATTAGAAAACTTGGTTTGTCGCCATGCCCTAATATAGACAAGCATAGTTGGACTAATCTAGTAAAAAATTTAAGATACCTAGAAATTTGAACAAAACGATCTATCTTTAAGTGATACAGAGCACAATCATTTTATCCTATTTCTGCTAAACTATGATTGTTTTCGTATAAATGAAGGGGTGTTGTAATGTCTAAACAGAAATTTGTATTTATTACTGTGTTACTAACGTATCTATTAATTGTTTTCGGCGGCTATGTTGCTTCATCAGAATCCGGGATGGGCTGCGGACCTGAGTGGCCATTATGTAACGGTCAATTCATTCCGGGACTGCAAGGAGATACATTGATAGAATTTGGTCATCGTGTTATTGGAGCTATTTTGTTCTTCATGACTATCATTTTATTTATTAAAATAAGAAAAGACAATGAAAGCTTGCTCAAAGTTAAAGTTGCCAATTGGATGACCGGCTTATTAATTCTTCAATTAATTATGGGAGCAATCGTTGTTTTTTATCATCTTCCATCAATTATTATTACAATCCATTTACTTATCGCTATGATATTTATGGCAATTTTAATTTGGTTCTGGCGAAGTGATCAACCAAAGATTAATGTAGAAAACACTTTAATAAACCATTTAAACATACTAAGCATATTATTATTCATGACGATCGGTTTAGGGGCATATATAAAACACCAGCATTACGGTCTCGCATGTGGATGGCTTGGGTGTGATGATAATGTTCTACCTGCTTCATTACCTGAGTTATTACAAACATCCCACCGAGTTCTAGCTTTTATTGTAACTGGTTACATAATATATATAGCTGTCCAGCTATTTAAAGTACATAAACATCCATTGAGGTATCGGATGGTGGTTGCTCTTATCGTGGTAATCCTACAAATAGTTGCAGGTATTGTAACAATTCTCTCTTTTGTTTCACTTTCCATGGCAGTGTTGCACCTTGCTATAGGAACTTTACTCTTTGCAATAATTGTAGAAGGTAGAATTATGTCCACAAGATAAAAAAAGTCCAGAACAACGTGTTTAAGTCAAAGTAAGAATCCGAACTGATTCAAAATTCTTGAAATAGAATTCGAATCAGTTCGGATTTATTTTGTTGCTGATTAGATAAAAATTGCGAACTAACTGCTGGAATAATCTCAATAAACTCTTGTCCCGCCGTCCGGGGTCGCTACGGGCGGATGTGCACCTAAGGGCACGGCCTAAGCCTCCTTGCCCCGGCAAGGGGTAAGCCGACGTTCTCCGCAAAGGACGGTTTTAGTCGGCCTTCATTTAACCACTCTGAGGGGTCTTCGGACACGTGCTATTCCCGCGGGAGTCACCGCCCTTTGCTCACCCGGACTAGTGTAGCTGCCACACATTTATTCTATAGCGATTCGATTCCTACTCCAGTCAACAGCGGAGGAAATACACGTAGACTCCTGTGGGAGCTGAGGCCTAGATGAGACTACGCAACGACGTAGGAGCAAGAAGGCTCATCAGCCGCCCTAGGTGCGCGAAGTGTATTTCCGGAGCGGCATCATTGCACACAAACTTTTTTAAAAGTAGTTCGCATTTTATATCAACTGCGTATTAGATTCAGCCACTGAAAAATGAGCGTTTTTAAACATCCTATCCTGTTATTATTCTTTTTTACGTCTACTTTGCAGCGTCCATAACCTTAATCAGTGTATTCTCAATATCATAGGCGAAATCATAAAGTGAATTATCTTCAGTAAGTTTAATTAACTCTGATGGTCGGGGCATCCCTATAAAAGTCTTACCTTCAGCTTCATAAACTGTAATTTTGCAAGGAAGAAAATAACCAACCATGTGATTTTTTTCAAGCAGTTCTTTTGCAGCTTTAGGATTACACACTTCCAAAATACGATAATTCGGTTCATAATCTAGTCCCTTACTCTCTAAGGTCTTTTTTACATCAAAATCCCAAAGCACCCCAAAACTTTCCTCTTTTAATTTTAATTCAAGTGTTTCCACTGCTTCGTCAATACTCCTAGATGTCTCAACAGTATAGTCAAACATGTAAATGCCTCCTTCTAAGCATAATTTTTCTCTTTCAGCAACCATCCTAACATACCTATACACCTACCAGTATATACCCTGCAGCCATTAACCGCAAACAATATCAGGGGTATATACCAGTACGCCTATAGGTATTTTTTTCAATATAAATTATACCCTTACACCTATTCGTATATACTGTCCATTTATATTAATAGTAACGGTTATGCGTTGAAAGCAAACAAAAAATGCAAAGCATGCTTTGCATTTCAACTAAACTAATTAACCAATTTTAATAAATTATTAAATTCCAAATCCGTAAATTTCTCCTCTATTTTTTTCTTATCATAATCCCATTTTGCTTGCTCTAAGGAACATTCGATAGGTACATCACACCTGATTTCAGCTAAATCTCGTGATAGGTGAAGCATATCTAAATTCTCACTTATTTTTGTTTGTACTCCTTTTGGCAACCTATCAATATTATCCAGTATATTTTCAATCGTTTCATACTCCTGTATCAATTTTAAGGCAGTTTTTTCTCCAATTCCTTTAACTCCAGGATAATTATCAGACGTATCCCCCATTAATCCTTTAAGATCAATCATTTGCTTTGGTCGAATACCTTTTTTCTCGTAGAATGTATCCTGACTGAATACATCGTAGTTTCCTTGCCCTTTTTTCATAATCGCAACACTTATACCTTCATCTACAAGCTGGAGTATATCCTGATCGCCTGTAAGAATTAAAACATCATTCTCAGACGCATATTGGTTTGCCAATGTCCCGATACAGTCATCTGCTTCGAAATTTTCCAGTCCGATATTCGGCAAGTTAAATGCCTCTGCTACTTCTTTAATAAGATCGAACTGAGGTATTAACTCCTCTGGTGGGCCCGATCTGTTCGCTTTATATCCATCAAATAAATCTGTTCGAAATGTTTTACTTCCCATATCCCAGCAGCAAACTACGTGTGTCGGTTCAAACTTATCTACTGCGTCCAAAAAATAGCGCAAAAACTGATAGATACCATTCGTTGGAACGCCTTTACTGTTTTTCATGAAATTTCCCCGAAATGATGTGGCAAAAAATCCACGAAAAAGTAATGCCATTCCGTCAACTAGCAATACATTACTTTGTTTTGGCATTGTGTCACACCTCCATTTTCTCCTGTTCAGCTACTATTGAATTGATAATACGATTCTTATCTTTCAATGTATCTATATCTACAGGCTGATCCGTAATCATTGATAAGTAATTATCAATGTGTGTTCTTACGATACGTTTTATTTCCTCTTTCATTTCATCAAGTATAACATTCCATTGTTCAGTATAGATATCACTCATTTTCTGATGACTTTCTTCAATATATCTTTTTGCAAATGGGGACAAGCGATTAAATATTTCTTCCTTCATTTGTTCTTTTTCATTCTTTACAAAGAATGCTTTAGTGCCATTAAACCTTTTCAATTCTTTATGAAACGTCTGCATATCGAGTTCTGTAAAAGCCTGATAATAGGCAGGTGTTTCAAGCTGAGTATCATCAAGATCAGGAAGCAGGAAGTCCTTATCTATCAAATTGCTTTTAGTAGAATAGTCAAGCTGAATATCTTTTTTCATCTCTGCAATAAACGATTCTATTCGAAGCGAAACTGCTCGTAACTCTTGCATTAACTCATACCCAGCATAATCCAGCAGATTCCTTAAGCTTTGTTCCAATTGTACTTGCGCTTTCCTGCCAGATTCTGTAATCGTCGTAGGGTTAAACGTTTCTTTAAACATATCATGAAAACGTATTGATTCACGCTCCAGAACATAATATAACTGTTTATCTAACTTCTGTTTAATTTTTTGTACGTAAACATCATTATCAATTTTATCTACCAATTGCTCTAAGGATGATTGTTTCTTATATAAATCTTCACGATAGTTATCTCTTTCAGCTGCATTTAATTGTAAAGACTCTATATAATTTTTAATAGATTGTGAGGCACGATTAATATCCCGGCCGACTGACTGAATCGTGAGTGCTGCTAATTCATAATGGATAAAGTTATTAAACGTTTCCTCAAAATTTCTCATTTGTTTATTTGGCACTTCATTATTTAGCTTTTCCCGAAGTGATTGTTTACTTGAAATTGGATATAACCTTGGGTAACGAATTCCTAATTGTGTTAGTTGCTCTTCAATGTAATTCATTACCATCTTAAGTTCCGAGTTATCTTCAGCAAGGTCAGCGGCATTCATGATAAAGAACATTTTATCAAGCTGGAAGGCGTCCTTTACTCTTCCCAATTGCATTAAAAAGTCTTTATCGGCCCTTGCTAACGCATGATTGTAATACGTAACATATAAAATGGCATCTGCTTGCTTAATATAATCGAAAGACACGTTTGTATGACGTGCATTTACCGAATCTGCTCCAGGTGTGTCAACTAAAGTGATACCATCCCTCGTTAATGAGCAATCATAGTAAAGGTCAACCGATTCGATATAACATGCTTTAGTTTCGTCCGTTACATAGCTTGAAAACTCACCTATACCAATTATTACTTCTTGAGCTATAGCATCCTTGTTGTAACTAAATCCATCAATAACCGCATCGAGATATGTCTGATGTGTTTGATGAAGCTGGTCACTCTGATGAATATTATTCTTTATAATCCAATCAAGCAGATTTTCAAACTTAACTGCTTCTGGAGAAAAATGCTTGGTTAGTGATCTTATATCATCAACAAGTGTCTGCTCATCTTTAAATTTAACAACAACGGTTCCGTGGCTAAACACTTCATTTACTGGGTTAATACGATTAATCACAGCTGTAGTTGGATTAGGTGAAACGGGTAAGATATTTTCGCCAATTAATGCGTTAGCAAATGATGATTTGCCTGCACTAAACGCACCAAATAGAGCAATCGTATACGAGCGGTTTTTTAACCGAGTTTGTTTTCTGTTCAAATCGTCAATGACAGACTGAAACCCCGGCAACGTTTCAATTGTCTCAATTGTCTTTTCAATATTATCTAGTACATTATCTATCGAAACAGTTTTCTGTGGCTGTTCCTCGGTTTCAATTCCAACTACTTTTTCCGGAGAAATCTTGGTATTAAAATTTTCAGTTTCCTGTTTAACCGTTTTATATCTAGATTTGATTTCAGCATTTATTTGGTTCCATATTTGTTCATTTGGATTTGGGTTATCCAATGCAGCATCAATTATTTTTAATTTCTCATAATGATTATTTTCCAGTTTTTCCTGTTTTTGCTGTTGCCAGAAAGCATGATTAAGCTGCTGCTGCTCCTCTTCGTACTTAACAACTTCATCATTAAATTCATCTATAAAACTATTGTAAATTAAATCCCATAATTTCCATGCTTCCAATTTGTATTTCTTTTTCACATCAGCGCTGACATCATTCGTATAATTTAATATATAATCGCCATTAACCGTTGCACCGGGTTTGTGTAATGATGTAAGTGCTTCAGAATCATAATCGACCGAAAATTGCTGGATATCCTGTTCAAGCTTTTGATCATGGATATTGTACTGCTTCAGCAGATTCAGGAACTTGTCACGGAGTTTCCACTGAATGGAAGCCTCGATACGTTCCAGTAAGTGATTATAAAACTCGTTTAAACGTGTTTCTCTCTCTTCTTCCGTTTTCTTTTTTGAGGCAAACAATCCTACCTTAAAATCTCTTACTTGTGATTCTAAAAATAGTTCTGCCTTCTCACGTAAATCAGAGGGCATCAAATATGCATTTTTTAAAGTTGAATTTAAATTAGTTAAGAACTCTCTTTCCAATTCCTTTGGTTTTGCTTTGAGATTTGAAACAACACTATTAATATCCTCTAATTGCATTGATACATTTTCATACTTGTCACTTTCACTAGGTGAAACTTCTGCCCGCTTTTCCTCATAGATGCTATCCAAATAACGTTTGTGTTCATCGATAACCTGCAAAACAGATCGTTCTGTGTTTAAGGTTGATTTCTTGTCAGATGTCATCAGTGCAGTAAGTTTATCATTGATTACTGGGAATTCATTGTAGGCTGCGTTACTATCTATCAGGGATGAATAAAAGACATTTTTTGGTAATATATTCCATTGATCAAACGTTTGTTTAATTTTTTGTTTGAAGGTTTCAAAGGTTAATTCACCTTCATCATGTTTATCAATCTGGTTTATAATAATATAAAATGGAATATTATTATCTTGCACTTTTTTCAAAAATTGCAAGTTAACTTCTGATTGAACATGATTATAATCCATAACATAGAACAACACATCCACAAGGTGTAATGATGATTCTGTCATGATTCGATCGGCATCATCTGCGGCATCTATACCTGGTGTATCAATAATAACGCATTCATCCGGTAGAATCTCTTCCTTTGTATTAATCTCTATTTCTTTAATACTTGCTTTATCCTTTGCATAATCTTTGATCATATCAATATCATAAGGTTCTTCATATTCCACTGGTGCGCTATCATGAAAATAAACACGTGCAAATCCCTTACCTGATTTTATTTTAACGACATTTGCACTTGTTGGGATAGGGCTTTTCGGCAATATAGACTTCCCTAATAGATTATTGATCATCGAAGATTTTCCAGCAGAAAAATGACCAGCAAAGCTGATCATTAATTCTTGTCTGTTAAGTTTTTCATAAACATCGAGAATTTTATTAGCATGTTTTAAATCGTCATTTTCAACCATTGCCTGATATAGTGCAGCTATCTGCTGAAGATTTGCTTGAGTTTGGTTTTGTTCTGTTATGATCATGAAGAAAATCCCTTCCAATTAACAATTCTTTCAACTATTATACTGAATTCCTGACTTTATTTCCACCCTCTAAAATTAATTATCTATACCAGTAAACCTTTGATATGCAAATATGTAGTGTTTTATCACCTGTCTAAGAATTTTCCTCATCTTTAGTTGAAAGAATTTTTGTAGAAATAGAGCGAATTATATCCCCTCGACTGATAACCCCTACCACTTTTGAATTTTCATCTACAACAGGGATTTTCTTAAAATGATATTTAGATAAGATGGTTAAGGCCTCTTCCAGATTGTCATCTGGGTGCACTGTATGAGTGTGTCTTTTATTCATAATCGTGTCAACTTTATTATTAATGCTATATTTGATTTTCTGGCTCAAGTCTTCCTCCTGGCTTACCAGAACAACTGTGAACATGTCGTAAACTGTTCTGCCTTTAGGCTGAAGACAACGAATAACATCTCCGTCACTTATCATACCAATTAAATGATTTTGGTCATCTACTACAGGTAACCCGCCAATTTTGTGCTTTACCAGTGTCTCTAACAATTGTTTTATCGTTTTATCCTTCGTAATACTAATTATATCTGTTATCATAAAGTCTTTTATTTTCATATGGGCACCCCCTTTACATTATTTAAGCGTATGGTATTGACCACTATAAAACAGCACAGGATCTCCGCCATTCATCTTTACGTCTGTTACTTCAGCAATGAATATCTTATGGTCACCTGCATCAGCTGTTTCCCTGACACGACATGAAAGCGTTGCAATAGAGTCTTTTATCACAGGAATATTATCCTGTCTTAAGTATGAAATGTCTCTGTCACTATGCTTTTGTTTCGCAAATATCATAGATAAATCTTTTTGATCCTCTGTTAATATGCTTAAGCCAAAATTCTTGGTTTCTTGTAATTTATCATACATACGTGCTTTTTCATCGATTGATATAGCGATTAATTTTGGGTCCAATGAAACGGACATAAATGCATTAACTGTCATTCCCATGATTTCCCCATTATATTCAGTTGTTACTATAGTGATACCTGTTGCAAATTTACCCATAGCATCACGAAAAAATCTATTATCCATTACGAAGTATCCCCTCTTTCCTGCTAAAACATTCTAGTTTAGAATATCATTTATACAGTAAAACTGAAATAAATAGGTTTTTTTGTAACATTAGTTTACATAATTAAATTATAGTGAATCAGAATGAAATATGAGTATTTCTATATAATATGACAAGATTTATATTTTGCTATAAAAAAACTTAGTTTATCATTAAATGGATTTTTATAAAGGGGATTTTACTTACATAGAACCCTAATACTTTTGGATACAAGCCTTTGTAGCGAATTGTCATAGTTTCTGAGGGAGCTTAAGGCGTAGACCTAAGGTGCGTGTAGTGTGATTCCCGAGCGATGTCATAGCACTTAAAGATATTCCCCACACTGATTCGGAGTTGATTTCAACTAGATTAAGACTCATTGTTAGGAAAAATATTTTAAAAATAACCTTACATAGTATGGCTGCCCACTCGGCAGGCAAGTTAATTCGCTAAATAAAGGCTTTGGTATCTCTACCAAAGCCTTCTAACTTATTTATACTGGATAAACACCATGTTTTCTTTCGGTAAAATTAGTATTCTTTGTCTCATATATGCTGAAGCGGCTTATTAGTTCACCCCTTAGCTTATCCGGATCTACAATAGCATCAACAACCATTTCTGACGCTAATCGATAAATATCAATATTGTCTTTAAATTCTTCTTGCTTTTCTTTGATAAATGCAGGTCTATCTTCCTCTGGTAATTCCGCAATTTTATTCGCATATACAGCATTCACGGCTGCTTCAGGTCCCATAACTGCAATCTGAGCAGTTGGTAACGCTATACAGCAATCTGGCTCAAATGCAGGACCAGCCATTGCATATAATCCTGCACCATAAGCTTTACGTACGACTACTGATATTTTCGGTACAGTTGCTTCACTCATTGCTGCTAACATTTTTGCACCATGTCGAATAATACCTGCACGCTCCACTTTTGTACCAATCATAAAGCCAGGAATATCCATCAGGAATAAAAGTGGAATATTAAATGCGTCGCACAATTGAATAAATTTAGCAGCTTTATCTGCTGAATCCGGGAATAAGACGCCACCTTTCATTCTTGGCTGATTTGCAATAATCCCTACTGATTTTCCATTCACTCTAGCAAGCCCAGTAATCAATTCTGGTGCAAATTTCTTTTTAACTTCACAAAAACTATCTTCGTCAATTATCCGGTCGATAAAATCATACATGTTGAATGGAGCGTTTTGATTTTCCGGAATTAAGTCTGTGATCGACTTTTCAAACGCTTTTATCTCCTTAGGATCAGCAACGTTAGGCTTGTTCCTGAAGTTAGCCGGAAAATAGCCAATGTATTTTTTTGTGTATTCAATTGCTTCTTCTTCAGATTTTACCAGTACATCACCACAGCCTGAAACAGAACAATGCATTTGTGCACCACCCATTTCTTCAAGGCTTACTTTTTCACCAATAACTTTTTCTGCCATGCGTGGAGACCCTAAATACATTGATGCGTTTCCTTCAACCATAACTACAATATCACAAAACGCCGGAATGTAAGCCCCGCCTGCAGCAGAAGGTCCGAATAAAAGACAAACCTGTGGTACGCGACCGGACAGTTTTATTTGATTATGAAAGATTCGACCAGCGCCACGACGGCCAGGGAACATTTCTATTTGGTCAGTTATTCTTGCGCCAGCAGAATCTACAAGATAAAGCATTGGTATTTCCAATTTCTCAGCTGTTTCCTGTATACGGATTATTTTTTCAACAGTTCGTTTGCCCCATGAACCAGCTTTTACTGTCGAGTCATTTGCCATAACACAGACAGCCTGACCTCCAATTTGACCAATTCCAGTCACTACTCCGTCTGATGGCAAAGAATCATCCATACAGTTTGCAAAAAATGCATCTTCAACATCTATCTGATCATCGAATAATAATTCCAGACGTTTACGAACGAATAACTTGCCTTTTTCTTCATTTTTCTGGTGGTACTTTTCCTGCCCGCCTTTTTTTATTTCTTCAACCCTTTGTTTGAATTCTTCAATATATGACATTTAGTGCCCTCCCTGCTTCTATTTACCTTGATAGACA
>JBDNGJ010000033.1:0-11857 GCA_041689365.1 Virgibacillus sp.
ATACAGTTAAATAACCATGATATATTTAAAATAAGGGCTTCTGTGTCCGGATAATATCGAAAAGATTACTTTTATATAGAAATAGCGTCTCCTGTGTCCGCTAAAATCAAGTTAGAGAGTTATTTTCATACAAAAGTATAAATACTTTCTTACTGCATAAGCGCAACTAAGGCTTGCACTCCAGAATATTAGGGGTTCTAAGAAAGCAAAATACGCTTTCATAAGAATTCATTTAACGATAAGCCAAGTTTACTAAAATTTATCATCTTAAATAGAAAGGAGGACATGTATGACGTACCGGCAGCGATTATCACTATTTATCATTATTGACTCGTGTATTGTATTATCAGCTATTTTTATTAGCAGCTTCCTCGTTAATGCCAGCATTCATGTTATAACTTTGCCGTTAACGGTAATTTCACTAGCAATATTGCTGTGCCACTACTATTTCTCTATAAAATACAAACTCTACAAAAAAGTCTGGGAATATGCCAGTACCAAAGAACTACTGATTATCTTTAAAATTGTATCTTACTCTATTCTCACCGCTGTTATTATTCAGCTAACTTTTCTGCAGGAAATTTCCTTCAGGCTATTAGCTGTTACATGGCTGCTTGATATGTTTCTAATAGGTGGTTCACGGTTTGTATGGAGATTGTACCGTGACACGATTATGAATAAGCAGGACAATAAAACCAGGACATTAATTATTGGTGCAGGGTCAGCAGGGACAATGGTTGCACGACAGCTGCTGAAACATAATGAGGGTAACCTTTTACCAGTTGCTTTCATTGATGATGATAGCAGAAAACATCAGCTTGATATTCTCGGGCTCCCTGTTGTAGGTGGAGTCAAGCAGATAGCAGATTGTGTGGAAGAATTTGAGATTGATAATATCATTATCTCGATTCCATCCCTTAGCAAGAAAGATCTGAACATCATTTTTCAGGAGTGTGCCAAGACAAAAGCTCAAACAAAAATTCTTCCGTTACTGGAGGATTTGATCACAGGGAAGGTTTCCGTAAGTCAGTTTCGTGATGTTCAGGTAGAGGACCTGCTCGGGCGGGATCCTGTGGAAATGGATATCGAGAGTATTTCAGACAGTATTAGAGATAAAATTGTCTTGGTAACAGGTGCTGGAGGTTCCATCGGGTCTGAAATATCTAGACAGATTTCGGAATTCAATCCAAGGCAGCTTGTTTTGCTTGGTCATGGTGAGAACAGTATCTATACGATTGAGCTGGAGCTTAAAGATAAATATAAAAATGGAGAAATAGATTTTGTAACAGAAATAGCTGATATACAGGATGCCAAGAAGATGATGTCGGTAGTCAGTACATATAGCCCTGACGTTATCTATCATGCTGCAGCACATAAACATGTTCCCTTAATGGAACGTAATCCCGAAGAAGCCGTTAAGAATAATATTATCGGAACTACTAATATTGCCCATGCCGCACATTTAAATAAGGTTGACACATTCGTAATGGTATCAACAGATAAAGCAGTAAATCCGACAAGTGTTATGGGTGCATCAAAAAGACTTGCTGAAATGGTCATTCAAAACATGGATCAAAATAGCAGTACAAAATTTGTTGCAGTCAGATTTGGCAATGTATTAGGAAGTCGGGGAAGTGTCATTCCATTATTTAAAAAGCAAATTGAAAAAGGCGGCCCAGTAACAGTTACCCATCCTGACATGGTTCGTTATTTCATGACGATCCCTGAAGCATCAAGATTGGTTATTCAGGCCGGTGCGTTGGCAAGAGGAGGAGAAATCTTTGTTTTGGATATGGGTGATCCGGTAAAGATAGTTGAGCTTGCCAGAAATCTCATCAAATTATCAGGTAATTCCATTGCGGAAATTGGAATAGAATTTACTGGGATAAGACCGGGTGAGAAACTATTTGAAGAATTATTAAAAGAAGATGAAGTTAACGAAAAGCAAGTGTACTCCAAGATTTATATTGGAAAAACTACACGTATTTATGTAGAAGATATTGAGGAGATCGTTTCAAGTTATTCCAAATTCGAAAGAGATATGCTTAGGAAAAAGTTAATAAATATCGCAAATAATGATGTGGTTCAGCAGCAAAGGAAAGCTATTTCCTTGTAAAGGGGGCAAATCAAAATGAAAGTAAAGAAGGCCATTATACCGGCGGCAGGATTAGGAACAAGGTTTCTTCCGGCAACAAAGGCAATGCCAAAAGAGATGCTGCCAATTGTCGATAAGCCTACAATTCAATATATTGTTGAAGAAGCAATTGAATCAGGAATTGAAGATATAATTATCGTAACAGGTAAAGGGAAAAGAGCTATCGAAGATCACTTTGATAATTCTTTTGAACTGGAGCAAAATTTATTCGAAAAAGGGAAGTTCGACTTATTAAGTGAAGTACAAAAATCCTCCAAAATGGTGGATATCCATTATATTCGCCAAAAAGAACCAAAGGGCCTCGGCCATGCAATCTGGTGTGCACGTAAATTCATCGGGAATGAACCTTTTGCCGTTCTGCTGGGAGATGACATCGTTAAATCTGAAACACCATGCCTCAAGCAATTAATGAATCAGTATAATCGCTACAACGCCTCAATCTTAGGCGTACAAACCGTTAATGATGAAGATGTCTCCAGGTATGGGATAGTAGGCGGGAGCATGATAGAAAACCATCTCTATAATGTTCATAACCTGGTTGAGAAACCAAAACAGGCGGATGCGCCATCCAATCTGGCTATCTTAGGCCGATACATACTAAGTCCGCAAATCTTCGAAATTCTGGGTAACCAAAAGCCAGGCACCGGGGATGAGATACAGCTGACAGATGCAATCGCAGAGCTTAATAAGCACGAAGCAGTTTATGCATATGATTTTGAAGGAAAGCGCTATGATGTTGGCGAAAAGATGGGATTTATCCAGACAACTATAGAATTAGCATTGGAGCGGGAAGATTTGCGTAAGGACTTATTGGATTATCTTTCAACAGTTGTCGAAACAGAATTAACAAAATAGAAACAATAGCGAAAGGGGGGATGTTCATGACGAAAAAAATACTGTACTGTGCGACAGTTGATTATCATTTCAAAGCTTTTCATTTGCCTTATATGAAGTGGTTTAAGGAACAAGGGTGGGATGTTGATGTTGCTGCAGCGGGAACCATAAATTTACCGTATACCGATAATCAATATAATATTCCAATTGAACGATCCCCTTTTAGCAAATCAAACATCGAGGCCTATAAGCAGTTAAAGAAGGTTATGAGTCAGAATAATTATTCCATTATTCATTGTCACACCCCCTTAGGAGGAGTGCTGGCCCGGCTTGCTGCTAAGCAGACAAGAAGACAAGGAACAAAGGTAATCTATACAGCTCATGGATTTCACTTTTGTAAAGGAGCACCACTTATTAACTGGCTAATCTATTATCCAATTGAAAGATTTTTATCACAATATACGGACAGTTTAATAACGATTAATCAGGAAGACTACAATATTGCCACTAAACATCGTTTTAAAGCAGAACGAACGGAACAAATTCATGGTGTTGGAGTAGACACCGTACGTTATAAGCCAATCAATGAAAATAAACGAACAGAACTGAAAAAGTCATTTGGCTATCACGCCGATGACTTTTTATTATTTTATGCTGCTGAGTTTAATAAAAATAAAAATCAACAATTTCTCCTTCGTTCGTTAGCTTTACTGAAAGAAAAAGTTCCAAGTGCAAAGCTGCTGCTTGCTGGAGAAGGGGCTTTATTAGAGTACTGCCAAGAATTAGCAAATAGCCTTGGGATAAGCCATATGGTTGATTTTCTAGGTTTTCGAAAGGATATCGACCAGCTTCTGCCCATGTGTGATATAGCAGTTGCATCAAGCTACAGAGAAGGCCTCCCCGTCAATGTTATGGAGGCAATGTCCTGTGGTCTCCCTGTCGTTGCTGTTGATAATAGAGGCCATAGAGAACTTGTTCAAAATAATAAAACAGGCTGGCTGTTAGCTGATTGGGAGCCACTGGCGTTTGCGAATAAAATAATAGCCCTTTCAAGTGCAGGCGATATGAAACATCAGCTCGGGCAAAATGGAAGGAATGCAATTATCGCGAAGTATTCTACAAATAAGGTATTGGCTGAGAAGGAAATAATTTATCGATCCTATATGGAGGAAGAGGGGGAACCGGTATGGGCAGCCCATTAAGGGTATTACATGTTGTCGTTAATATGAACAGAGGTGGTGCTGAAACCCTAATCATGAACCTCTATCGAAACATAGATCGTTCCAAGGTGCAATTTGATTTTTTAACGTGCAAAGAAGGGGTCTTTGACTCAGAAATAATAAGCATGGGTGGAAAAATTCATCGTATCCCATATGTTACCGAGGCCGGACATACTGGTTTTAATCGTGCATTGAATCATTTCCTGAAGAGACACCAGTATAAAATCGTTCACTCCCACATGGATAAAATGAGCGGATTTGTGCTAAGAGCTGCTAAAAAAGCGAATATCCCGGTAAGAATTGCTCATAGCCATAATACGGAAAGTGAAGGTGGATTTACATCAAGATTTTATAAATGGTACGCAGGCAGCAAAATTAATCCAAACGCAACACATCATTACGCCTGTTCACATAAAGCTGCTGAATGGTTATTTAAACATAGATCGGGAGAATCCTTTATCCTGAAAAACGGAATTGAAACAGATAGATTTAAATTTTCACAGCAGACCCGTAATGCTATCAGAAGAGAACTGAACCTGGAGAAAGATACTCTCGTCCTTGGTCATGTCGGCCGAATGGCACCTCAGAAAAATCAGTTACAGTTACTAGATATCTTCGCTGGTCTTAATAAGCTGATAGCAAATTCTGTTTTGTTAATAGCTGGTGAGGGGCCACTAAGGAAAGAAATTGAAACGAAGATTAATGCGCTAAATTTAAACGGTAAGGTTAAATTACTTGGGGTGCGGGATGACATTGATGCACTCCTTCAGGCGATGGATATTTTTGTCTTTCCTTCGATACATGAAGGTTTACCAGTAACCCTAATTGAAGCTCAAGGTGCAGGTCTTCCATGTTTAATCGCTGACACGATTACCGGGGAGGCTGATATGGGGTCAGGCCTTGTCGATTATTTGCCATTAACAGATACAGCCAGTTGGATTAAACGAATTGTAAGTCTGGATAAACAAATAAGACCCAGAATTATTGATTACCATGCCTTATCGGAAAGTGGCTATGACATAAAGGAGACAGCCTGGCAAACACAAGCATCCTATCTGGCATTAGGAGAAGCGTTAATATGAAACAGCTAACCATATTCACCCCAGCATATAATCGGGCATTTTGTCTCCATGTTTGTTATGAAAGTCTGAAACGCCAGTCATGTAAAGACTTTATTTGGCTAATTATTGATGATGGGTCAACAGATGATACTGAAGACCTGGTTAAGACGTGGATCAAGGAAGGAATCCTTAAAATAGACTATTATCAACAAGAAAATCAAGGCATGCATGGTGCACATAACACCGCATACGAACGGATTAATACAGAATTAAATGTTTGCATTGATTCAGATGATTATATGCCAGATGATGCGGTGGAAAAAATTCTATCATTCTGGAAGAAGTATGGAAGTAATAATGTTAGCGGGATTATTGGTCTTGATTCGGACAGCAGTAATCAACTAATTGGGTCTACTTTGCCGGGTCATATTAAATCTTCTACGTTGTTTGACCTGCATTACAGACATGGAGTAACAGGTGATAAGAAACTTGTTTATCGTACAGAATTAACCAGGAAATATCCATATCCAATCTTTCACAATGAAAAATATGTTGGTCTCGCATACAAGTATTACATGCTCGATCAGGAGTACGAAATGTTATTAATGAATGAAGTACTATGCTGTGTTGAATATCTTCCAGATGGTTCTTCGCGAAACATGCTTCATCAATATCGCAGAAATCCAAATGGCTTTTCCTTTTATCGTAAAGAATTAATGAAAATACCATTTGCGGGTTTTGTATTTAAATTTAAGCAAGCAATCCATTATGTATCGAGCAGTTTATTAGGCCGTAATTGGTCATTTTTACAGGAAACACCAAGCAAAACGCTTACTGTTCCAGCGTTGCCTATAGGGTTTTTATTATTTCTATATATAAAAGCCAAAACGAGGACAGTTTAATGTTTTAGATTGAAAGGAAACTTCAGATGACAATATTATGGATAAACCTTGCCATCGTTTTCAGTTTTTCTCTATTTGCACGACAGTTTGCGTCCCCTGCACGAAGAGTTGAATCGTCTGTACCTATCAAACCGAATAAAGTATTGATGTTTGGTGCATTAGCATCTTTAGTTCTTGTTTCTGGGCTAAGGTCAAACATTGGTGATACATACGTTTATAGGAGAATATATGAGCAGAATGACTTTTCCTGGGATTTCATCCTAGCCCAAAAGGATATCGGATTTGGTATTCTGCAAAGAATCTTAAAAACGTATATATCAGAAGATCCGCAAATCATGATATTTGCTGCAGCTTTAATAACAAACGTGCTTATTGTAATGGTTTTATATAATTATTCCAGGATGATCGAGATTAGCTTATACGTTTATATAACGGGTGGGCTATTTTTAGTATCAATGAATGGAATAAGACAGGTGCTTGCAGCAGCAATTGCCTTCACAGCCACAAAGTTTTTAATTGAAGGAAGCTTTGTAAAGTATGCGTTGATTATTATTTTGGCTTCTTTATTTCATCAGAGTGCACTTATTTTATTGCCAATCTACTTTTTAGTGAGGTATAAAGCATGGTCAAAAGCTACCGTAGCATTGCTGATAATTTCTGTGTTTATTGTTGTTGGATTTGAATACTTTTCATCATTATTGTTTTCAGCGCTGGAAGATACGCAGTACGGTCATTACCAAAGCTTTTCTGAAGGTGGAGCTAACTTTCTGAGGGTTGCGGTAGCAGCAGCTCCAATAGGTATTGCCTATTTAGGCAGAGATAAACTGAGGCGCATATTTCCTGAAAGTGATTATATCGTAAATATGGCGATACTTGGACTGGTATTTATGATTATATCAACACAGAATTGGATTTTTGCCAGAATTTCCATTTACTTTGACCTTTACCAGATCATTCTAATTTCATGGGTTGTAAAAGTGTTTACTAAAAAGGATCAGAAATTTATCTACTTTGGAATTATAGCTTGTTACCTTGCTTATTATTACTTTGAAAATGTTATTAACCTCAATATTTTGTATAAAAGTGACTACCTAATTTGGTAGCTGAAAGGAGGAGAGTTTAATGGCTATTCTTGTAACAGGTGGAGCAGGATATATCGGAAGCCATACTTGTGTAGAGCTTCTTAATGAAGGTTACGAAATCATTGTCCTGGATAATTTATCGAATAGTAATGAAGAATCATTAAGGCGGGTAAAAGAAATCACAGGAAAACAGTTTAAAGCATACAATATTGATTTGCTGGATAAAGAACACGTTACGACTATATTTAGGGAAAACAAAATTGATTCAGTCATTCACTTTGCAGGTTTAAAAGCAGTTGGTGAGTCAGTTAGCGATCCGCTTCGCTATTATAAAAACAATATCACAGGAACTATTACATTGTGTGAAGTGATGCAGCAATTTGAAGTTAAAAAACTTGTGTTCAGCTCATCGGCGACTGTATACGGAGCTTCGGGCAACATACCTATTACAGAAGAAGCAAGCATCGGAGCGACAAATCCATATGGTCGTACAAAGCACATGATTGAGGAAATTTTGCGGGATATATATCGTTCAGACAACGAATGGAGTATTGCTTTACTAAGATACTTTAATCCAATTGGAGCTCATAAGACTGGTCGTATTGGGGAAGATCCGAATGGTATTCCAAACAATTTAATGCCATATATAGCACAGGTTGCGGTTGGAAAAAGACAGCAACTACAGGTGTTTGGGAATGATTATCCAACAAGAGATGGAACAGGAGTCAGGGATTATATCCATGTAGTTGATTTAGCTGCTGGTCACATAAAAGCATTGAAAAAGATTCAGACTGCCAATGGTATAGATGCGTACAATCTTGGGACCGGTAAAGGTTATAGCGTACTGGAAATGATCAATGCATTTGAAAGGGCTACAAATCAGAAAGTCCCATATCGTATAGAAGAACGACGCCCAGGAGATGCTGCAATATGTTATGCAAACCCATCAAAGGCAAGAAAACTACTCGGGTGGCAGCCAACCCGAGATATAGATGTCATGTGTGAAGATACATGGCGGTGGCAATATAATAATCCGAATGGCTACGAAAAATTTACGAAAACAAAAAAAGCAAGTCAGACTCCGGTGCAGCAACATGCAGCGGATTTTTAATGCCTAAATAATCTCCTGGGAGTGAGAGGTGAATGAAACGTCTGTTGGATAGTGTCATGTCGATAATGATTGTTACATTGTTTTCTCCATTAATTATTGTATTGGCGATAGTTATTCGGATTCGAATGGGAAAACCGATATTGTTTAAACAAAAGCGTCCCGGATTAAAAGGCAAACCCTTTTATCTATATAAATTCAGGACAATGACGAACGGATTTTATTATAATAGGAAGCAATTATCTGATGATGTCAGGCTAACACCACTAGGGAAATTTCTTAGAAAGTATAGCCTGGATGAATTTCCGCAGTTGTTCAATGTTCTAAAAGGAGATATGAGCTTAGTTGGTCCAAGGCCATTATTGATGGAGTACTTACCGCTTTACACGAAGGAGCAATCCTTGCGTCACACCGTGAAACCAGGCATTACTGGCTGGGCGCAAATAAATGGCAGAAATGCAATCACCTGGGAAGAAAAATTCAGACTTGATGCATGGTATGTCGTAAACCGTTCACTATTTCTTGATTGCAGAATTCTGCTGAAAACTTTTTTGAAAGTAGTCAAAAAAGAAGGTATCACGGGCAGGGATTCTGTTACGATGGAAAAATTTAATGGCACGAAAGAAGTGCTTTAGCATGAGTGTCATTATTATAGGTGATGGTGGACATAGCAAAGTCATACAGGAGATGTTATTTCCTAATGTGAACTATCAAGTCACTGCTATTTTGGATGATAAGCATAACCGCGGATTTAAACAAAATGGCATTATTTATGCACCGATAGCATACTTAGCTAAATTACTTCAACAGGATACACGAGTCGTGGTTGCTATTGGAGGAAATAAGATAAGAAAGAAGCTAGCAGACGAAGCAAATTTACTTCCAGAGCAATTTTTATCAGTAGTTCATTCAACAGCTGTTGTCAGCAGGTCTGCTGCAATTGGCTATGGAACTGTGATTATGCCAAATGCTGTTATTAATGCAAATGCCAAAATAGGGATGCACTGTATTATCAACACAGGAGCAGTGATCGAACATGACAACAATATCGGTGACTATACACATATTTCACCAAACGCAACGTTGACAGGGAATGTCACATCAGGTGAAGGGGTTCATGTTGGATCAACGGCTACAATAATCCCTGGAAAGCATCTTGGTAGCTGGTCCGTAATTGGTGCAGGATCTACAGTGATCGAACATATACCAGCATATAGTAAGGCTGTAGGAAGCCCGACAAGAATTATCGAACGGATTATGATTTAGAAAAGGTGGTGGTTGTTTGACTAAGTCGAGAATTAATTTATCTCTCCCACACATGAGTGGCAGGGAGCAACAGTATATCAATGAAGCATTTGAAACAAATTGGATAGCGCCTTTAGGGCCAAACGTAGATGCATTTGAAAAAGAAATAGCAGAAAAAGTTGGAGTCAAAGATGCTGCAGCCGTAAGTTCGGGTACTGCTGCTATTCATTTGGCTCTTTCTTTATTAGATGTAACAAAGGATGATTATGTTTTTTGTTCAACTTTCACATTTGTAGCAAGTGCAAATCCGATTTTGTATCAAGGAGCAAATCCAGTTTTTATTGATTCAGAACCTGAGTCATGGAACATGTCACCACAAGCACTTGAACGGGCGATGCAAGAAGCATCACTTGCTGGAAAGCTGCCAAAGGCTGTAATTGTAGTGAATTTGTATGGCCAAAGCTCTAAGATGGATGAACTCCTGGAGATTTGTGACACATATGATGTACCTATTATCGAGGATGCAGCTGAATCACTTGGAACGACCTATAAAGGGAAAGCCAGTGGCACATTCGGCAAATTTGGCATCTACTCCTTTAATGGGAATAAGATTATTACCACATCAGGTGGAGGCATGCTTATATCAAATGATGCTGAGGCCATACAACGGTCAAGATTCCTGGCAAGTCAGGCACGTGATCAGGCACCACACTATCAGCACAGCACGGTCGGATTTAATTATCGGATGAGTAACCTATTAGCCGGGGTTGGCAGGACACAGTTACAAGTACTTGACGAGCGCGTTTCTGCAAGAAGAAGTATTTATGAAATCTACAATCAGGGGCTTCTTAACCTGCCAGGGATTTCGTTTATGCCGGAATTGGAAGAAACCAGGATGAATCGTTGGCTTACAACCTTAACCATTGATGAACAAGATACAGGAGTTACGGTAAAAGAATTATTAGCAGCCCTTCATCATGAAAATATCGAAGCACGTCCTGTATGGAAGCCACTTCATATGCAGCCACTCTTCAAAGAATCAAGCTACTATCCTCACCAGGGAGATGAACATGTAGCTGAGCGGTTATTTTCCACAGGGATTTGCCTTCCATCCGGGTCAAACCTGACAGATGATGATCAACAGCGAGTTATTAGATGTGTTCAGGATACGCTTCGTAAAACCGAACGAAATAAACGTTATTTTATCTTAGGAAAACATGAGGTATAAACTATGATAGGAGAAAACATCCAAAGCATACGTAAACAGAAAGGACTCAGTTTATCTGAGTGTGCCCAGCGAGCAACTATATCAAAATCTTATTTAAGTAATATTGAGCGAGGTCTAAATCAAAACCCATCCATTCAAATAATTGAACGAATCGCAACTGTTTTAGACGCAGACCTTCGAACATTATTAGGCACAAAACCAGTTGATGAATTATTGCCGGAAAATGAATGGCTAGATTTTGTTGAGGAACTGAAGGAGTCAGGAGTTGATAAAGGTGAGCTCCAGAAATATAAGACAGTTATTGAATTTGCAAAATGGCAGAATGACAAATCTGGAAAAAAGACGTGAAAAGAGGATAACAAAATGAGGGTTCTTCACGTTGTTGGGGCAATGAACACAGCAGGAACCGAAACGATGCTAATGAATATTTACAGAAACATTGATCGTAAAAAGGTAGAGTTTGATTTTATTTCATATAGTAATCAAGATGCTCACTATGACGATGAAATCAAAAAACGCGGCGGAAGAGTTATTAAGCTATCAAAGACCAATTCGATAAAAGAAATCTATCATGCCATTAAAAAATATGGACCATATGACGCTGTACATGCACATACATTGTTTCATTGTGGCATTGCTGCAATTGCAGCCTATTTAGCCGGTGTGAAAATTAGAATTTCACACGCACATACAACGATGGACAGCAGTAACAGTCTTACAAGAAAGGTCTATATAACAGCCATGCGATTCATCATCAATCGTTTCTCTACAAATTTATTGGCTTGCAGCAGTGGAGCAGGAACGTATTTATTTGGGAACAAGGGGTTAGCAAACTCGAAGTATTCATACTTCCCTAATGCGATTGAGTATTTAACATTCTTGGTAAATCCGCAAAAGAAGGTCACGACATTTAAAATCAAGGAAGGCTTAGGCAAGAGCATCGTAATTGGTCATATTGGCAGGTTTATAGAAGCAAAGAATCACATGTTTATAGTGGAAATTATGAAGCATGTCATCAAAAG
>JBDNGJ010000034.1:0-6400 GCA_041689365.1 Virgibacillus sp.
CCAACCCTCTTTACAGAATGGTACAATCAGAGTGGAAGCGATGGATTGAGGGTCTGTTCCATTTGAAAAATGGACAAAGAGGGGCGGTTGATTGAACTTTGGGAGAGAACAGGAAAGAGAGCCGGCAGGTGAAATTTCGTGTGAACGACAACGAATGGGAACGACTGGAGCAGATGGCGACAGATTGTTCCCTGAGTGTGCCAACCTTCTGCAAGAAGAAGGCACAAGGGGTGAGAATGCAGCCTCCGAAAGTTAATAAGGAGGGGGCATTCGAGATTGCTCGGCAGCTGCGTGCGATTGGCAACAATGTCAATCAGCTAAGTAGACGGGCCAATGAAGGAAAAGCGATTCCGCACGGAGAATTGCAAGGCATCCAGAAGGAGTTGGGAACGATATGGCAACAATTCAACTCGGCAATACAAAAGTAGCGAATAAATTAATTTCCTATGCGGAAAAACGAGCGGAAGTGAAAGAGGGCGTTCATTGTCCGCCCGAATATGCAAAGGCACAAATGAAAGCAACACGGGAATTATGGGGGAAAACGAATGGCGTCCAGGCACATCATGTAATTCAATCCTTTAAGCCAGGCGAAGTGACGCCAAAACAAGCGAATGCGATTGGCCAAGATTTAACGGAAAAGATCGCCAAAGGATATGAAGCAGTTGTGTATACGCATGCCGATAAAGACCATATACACAATCATATTGTGATTAATTCCGTTGGCTATGAAGATGGCAAGAAATATCAATCATCGAAAAAGGATTTATATAAACTTAGGGAGGCAAGTGACCAGCTGTGCTTGGAGCGTGGATTATCCGTCATTCTAGAACCATCCGCAAAGGAACGCTATACCCTTGCGGAAAAATCCTTGCTCGAAAAAGGAAAAATCAGCTGGAAAGATGAACTACGGCAAGTCATTGATCATGAACGGCTATATACAGGATCTTACAAGGGTTTAAAACAGACGTTAACGGAAAAATACGATATCGAAGTGAAAGAACGAGGAAAATTTATTAGCTTTAAACATCCAGATGCGAAAAAATTTGTGCGCGGCAAAACGCTAGGATTAGCATACGAAAGGGGAACGTTAGAACATGAGCTTAGCCGAAAAATTGAACAAGTCAAAGGAAGACCAAGTCAAGAGCGAGAATATACCGATCTATCAAACGAACGAACAAGTGGAGTTAAACGAATTGAACGCGTTGCTGAAACAGACAGCGGAATTAAACGACCTCATGAGAAGTTACCTCAGCACGAACATGGACAAGACCGCACGGGAGAAGATGACCTTCGACAACGAGATCGACAATATCAAAACAACAAGCAAGCAAGTCATGACCGAGATGCATTCGATCTTGACCAAGCAAGAGCGGCTATTGACCAACAACGACGAGCAAATGCAAAAGGTCTTGAGTCTTTCACTAAAACAGATGAGCCAGAACAACAAGCAAACACTCGAAAAAATGAGCGAAATGGAAAAGAGCAACAACCAGCAGTTAAGCAGCATGAACGAAAAGATAAGCAACAGTATGAACAGCATGCAAAACAACCTGAACGAGATCGTAAACGAAGCAAAGAAAGAGAGCATGGGCTTTCTCTCTAAAGTGAAAAAAGGGGCGATGGCTTCTTACTGGATGGATGCGTTTAAATATGGATTAGCTACGAGTGTCCTAGCAGTTCCATTATTTATGCTTGCGGATTGGTTGGTAAATGGATAATCCTTCTTTCACAACATATGTTGCATGAAAAAAGTGCTTTTTACCTGACTGAATGTAATAAATGGTAGCATAAACTGGCTTTATCCATGATACAATAAAGGGACAAGGTGAGAAAAAGGAATAAGAATTTGGAAGAAAATGTCGTATGCCCTTAAAAAGAACGTTAATGGGGTTTATTGGCATTTTCTTTCGTTTGTTTATATTCACTCTGGTAATCTAGTAAAACGATTACAGCGTCTATTAAATCGACGCTGTATACCCAACCCTTTTATTGGAGACGGTTTGTCTTTTGAATTTGGTTTTTTGTTCATTTATTATTTTTCCCTGATTTTGAAAAACAGCAGCATTTTTTCGCGCGCGTGTTTGTTGTTGTTTTAAGGTCTTTGTTTTAAGTACTGTTTTAACTGTTTTAGGGGGGCGTCAAACCATTGGTATGATTGACTTTTTAGAGGGTAACTATCACACTTTTGATTCGAACTATCACACTTTTGATTCGAACTATCACACTTTTGATTCATCAACTATCACACTTTTGATTCGAACTATCACACTTTTGATTCGAACTATCACTTTTTTAAATAAATGTGATTTAATTTGTTTTTATGGTATGTTATGCTTGGATAACTACATAAAAAGTATCACAATTGATAGAAAGGTAGGAGAGAATGAACTCTAATCATTTGGTGACGCAATCTAATAATTTGATTGAAGCAAGACATAAGCATCCTTTGAATGCTAGAGAACAAAAAATTGTTTTAACATTTGTGAGTATGATTCAACCTGATGATGAGGATTTTCAAAAATACGAAATGTATATACGAGACTTTCACGAAATGCTGGGGCTTGAAGGTCGAGAACATTACACACAAATAAAAGAAATTGTTAAAAACTTAATGTCCAAAGTTATTGAAATTCCTTACCCAAACGGTGACTATTTAATAGCGAGCTGGGCTTCTTCTGTTAAATACAAATCAGGTGAAGGAAAAATTGAATTTGCTTTTTCTCCTGATTTAAGGCCTTACCTATTACAATTAAAAAAAGCTTTTACTTCCTATCGTTTAAGCAACATTTTATCGTTGAGAAGTGTTTACTCCATACGATTATATGAACTTATGAAGAAATGGCAGCATTTAGGTAAATGGGAATGTCCAATAGATATGTTAAAAGAGAAATTAGGGATTTCAAAAGATAAGTACAAGCAATATGGTCACTTTAAAAACAGAGTAATAAATCCTTCTGTTAAGGAGTTAAATGAAAAAACAGACGTGAATATATCCATCAAAGAAATTCGTGAAGGTCGTAAAGTGGCCAAAATTGAATTTACCATTAGGCATTGCAAGGAAAAAGAGATCAAGGTTAGTCTACCGAATGACCCATCTAAGGATAAACCTAAAAGACCTGGATTTGATAAAATTTTATTTGATAAGTTAAATGAGCGTACAGATGGATATGAACTATCACTTGCAGGGTTTAAACGAACAGAACGTATTGCAAAGAAGATATACACCAAAGAGGAATACATAGAACAACTAGAAAGATTGATAGAATTCATAAATGTAGAAAACAGACTTGGCGGCATAGATAAACCAGTAGGATTGATGATTCACATCATGGAGGAGAAAGAAAAGTTGTCTGAAGAAGGCTATAATTCAAAGATAGAAAATACGTCTTCAGAAGTTGTTCCAGATTGGTTTAAAGACCGTAATAAACCAAAGGAAAAGGTTGAAAAAACAAAAGAACAATTAGAACAAGAAGAACAGGAACGACAGGAATTGGATGCTATACTGGCGAAGTACAGAGAAAAGGATCCTGAAACAGTTGAATAGACGTTACAAAAAAAACCTCTTTTATGATGTCAAATAGCATCATAAAGAGGTTTTTGCTGTAGTTGGTGCTGTCCAGCATAAAAGTTTTGGTTAGGGTCATATATTACTTTCTACTAAAACATCTGTTATTTCTAATGGAGAAAATTTTGCTACTAATGAACGAGCGTTTTTGCGATGTACAGTTACACTTGTTGGCACAAATATAGATGGTGCCTTTTCACGTAATTCTAAAACATACACAAGTTTTTTTTCATCTTTTTGAAATATCATATTTATTCCCCTACGTTTAAAAGGACTAGGCATATCCTTATTTACAAGCTTTATACGACAGTCAAGTTTATAAAGAAATCTGTATAAGTGAGGCAAAAACTCAATTCTTTCTCTATATTCATTATATGTACCTTCATCAGACTTTTGTAAAAAAGGAATATCCCATTCCCCTCGTAATGATTGTTCATATTGTTTGTCAGGCTGTTTTATGTATATATTATTCCATTTTTGTAAGCCCATCAAATGAGGTAATTGATTCCCTTTTGTTTCTACAACGAAAGAAGGCAATAATTTAGATGAGGTCGTATAGGTGAAACTTTTATCGGCTATATATTTGTCATAAAAAAGAGTGAAACTGTGTAGATTCATTGGTTCATTTGTAGAGAACCCATTAAAATTCAAAGCCCAATCAACAGTGTACATAAAATTATTCCCCTACTAAAAAGGTCCTGGCAAGCGCCAGAACCCTGAAATTTCAAAATGATAATAGGTGCCCCATCTATGCCTTAGGGGGATGGCGGCCGTAATATTTATTTTCCAACCTCATTTATTAATGATGAGATTGCCGTTACGTCGGAGCAAGCCCCTATAACTAACTCGCTAGTATAATGTTATCAATAAATTGACAACTTGTAAAGATATACATTTTGAAATTCATCTTTAGTATTGACTGCGTACACTATTCTATGCAGTTGAGGAAACAGTGATTATATAATAATTTATGTAAGAAAATTGCTTCACCAATAGAATTGTTCTAAAGTGGGGTATTTTCATCAAAATGAACGATCGCATAAAGTACACGTTTATCACCTAACCATTCACGATAAAAGAACAAAACCCTTCTTAAACCTTGTAAACATGTCTTTGAATCCAGTAGGATTTATGTTAAAATTAAATTAGAAAATCACACATTCACATAATCGCACAAAAGAGGGGAAGCATATAATGGCAGAAACGAAGAAACGAGGTGCTACGATGGAACGTGAATCTATACGTTTTAAAAAACGTTCGCAAGTTACGATTCCCAAAGAGTTTGTTGACTCACTAAATTTACATGAGGGAGATCGGCTTGAATGTCGGTTAGAAGATGGAAAAATCGTCATTGTACCAACCGTTGAAATTCCAAGGGATCAGGCGTGGTTCTGGACAGAAGAATGGCAACAAGAGGAGCGTGAAGCAGAGGAAGACATTAAGGCAGGGAATGTCAAAACCTTTGATAACGCAGAAGATCTCATAAAAGCATTACATGAAGATAGTGAAGAGATCCACAGGGAAAAATAATGAAATTTGGTTATAATAAACGGTTTGTAAAATCATATGCCCGACTAGATAAACAAGTTCAAAAAGCCATTGATAAAGCTTTATCCTTGCTACTAGAAAATTTTCGTCACCCTTCCCTCCGAATGAAAAAAATGCAAGGGCATGAAGGGGTTTTTGAAATTAGCGCCAATATGGATATACGCATTACATTTCATTTTGAAAAACCAGATACCATCGTTTTACGTAATTGTGGACATCATGACCGTACGTTAAATAATCCGTAACAAAGGACTATACAGTAACATGTATAGCCTTTTTATTATGGTGAAATGAAATAGATTTAAAGTTGAACACTTTAAAACGAATGTAAGAAAAGGGATATTTTCATACATTCAAATCATTGACTTAACAGTGTTTGTCTTTTAAAGTGAGTTTATATACATCTATTCGTACATTGAATGTATGAATAGATAATAAATAGCTCGTTTTTTGAAAACGTAAAGGAAGATGAAAAAATGCCAAAAACATCTTATAATGTTCAACCGTTACGAACCAAAAAGGAACTGGATGATATGAAATGGAGTTTACGGCGTTTCTGCTTTGAACGGGATTACTATTTATTTTTGTTTGGTATTAATACAGGATTGAGGATTTCCGATATTCTGGCCCTTCAAGTGAAAGATGTTAAGGAGAACGTTCATATCCGTGTTGTACAGAAGAAAAATCAAAAAGTGCGGATCGTGAAAATTGGCCACTTTGGAAATTACACAAAGGACTATATCAAAGGAATGGCTGACGAGGATTACTTGTTTGCCAGCCGCAAAGGAAAAAAGCCAATAAGTGATACACAAGCTTATCGAGCATTGGTGAAGGCTGGAAAAATGATCGACCGGGATGATATAGGCACTCATACCATGCGTAAGACCTTTGGTTACTTTCATTACAAACGACATAAAGATGTAGCAACGCTGCAGCAAATCTTTTCTCATTCTACCTCAGCCATAACGAAACGGTATATGGGTGTTTTTGCCCGTCCCCTCGAAAAGGTCTATTCCATAGTATTCTGATTAATTTTTATACCTATAGAATGTTGCAAAGACGCGGTGTTTGCCTATTTTTTTCAAATGGTGGGGTTCTAAATTACAAACGAGTCTTTCAAAAAGTATACTTTTTGAAAGATGCTTCAAACCGAGCTTTTTGTGTTTCAAAAACACAACATAATTCATTTTGAAGTATTGCAAAAGAGACGCAGACATTTTGACAAGGGTCAATTTCAACCTGAATATTCTGAAATACACCTTTTCGGGGCGTTGGGCAAAAACACCC
>JBDNGJ010000035.1:0-12959 GCA_041689365.1 Virgibacillus sp.
ATGTGTGATAGCACTACACTAGTCCGGGTGAGCGGAGGGCGGTGACTCCAGCGGGAATAGCACGAGTCCGAAGACCCCGCAGAGTGGTTTTCTCGAGGAGGCTAAGGCCGTGCCCGCGGAAAGCATCCGCCCGTAGCGACCCCGGACGGGGGGGACGAGAGTTTATAGATTATTCTAGCAGTTACTTAGCGATTTATATCAACTACTACCGTTGATCCAAAGTAACTCAAGTAGTGTATCTTCAGCCTTTCTTATTTCTTCAAGGTTTATGCTTTCATTTTACGCTGCGAAAGTTGAATTATTGCCAATAAAAAGAGGTTATTCCATTTCGCGGAATAACCTCTTTATCATGGTATTTTATTTCTTGTCTGAGTTTCTTTCCAAAATCTTATCAATCAAGCCGTATTCTACAGACTTCTCAGCTGACATGAAATTATCACGATCTGTATCACGTTCTACAACTTCAATTGACTGACCTGTGCGTTCAGCTAGAATTTGATTCATTTTCCGTTTCATTTCAACAATTCGTTTTGCGTGAATTTCGATATCTGTTGCTTGACCTTGTGTTCCGCCTAATGGCTGATGAATCATTACTTCACTGTTTGGAAGTGCATAACGTTTGCCTTTTTCACCAGCTGCTAGCAGGAATGCCCCCATTGAAGCAGCCATACCAGTGCAAATTGTTGATACGTTAGGTTTGATGAACTGCATTGTATCATAAATTGCCATACCGGCAGTAATAGATCCGCCTGGTGAATTAATGTATAATGAGATATCCTTATCTGGATCGTCTGCTTCTAAGAAAAGTAATTGTGCAACGATTGAGTTCGCAACATTGTCATCAATCCCGCTACCAAGCATAATAATGCGATCTTTTAATAGACGTGAGTAAATATCATATGCGCGTTCTCCACGGTTTGTCTGTTCAATAACTGTTGGTATTAAATTCATGTGAAAATCCTCCTTATTTCATCTCGTATTCATCCATAAATACCGGATATTTTTATCATAACTAATAGGTCAAAAAAGGTCAAACAAAAACGTTCCGCAGGATATGTATTAAAATCTCTTTCCCCATCTTTCCCTTTACCACAGAATATAAACGTGCCGATTAAACAAGTTTATACTTGTTTGTGGGGCGTCCTTGTTTACCGTATTGTGAAATAGTTTCAACTTCGCCTTTACTTTCCAAATAGTTTAAATAGCGGTGAACCGTTTGGTAGGCAATGGGTAATGATTGCTGAATTTCATTAATCGATGAAGGCGCTTCTTGCTGAATCAGAAAACTTTTGATCGAATTTAATGTAGATTGGCTAATTCCTTTGTCGACAAATACGTTTTCCTTATCACCAATTAATTTTCCGACCTTTAAGTTGATTCGAATTCTGGAAATTAAATCTGGTGCTTTAATGGGTTTCAATGCATAGTCGGTTGCCTCAGCATGTAAAAAGGTATTTGCTATTTCCTGTCGTTCATCAACAGTTAAAATAATTATCGGAATTCGGCTACTATGCTTACGTAATTCTTTTGTTGTCTTAATGCCATCCCAATCGGGCATATGGTAATCAAGTAAAACAAGGTCAGGCTCTATCGTTTTAAATAGTTCAACAGCTTGTTTTCCTGTAGATGCTTCTACTACACCCCATCCAGCATACGCGCATATCTCTTTTAGTGTAAAGCGAATATCTTCATTATCATCAACTATTAATATGGTAATGCTCATCGATTTCGTCACCTACTTTTAGTGTTGGCAGAATGATGTTCATTTGAGTATGGCTGCCTGGTATACTTTTGACGGATACGGTGCCACTGTGATTTTCGACAACTCGTTTTACAAATGAGAGACCAATTCCGGAAGAATTTTTTGTGCTGAAGCCGTCCAGCCAAATATCTTTCAAATGCTCATCTTTAATCCCGGGTCCATTATCCTGTATTCGAAACAAAATACCACTATCTATACTTTTGACATCAATATGGATAAATCCTTTTTTTCCTTCAAATGAACTTATAGCATTTTCCAAGATATTTGATATTGCACGGGAAAAACGAATTTTATTTACTTGAATGGCAGGAAGATTGTTCTCAATTTCAATCTCCATTTGAACAAGCTGTTCATCAAGGCTGAGATGACTTGTTACGTATTCAAGCAATTCCTTTACAGAAAGCTCTTGTTTAATATTTTCGTAAAGAATTTCTGTAATCATGTCTTTCATTTTTTCAACTGAATGGTCCATTCGGATAAAATAATTATTCAGAGCTGAACCGTCTGCTGGCTGCATTTTCATGGTGATTAAAGAAATCAGTCCTTCGACAGTCACAAGTGGTGTTTTGAGGTCGTGTACCAGCATATTTATTTCTTCATACACTTTTGATTCTACTAATGCTGTCCGTGTTTCTTTCAGCTCTTCTTCCTGAACCTGGTATTTTTTTAGTGTATAAGTTTGTTTGTTTACAAGATGGATTAAAAAAGTAAAGATGATAGCAATTATAAGAAAAGCGATAAAGAATATTGTTGCAATGGTATTAAAAAGGCTATTACTTGTTAAGAAATTATCGGCTATTTTAATACTGGCGGCCATGTCATTAGCCCCAAAACCGAACTCAGTTAATGCTGGAAGGAGATGTAACCACTGAACTGCTAACAATACCAGGAATAAGATAATTGAAAATATAAAGTGAAAGTATTTATGTTTTGGTATATACAATTGGAGAAGGACAATGATTCCAATTGAGAAAATATGTCCAAGGTACGAAAAATGCTCCAGGTAAAATTGACTGTATAACGCTAGTGCAAAAAAAGTTATCCCAATAAACGTTACGGAAAAGGAAATAGATTCAAGATTCTTTGTTAGTGCATGTGCGATTAGCATGGATCCAAAGTAAATAAGAAAGAAAACCAAAAGATATCTGGCAATATAAGCAAAAGATGTAATTAAAAGCAGTCCACTGTCATTTTGTATTATGCCTTTATCAATACTATCGACAATGAATGATGACCAGTCATCAAGAAATGGAGGAAGGATCTCGCCATATGTTACTAACAACAAGCCCAGACATCCAATAAATAGGTAGCTTTTTCTGTTAGTCATCTATCTTCAGCCTTTCTGACAGAAAGTTAGCGGAATACGGAATTAAACGGGGTTTGTAAATCATCTAATTCAGTCACCAGTGTAACTGGCACTGAATTTTCCCGCAGGATCTTTATGGAGTCATCCGCATTTTTCATATTTTTTAAACCGATAAAATAATCAGTAAACGGAGCAATTTGTTCAAATAACTGCCACGTCTGACTATTATCGCGAAACAGACCTGATATATTTACAAGTATAATAGGCAAGTTAGCTAACTTCGCTTCCTTAACCAGTTGCTTTGTCCGGGTTAACTCCTCCTGAAATGATCTGTTCGTATGGGAGAGCCCGTTGGCGCTAAATCCAAGCATTATGACAACACTTTTATAATCATATAAATCTGTACCTAGGGCTCTTGGACGGTAATCTGCTTCCAAGTTAAGATTATCCGCAATACTAAGCATGATACTGCCCTCGGTTGCCTGTCCGGCTGATGTGATCAGAACTTTTTCTTCTGCAATTGGTGCTGGAAGGTTTGGATATGTATTAATATGCCTTGACTGTGAGTTCCCTATTGAACTAAATGTAAAGAGGAGAACAATGGAAAAACAGACGAATACGGGAATATATTTTTTTAACACGTGGGATTCCCCCCCCAGGATATTAGAAAACTTGGCATTCGCCAGGCCATTTGGTGAATGCCATAGTTGCACTTATGCAGTAAGAAAGTAGTTATACTTTTTTAACTGCATAAAAAGGTGAAGCAGTTGCCCGCTTCACCTTATCATACTACAAATTGCCATTATTGTAATTATTGCTTTAATCTTGGGTCTAAAGCATCACGTAATCCGTCCCCAAATAGATTGAAACCAAGTACAACCAGAAAGATTGCCATGCCCGGAAAGGCAACTACCCATGGTGCGTTTTGTAATGCAGCACGACCATCACTTAACATGGCTCCCCATTCTGGTTTAGGAGGTTGTGCCCCTAATCCCAGAAAACTAAGTCCAGCTGCATCTAAAATCGCTGTACCAACACTTAGAGTTGCTTGAACAATAATCGGCGCAAGACAGTTAGGCAGTACGTGCTGCATTAACGTTCTCCCGTGTTTGGCTCCAATTGCTCGAGCCGCTTCGATGTATTCTGTTTCCTTAACAGATAATACAGCTGAACGGACAATTCTTGCAAACTGAGGGATACCGACAATACCGACGGCAATCATGGCATTTCTGAGGTTAGGACCTAAGACAGCTACAAGTGCGATAGCAAGTAGAATACTAGGAAAAGCCATCATAATGTCTACTATGCGCATGATAAACTGGTCAATCCACTTGCCAAAATATCCGGCTATTCCACCCAAAAGTACACCAATAATCATGGAGATTCCAACGGCTATTACCCCAATTTGAATGGAGATCCTGGATCCAAAAACAATCCTGCTGAAAATATCACGACCAAGTTCATCAGTTCCTAGTATATGCTCGGACGATGGTGGCTGGTATCTGTCTGTTAAAGATTCATAGTCGGTAGGACTGTGTGTTGCAATCAATGGTGCAAATATGGCGGTTATAATTAAAATGAGAATGATGCATAAGCCAATTAATGATGTTTTACTTTTAACAATACGGGAGAACGCATCACCCCATAAGCTGCTTGACTTTTGCTGTTTCGTTTCTTGTACTTCTGCTGATTTAGGGTCTGGTAATGGATTTGGCTGCAATGACATTGGATGCACATCCTTTCACTAGAAATCTTTTATTCATATTTAATCCTTGGATCGAAGTATTTATAGAGCAAGTCGGTTAACAGATTAACCATGACAAAGATGATTGCTATGATTAAAATCGTACTTTGTACAACAGGGTAATCTCGTCCAAGTACAGCCAAGTATACATATCTTCCCACACCTGGCCATGAAAAGATTGTTTCAGTTAAAACAGCACCGCCAAGCAGTAAACCAAACTGTAGACCTATTACTGTCAGAACTGGTAGAAAGGCATTTTTTAATGCATGCTGAAATATAACTAAATGCTTTCTTAGCCCTTTGGCCTCAGCAGTGCGAATGTAGTCTTGCTTCATTACCTCGAGCATGCTTGAACGTGTCATGCGGGCAATAATTGCCATCGGAATCGTCCCTAGAGCAATTCCGGGCATTAACAAGTGGAAAAATACATCTTTAAATGCCGTCCAATTCCATGTCAGAATGCTGTCTAATAAAAAGAAATTTGTTATGGTTTCCAGTTCAATACTGGATGACATCCTCCCCGAGGGAGGCAGAAGTTGAAGCTGGACAGAGAAGACCAATATCATCATTAATCCGAGCCAAAAAATGGGCATGGAAACACCGAACAAAGCTCCTGTCATACTAATGTTATCGAACCAGGAATATTGTTTAACTGCTGCTATTACACCAGCAACAATACCTACAACGACGGCTAAAATCATGGCGAAAATGGTAAGTTCAATAGTCGCTGGCAATTTATGTAATAGTTGGAGAGCTATATCTTCCTTTGATTGAATTGACGTACCTAGATCACCTTGTACAATATCTCCCAAAAATCTTCCATATTGAACAATATATGGATCATTTAAGCCTAATTCTGCCTGCAAAGCTTCCAATTGTGCTTCGGTTGCTTTATCACCGAGCATGCTTCTCGCAGGATCGCCGGGGATTAAATGAATTAGAGAAAAGGTGAGGATGGAGACGCCAATTAATACGGGGATTAGCATGAATAGTCGTCGGACAATGTATTTCAGCATCGTTGTACCTCCCGTTAAAAAATATGTATTGCTATAATCCTGAAGTTATATCCGGAGACTGTATTAACTTGCCAGTCTCCAGAATATAACTTCTAACTACATGAATGAATCGTAAGTTAGTTGTCTATCGTTTAATATCCAGTAAATTAAAAGGTTCACTGCCTGTTGGATGTGGAACATAATCTGTCACATTCTGACTAGCTGCAAGTGGCGGTGTCGTATGTGCAATCGGGAACCAGGGTGCATCTTCATGGATTAATTCCTGTGCTTCCATATATAGATCTGTACGCACTTCCTGATCCATTTCAGTTTGTGCTTCTTTTAACAGGTCATGGACTTCATCATTTTTATAAAATGCAATGTTTCCTGCTGAACCTACTTTTGCATTGTCTTTATCCAAAAGAACATACAAGAAGTTATCAGGGTCACCATTATCACCAGTCCAACCGAGGAATGCCATATCATGCTCACCATTTTCGGTCGCTGTTAAATGTGTATCCCAGTCACTTTCGGTGATTTCGACGTTTACATTTATGTCTTTCAGCATTTGCTGAATTGCTTGTGCAGTAACTTTTGGCTGTGGCATATATGGTCTTGGATTTGCCATTGTATAAAGTGATACGTCAAATCCATCTGCATAACCTGCTTCTGCTAGTAATGCTTTTGCTTTTTCAATATCGTAGCCATAGTCTTCAACTTCGTCGTTATATCCCCAAAGAGAAGGTGGAATAGGGTTCTTAGCTGGCTTGCCAATACCTTCATACAATGTTAAAAGCTCTTCTTTATCAATTGCTAGATTAATAGCCTGACGAACCAGCTTTTCTGACATTGGACCTTCTTTACTGGTGTTCATTGCCATATAGCTAATATTCATAGAAGGTCTGCGGATGATTTGCAGATTTGAGTCATCTTCAGCAGTTCCGATATCCTGTGGATTTAATCCTGTCATTAAATCAATGGAACCTGCCTGTAATTCCAGAAAACGTGCTCCATTATCTGGTATTGTACGGAAAATTACTTTATCTACGTTAGCAGTTTCCCCAAAGTAATCTTCATTTTTGGTTACAGTTATACTGTCATCTGGAACCCATTCTTCAAACACAAAAGGACCAGTACCAACCGGGTTTTTAAAATAGTTTTCTCCATGTTCTTCAACTGCAGCAGGGCTTGCGATTCCAAATGGAGGCATTGCCAGTGTCTGAAGAAATGGTGCATTTGGTTCTGATAATGTGAATTTCACTTCATAATCACCAGTTGCTTCAACACTTTCAATAATTCCGCCAAGATCGTCTTCTGATGCTCCAAACATGTAGCCATAGTAGATAAATTCACCAGATGTCGCCCAACGCTCGAAATTAAATACAACATCTTCTGCTGTAAAGTCGTTGCCGTCATGGAACTTTACGCCTTCACGGAGCTTAAATGTCCATTCTGTTCCCTCATCGTTAACACTCCAATCTTCCGCAAGTGCAGGTTTCACTTCGGTACTCTCTTCTTTATACCGAACCAATGTGTCATAAATTTGATTAGTTACATAAATGGATTCACCATCAGTTACTTTTGATGGATCCAATTGAATTGAGTCAGCACCACGGCCGAATACGAGTGTTTTTTCACCGGTATCCTCGGCAGCCTGATCATCTGATGAATCACTTGAATCTGAAGAATCGGACGAATCATCTGACTGAGAATCATCAGTAGATCCGGTGCCAGCATCTTCTGTACAAGCTCCTAAAAAGAATACTACTGCAAAAAGTAAAGTAAACATTAGAAATAAATTACGCTTCTTCAACATAAGTTCCCCCTTTGATTAATTTTGGTAAAAGGTATGGTTCTAGTGGTTTTTTAATTCTTTAGAGAATAGATCAATTTCATAATTCGAAAATAAAGCAGTCAATCCAAACTATTTGTACGTATGCAAGGCCAGTTGATTTCCAGCAGACGGATACTTTCCGCAAGCATGGTTTGAGCCTCCTTGCCCTGGCAAGGGGTATGCCGACGTTGTCCGCAAAGGACGGTTTTAGTCGGCCTTCATTTAGTTGCGCTCCAGAGTGTCAAGGCTCACTCTATTCCTGCCGAGGTCGCAGCCTTCCGTTCCAACCAACGATAGTAGCACTTGAATTCACGAACGGTAAAATCTTAGTTCGCAAAATCGTTTGGATAAATGATGGATATAAGTAATTATGAAGTTAACTCGAATATGAAATCATCGTCCTAAAGAATAAAACAATTACCCAAGTAGCCACGTCCAGTTCCACCGCCAAGCAGTGTCGATCCACCCGCGATGTGCGGGCACAAAACGGGCGCTTCCGTTTTAGGTTTCAACCACCTCCTTAACGAAGTGGCAGGATGCCAATTGTCCATCTGAAGAGACTTTTTTAAGCTTTGGTTCCTGGGTGCGGCATATTTCTTCTGCATAAGGACATCGGGTATGAAACTTACAGCCTTGTGGCGGGTTTGCAGGTGATGGTAAATCACCAGATAAAATAATCCGCTGCTTTTCCTGATTTGGGTTAACTTCCGGAACTGCTGATAATAAGGCTTGTGTATAAGGATGTTTCGGATTTTGGTAAACCTCTGCGACATCACCAATTTCTACGAGTTCCCCTAAATACATGACCGCTACTCGATCACTGATATGGTGTACAACACTCAAATCATGTGCAATGAAAATATATGTAAGGTTAAATTCATCCTGCAAATCTTCCATTAAGTTAATGACTTGTGCTTGAATGGAAACATCAAGTGCTGAAACGGGCTCATCACAAATGACTAACTCAGGCTCTAACGCCAGTGATCTTGCAATTCCAATTCGCTGCCGCTGACCGCCACTGAATTCGTGTGGATAACGGGACTTGTGATAAGAACTTAAACCAACAACATCCAACAGCCGTTTTAACTTTTTCTGTCTTTCGTTCTTAGGTATATTAAATATCTTCATTGGTTCCGTAATCGTTTGTTCAATTGTTTTGCGAGGGTTCAATGACGCATATGGATCCTGAAAAATAATCTGCATGTCCTTTCGCAGTTTTCGGAGTTCTTCTCCACGAAAAGATGTAATATTTTCTCCTTTGAAAAATATCTCACCCTCAGTTGGTTCCAAAAGTTTTAGCATAACCCTGCCTGCAGTGGATTTACCACAGCCACTTTCACCAACCAATCCAAGAGTCTCACCCGCTTCGATTGAAAAAGAAATACCATCAACCGCTTTTAACACAGGCTTTTCCCTGGAAAAAAAGTTTTCGTTTTTTATTGGGAAATGTTTTTTTATATTATTTACTTCTAATAATGTACTCATGTTGTAACCGCCTTTTTGGATTCCTCGTATAGTAAGCAACGAACGAAATGATCATCATCAACTTCTCTTAAGTTAGGATCATTTGTAAGACAGCTGTCCATTACATGTTTGCATCTTGGTGCAAAACTGCAACCCTTTGGCAGAGCTCTCAAATCAGGTGGTACACCATCAATTGCTTCAAGCTTTTGTTTATCAGGTGTTATTTTAGGAATTGAATTCATGAGTCCAAGTGTATACGGGTGTTTACCCTTTTCGAATAAATGCTTCGTTTCTGAGAATTCGGCTGGTTTGCCTGCATACATTACCATGACACGGTCGCAAACTTCAGAAACAACACCTAGGTCATGCGTGATCATGACAATCGCCATATTAAGTTCTTTTTGCATTCGTTTAAATAACTCCAGTATCTGAGCTTGAATTGTTACATCCAGTGCTGTCGTTGGTTCATCAGCAATAAGGAGGGAGGGGTTGCACGATAATGCAATCGCAATCATTACTCGCTGGCGCATTCCTCCGCTAAACTCGTGTGGATAGTTTTTGAGTCGTTTCTCCGGATCAGGAATACCTACAAGGTTCATCAATTCCAATGCACGTTCTTTGGCCTGCTTTTTTGACATATTCTCATGTGCCAGGATGGTTTCAATCATTTGTTTTTCAACTGTAAAAACAGGATTTAGTGATGTCATCGGATCCTGGAACACCATGGCAATCTCTTTTCCGCGAATTTTCCGCATCTGCTTTTGCGATTTGTTCAGCAAATTTTCACCATTAAAATTAATTTCACCTTCAACAATTTTGCCAGGTGGGGAAGGGATCAATCCAAGTATCGACATTGCTGTAATACTTTTACCTGAGCCTGATTCTCCAACAATACCGAGTGTTTCACCAGGGCTGACTTTGAAATCAATCCCATCCACGGCCTTTACAACCCCTGCCTTAGTAAAAAAATGCGTATGCAGATTTTTTACCTCCAGGAGCGGAGCATCGTGATTCATATGTATCCTCCTTTGTTACGCTATATTTTGTAATAGTTTGACTGTTTTGAATTAACTTTTAGTATACAACGTAAAAAGAGAATTTGGAGTTTTTCTCTTTTTTCTCAAAAATAATAATATTTAAAATAATTATTCGGAAAGAAAAGATTCTATAAAAAGACTTGTTTCTATGGGGATGTGGCGTTATAATATCGTATGTGTCAAAATTACTTTATAATACGCGCCCATAGCTCAGTAGGATAGAGCTTTGGTTTCCGGTACCAAGTGTCGGGGGTTCGAATCCCTCTGGGCGCACTAAATGAAAGGCAGGGGTTACAGTTAATGTAGCCCTTGCCTTTTTAAATTTTCTTTCTTAACTGATTAAGTGTAAAAATGGCCGAAAACTGAATTAAAGTGGATGAGTACTGAATAATGTGCACCGGAGACTGATAAAACAGTGTTGGAAGCTGAATAACCACGTAATTATAGTAAGAAGACTGAATAATTGGCTGAGAAGACTGAATAAATCCGGTTACTAAGCTTACTTCTAATATTGTTATACTTTTTGGATAATCTAAGTAATGGGTGATACATATGAAGGCAAATGAAAAAGATTACAAAAAATACAGCGATGCCATCGATCAGATACAGCAGGGGAACGATGCTATGATTGATTTATTTAATGAAATGGAAGACGATACTGAACTGATAGGTTTTGATCAAAAGGTCGTGGAACAGATTGAAAAAGCAAAGGCTAAATTCGGTGATGATGCAGTCAATGAGAAAATCAATTCGGTTGTACGCGAGATGCTCTCTTGGCTAGATCTTGAAGGGGTTAATAAAAAAGGAGAAGATAGCGACGGTTCCTCGTAAACTACATCTAAATAACATATTCCCTTTCTGTATAGCACCATGAAATTCAGAGATACTAACACTAGAAATGCAGAAAGAGGGGATGAAAATGAAACAGGTAACTATCGTTTTTTGGATTACATTGGCCATAACTTTAGGTATGTCTATTTTGGGAGTTTTGGCCCCGACAGGGTTTGAAAATATCTCCAAAACAATTATGAACTATATATCTGTTAATTTTGGCTGGTATTATTTACTGATTGTAACGTTGTTTGTACTGTTTTGTTTATATTTAATTATTAGCCCTTATGGTAAAATCAAGCTTGGAAAACCAGGCGAAAAGCCGGAGTTCAGCTATCCCACGTGGCTTGCTATGCTATTTAGTGCTGGTATGGGGATAGGACTTGTATTCTATGGTGTAGCATCGCCTGTATCACATTATATTAATACCCCTCCGACAGCAGAACCGGGTACAAGAGAAGCCCTTGAGGATTCGCTGCGTCTCACATTTTTCCACTACGGTATTCATGCATGGGCGATATATGCGGTTATAGCATTAGTACTAGCTTATTTTACATTTCGTCACGGAAAGCCGGGTTTAATAAGTGCTACACTTGAACCTATTTTTGGAGATAAAATGGAAGGCGGCTGGGGAAAGTTAATTGATGTTATTGCTGTGTTTGCCACAATAGTTGGTGTAGCTACAACCCTTGGTTTTGGCGCGACGCAGATTAATGGAGGACTAACTTTTCTCCTTGATATCGAGAGTTCGTTTTGGGTTCAGCTTGTTATAATCCTTATTGTAACTGTGCTATTCATGTTATCTACGTATACTGGTCTTAGCAAAGGTATCAAGTACTTAAGCAATGCTAATATGACTTTAGCAGGAATATTACTGGTTGGTACATTAATATTGGGACCAACATTGTATATTTTTAATTCATTTACAGATACAATTGGCGCATATCTTCAGCGACTACCTACTGAGAGTTTTCGTATCGCTCCTCATAATGATGAGGAGCGGCAATGGGTTTTGGACTGGACTGTTTTCTTTTGGGCTTGGTGGATTGCGTGGGCACCTTTCGTTGGAATTTTTATCGCCCGTGTATCAAAAGGACGCTCAATTCGGGAATTCCTAACAGGTGTTCTTCTTGTACCTTCCGTTGTCAGCTTCCTTTGGTTTTCAACATTTGGCATCACAGGTATTGATGAACAGAATAAAGGTGCCGACATTGCCGGGCTTCCTGATGAGCAAGCTTTATTTGGAATGTTTGGTGAAATTCCATTTGGTGTCGTCCTATCGATAATTGCCTTACTGTTAATCGGAACTTTTTTTATTACATCAGCGGATTCGGCCACATTTGTGCTAGGCATGCAAACAACAAATGGCTCCTTATCCCCGCCAACAACCGTTAAGTTTGTCTGGGGATTTGCCCAATCAACCATAGCAGCCGTACTCCTGTATACGGGCGGACTTCAAGCTTTGCAAAATGCTCTTATATCAGCAGCTTTTCCATTTTCGATAATTATGTTGCTGATGGTTTTTTCCTTCTATAAAGCATTACAGAAAGATAAGAAAAGTGGTCCGGATAAAGTGAAATAGAGGTTGCAGACAAGGGATATACAGTCCCTTGTTATTTTTTGGTGATTTGTTAAATTTCTAGCGACAATGCGCGACACCGCGGCGAACTCGCGCGACAACACGGCGAACTCGCGCGACACCGCGGCAAACTCGCGCGACACCGCAGCAAACACGCGCGACACCACGGCAAACTCGCGCGACCCATGGCGAACTCGCGCGACACGCAGAAAACTCGCGCGCCTTCTCATGTTGCGCACTGAACTGTCTCGCCGGCGCCTTTCGTCCGGTGGATTGCACCTCAATGTAAATATCATGTTTTAGCTATTCAAGCCAGCTGCGTGTCGGAGCATCACACTTCATAATAGGAATTAGCTAACCTTCGACTTTGTAAGAAAACTTAATTAATTAAAAAACCGATCCAAACC
>JBDNGJ010000036.1:0-3193 GCA_041689365.1 Virgibacillus sp.
GATTCGTGCTCGTACTTCCCAAATATCATCAGTGTTCTTCAACTTCTTAAAATATTGGACTGGAACTTGATCCATGTCTTCGATAAGTCGAAGTGTCCAGGTTACTTTTTTCGCATGTTTCGGCTTCAAAGAATCCAAAAAAATCCTCAACAGGAGATTTCCCAGATTTCTTGCGATAGAATTTAATTTGTCTCATAGATCATAAGTTAACAATAATGTTAACATTATCAAGATCTATTTATTGCCCGGATTTTGAGAAAGGTTTGTATAACGGCCCCGCGCGTAACCGGCAGGCGACCAAACGTAATTTATTTATAAATGTACTATGGAAACCGCTAACCTCAAAACCACAACGGCTTGCTCACCGAAGCCCCGGTTTTCGGGGTGTAGGGGAGCGAGGCCTGTCCGCCGTTGACGCGCTGGTTAGCAATACAAATTCAATCTATTCTTGTTCTAGCTCTGTCTCCATTTCTTCTTTTGAAAGTTTTTGAAATGAATCATCAAATATAATTTCAAAAGTCTCTTTATATTTATCTTCTTTTCTTATTTCTTTAAATAAAGGCCAATGACGATAACTATTTTTTGTTATTATTTCGCTTTCTGCCCCAACCTCTTGCATGAGCTGATAGCTTTTTTCAAAATTGTCGTTGACAACTGCTACAGCAAGTAACAATTCATTTTTCCATCCGCTCCAATCAAATTTATTTATTAATTCCTTGCTTTCTTCAGGCTTTCCGTTGTATTTCAATGCTAAAGATTTATTAATAGCCATAAATCTTCTGTCTTGTTCAGATTTTATATTCTTTAAAATTTCTGTTCCGAAGTGACATATCTCAAAAGCTAGATCGTATTTCTTTTCTTGCAATAAATCGAATGATACTTCGATTATTTGAGTGTCCGCTTTTTTAATTTCCGAGGGCAATATTTTTCTCCACAAAACTTGGCTTAATTTGAAACCTAATTCAAATATGGCATAATATGCTTTTGAAAAGTATTCTGGAGAAACCAAAAGTTGTTTACCGATTTCTAAATCTGAATCGATATTTACTTTATGTTCTCGACATACAGATAAATATTGCGTCGTGATATTTCCATCAGAATGAACAAATAGATTACGTCTTTCTGTTACTTCAATGAAGTTAGCCCATAATTCACTCTTTGGTTCGATTTTAATTTCAAATTTATTTGATATCCAATCAATTTGTTCTGAATGACTTTTCCTGAGTAAAGTATCTATTTCCTTATCAATAATATACTCTCTAGCTTCATCTATGTCTGGAAATTCACTTAACTGGCTAAAGGACAATTTTCTCTCAGAATCAGATAAAATTTCAGGTCTTGCATTGAACAATTCTTTTACCAAATTGCCCATAAAGGCGTCAAACTGACTAACTAAAGATACAAGGAAACTTCTAGGTACAACCTTTTGAGCTATTCCAGTACGAGCAAGCTTTTTATCTAATTTCTTGAATTGATTAAATTGATCGACTTCAATGAGTATCTTTTTTTTATCATCTTCATCATACATAATGTGGTTTTCTTCAAATTCATTGAACTCATCTACAGAAGAATTATGAACCTTTTGAATCATTACCATTGTGAGCTGTAATGATGTAAGCAGGCTATCTATATGATTTATGAATGACTTAGTAAGTTTATCAATATTTGATGGCATATTAAGAAATTAGTTTGTATTGCTAACGGCCCCGCGCTTAACGGGCGCGCGGACAGACGTTGATTACCACAAAATGTACTACAGAAATTGGCGAACTCAAAACAAGCAGAAACCGGCGAGGCACGTCCGAGTTGACGCGCTTGTTAGGCATTTACTTTCTGTAGAATAGACCTCATTTCTTCACTTAAGGAGTCAGCTAAATTTGGTAAATCAGGATGAGCTGAAGTCGTTGTAATTGCTTTTTTCATTCGTTTTAACATTGGAAGTGCTTGGTTAATTGAGAATTCAAGATACTCGCTAATATCTTCCAATCTAGTTGGTAATTTAAGACCTTTACGAGTTCCTATTATAATTAGACCTTCATCTCTCAGAGAAGCAGTTACTTTATTTCGAAACTCCTCTTTGGAAAAATATATATTAAACTTTGTCAGCCAATTTAGAATTTCGTCAGTATAGACATAATCATTGGGCGTAATAACCGCTGTATTATACAAATACTCAAGAGTTCGAATCTTGGCTTCTTCACGATTAGTTTCACTATCCAGATACCGACGAGTATCTTTGACAAAATAATCTATATATTCATCACTTTCTTCTATTACGTTTGCATCAATATATTTACCCCGATCTGGAATGACAATCCGTACTTTCCAGATAGGTTCTAATACTGATAACAGTTGGTCGTTGTTACTTTTCTCAAAATCTCCGCGCAAGCATTTGCGCAATGTACCACTAATGAAATCGGCAATTTGAATAAGTTCTTCATTTTTTGCGCTTCCTACTAATACTGATGGATTAAATAATTCTCCCTGTAAATATTTTGCTAAATATTTTTGCAGTGAATCATAATATTCTTCGCTTCCATATTGGTCTAAAGTTACACTGACATTTCGAAACAGCCTATAAATTTCATGATTAAGAATACCTTGAATATATTTATAAAAGGTAGTCTTATACTGAAACCAATCCCCTTCTAATTCTCTTTTTTTGACCCATACTGAAAGACATTGAATATTTAGCTCTGTAAGTTCGGTGATTATTTTCAACCTTCTATCAAAGTTTCCTATTCTTGAAGATTTTAATTCTTCACCGACACCATATTTTTCTTTAATCTCAGTTAGCTTTTGCCGAACAACTTCTAAATTATTCTCTTCTATTAAGATAGCTCCCAGAAAGAATATTTGAGATGCATACTCGCTGAAATGTGGATCTCCTGATTCGTCGATGTATGCAAAATATTCATTCATTTAATTGTCCCTTGTGAAAGACTGGTAAATGCCTAACGGAGGAGTATAACCGGCGGGAAAACACCGGCAGGGAGTAAGTTACGATAATGGAGCTAAAATGCAAGCAGGGAGCGAGCGGGAAAAAGCGGAGGTTGGAAAAACGTAAAACGAGCAAACCGTGTGGAAGGTGGCCCGAAAGATGGTAGAAGCTACACGTTTTGACCAACGGTTAGCTAAGCGAGCGGAAGAGGGAAGGCCCAGGCGAGTCCCGTCCGCGTTAATACGATTGTTA
>JBDNGJ010000037.1:0-2375 GCA_041689365.1 Virgibacillus sp.
CTCCATGAAAGAGCCGAATCACAAAACTGGAATTACCCTAATTATGCAGGAACGACAGAGAATTGGCGTATATATTTATCGGACGAGGATTTAATGACACATAGAGACTTTGGCAACGGGGCTTATTCTTGGTGTCAAGAAGTTCGTGACGACACAACTACGTTTAGGCGTGTCTTTCGTGGCAGCCATGGTGCTTCTCGCTTGGGTGCGACCTCTTCGTGGAACACGTACAGCCACATTGGTTGGCGTCCCGTCATTGAACTTTCTCTACCTGCCGCTCTCTAATCCCTGCGGGCGAAAGCCTGAGCGAAGGCGAGGGTGTAGCCCGTATTAAAGAAGGTGATATTATTGCCAGTTCATGATTTAACTGTTTATAGAAGAACTGAGGAATTATTGTATAAAGTATATCCAAGATTAGTAAATTACCCAAAAGCAGAAAAGTTTAGTCTATGCCAATCCATCAAAGAAAACTTCTTCGATTTACTTAAAAATATTTCTTTGGGGAATAGTGTGAAATCAAAAAGGAAAATTTATTTACAAGAAGCTGATGGTCATTTGCAAACGTTAAAAGTTTTGATAAAACTTTCAAAACAACGAAGATACATTAGTATAGGATTTTTCCGAGAAGTTGATTTAGGGTTAACCGAAATCAACAAATTATTATCTGGTTATATAAAATCAGTAAATAAATAGAAATATTAAGGATTAAACTGTTAAAAGGCGTGTCAATCGTGGCAACAATGGTGCTTCTAACTTGAATGCGAACAATTCGTGGAACACGAACAGCAACAATGGTTGGCGTCCCGTCCTGACTAACTCAATTCGGATTGTTAAGATCACGGTTTTAACAACATGGTTTGAACAAAGTTCAAGAGAGTTTAATTCTTTCAGTAGCAATGAATTGCAAACTGTAAACACATAAATAATGGCAATATGCTTACTACTCAACTAGGGGGAACACCAGAATTGTCGAAAATATTTAACGAAATCGTAAGCGTATCTAATATGGCGTACGCTTATCACAAAAGTTTAAAAGGTAAAAACAAGTACAGTTCAGAGGCTTTAGATTTTTCGATGAATGAAACCTATAACCTAAGGCAATTGAGAACAAGCTTAATAAACGAAACATATCAATTTGACGGATATATGCGTTTTAAAGTGTATGAACCAAAAGAAAGAATAATTGACGCACCACACTTTAAAGATAAGATCGTGCAACTTGCAATTAATAGTGTGCTAAAAGAAATTTACCAACCTTGCTTTATTTATGACACTTACGCATGCTTGGATAACAAGGGAACACATAAGGCTGTAGATCGTGTTAGTTACTTTATGCGAAAAGCATCTTGGGAATACGGAGATAGCACGTTTATCGTTAAGTTGGACGTTAGAAAGTTTTTCTACACAGTCAATCGAGATGTTTTAAAAAGACTCCTTCCCAAGAAAATAAAATGCAAGAAAACGTTAAGTCTGCTTCATAAGATCATTGATAGCGCAGATGCGATTGACCCGTTAGGTTTACCTTTAGGGAATACACTCAGTCAAATATCAACAAATGTTTACATGAATGAGTTTGATCAATATTGCAAAAGAAAATTAAGGCTCAAACACTACATTCGTTATGCTGACGATGTTGTGGTGATTGTTGAAAACAAAGAGAGAGCACAAGATACCTTACAGTTAATGATTGCCTTTTTGAATGAAGAACTAAAACTAAATATTAATCAGAAGAAAACAAAAATATTCCCGATCGAACAAGGTGTAAATGCTTACGGTTTTAAAATCTACAAAACTCACAGACTGTTGAGAAATGACTCTAAAAAGAAAATTAAAAGAAAAGCAAAGAAGATGCGTCGTTTGATTGAAGAAAAGAAGATGACGGTTGAAAAAGCAGAACAAATCTTAAACAGTTGGTTGGGTCATGCCAAGAATGGTTGCAGCTATAACTTTATTCAAGGGCTAATTGAAAAAAACGGTTATATTTACATGAACAATAAAGGCGTATTAAAAGTCGATATAAATAACGAAAAAGGAAGGTGACTTAAATGTTTATTAGACAAGAAGGTAAATGGTTTTTACGCACGCAAAAAGTAACATATACGCAACAAGAAAAAGAGTATGTTCGTTGGGCTACTCCTAGCAAAGAATGGTGGGAGAATTTTGCTTCTAAGTGGGAGCATACCACTATCGTTAATTTTGAAGAAGTAATATTGACTGACGAACAATTAGCACGGTTTGAAGAAATTAAAAACATGCCAGAAGATTTCCCAAATGTGTATGAAAAGTATGTACTAGATGGTGTATTTAATACAGAAGAATTGCCAAGTACGCATCCATTTCAACTGTTAAGAATCAATAAAAACAACTTAGATTTA
>JBDNGJ010000038.1:0-13221 GCA_041689365.1 Virgibacillus sp.
ACGCCAACGGACATTGCAATTGCAACCCCCATGATTCCGAATTCAGCATTGGATGCCAATAGAAATAGAACAACAAATTTACATGCTGCACCAATCAAACTATTCCACATTGCAGGTTTCGCTAAATCTAACGCTTGTAATGCTGCTTGTAATGGTGCCTGTATATAGAGTAAAATGAAAAAAGGTGCCATTAATATGAGGAACCTGCTAGCATTTCCAGTTCCATACATATATGTGAGTATTGGCACAGCAAATAATGAAAGGACAATAGTTGCTATTGCACCTGAAGCGAATGAAATCCTGATAGACTGATGAATTCGGTAGTGAATTAACTTTTTATTCTTAGTTGCCTCTGCTTCTGAAATGGAAGGGACTAAGGCGATTGATAGTGATTGTGTAATAAATGTTGGTAAAAATAGTAATGGCAATACATACCCTGTCAACTCCCCATACTGTTTTGTCGCCATTGAGCTTGAGACCCCTGCAATCAGTAAGCTTTGTGCTACAATTATTGGCTCAAGAAAATATGAAAATGAACCTATTAAACGACTGCCGGTACTTGGTAAGGCAATGGAAAATAGTTCTTTTAATGTGTTTTTACTTGTATTTACGTATTTGAAAAAGTGGTGTCGGATACTTACTATTTTCTTTCGTTTAAATAAGTGAATCATAAATAATAAGGATACAAGCTCACCAAGAATTACACTGAACATTGCTCCAGCTGCAGCGAATTCAACGCCATATGGAAGTAATAATTTAATGAAGAATGCTACACAAGTTATTCGGACGATTTGTTCAATTACTAATGCATAACTTTGTGGCTTCATATTTTGTAGACCCTGAAAGTAGCCTTTAAGCACGGAAGAAATTGCTACAATCGGAACAATTGGACTTATTGCAATTAGTGGATACATTGTCCGTTCATCAGTTAGCAGAGTTGTGGCAATAAATGGTGCGGCAGCAATCATACCAATTGTAAAGATGACACTTGATATACCTGTTACAAGTAATGATACGACGAGAATTTTTTTTATTTTACGAGTATCATTCCTTGCATCAGCCTCCGATACTCGTTTGGATATTGCAACAGGAAGGCCAAGCTGTGTTAATGTTATCACAAGGAATAGAGTTGGCAGGGCCATCATATAAAGACCTACACCTTCTTCGCCCATAAATCTGGCTATAACAAGGCGGTTGATGAAGCCTAATAATCGTGTGATCATACCTGCTACTATTAAAATTAACGTACCTTGTAAAAATGTTTGTTTGGTCAATATTGCCGACCTACCTTCTCAAAAAATAATTTTTCATATACAATGATATATATGCAAAGAAGTGGGCCAAGCATGACAAGCATTATTATATAGATTGGATTGTCTACAGGGAGGGGAATCACGTGGAAGTTATAAAAAATGTGAGAGAGTGGAAACCTGATTTATTGTTAGCTTTAGAGAGTAAAGTAAATGAATTCAAGTTAATGGGCTATGCGCAAGCATCAAATGATAATATATGGAATTGTTTAGAAGAAAAAGTATGGAAAGGCAATCCACCGAAACGTTTATTTGAGGTGATTCAAGATATTTTCCATCTTTCATCAAATATTTACATGAGTTATTTAACGGTTAATGCATATCAGGATAATGATTTAATGGCTTCTATTAATGCTTTAACTGAGGGAAATATGGAAGAAGAGGCTGAATAGGTTTTACATAATGTATTACCCGAGAGACATAAAGGGAGGCAATCGGAAGATGAAAAACAGAGGCAAAATCGTTGCCTTTTTTCTAATCGTACTAATATTTGCAGGAACGATTGGGTCAACGATAACAGGAATTGCAAAAGATGTTAATCTGGGCTTGGATCTTCAGGGCGGGTTTGAGGTTTTATATCAAATCGAACCCGTTGATGAAGGAGAAGAGACGGATAGAGAGTTACTTGAATCCACAGTTAGAATACTTAATGAACGTGTAAATCGATTGGGAATCAGTGAAGCAAATATTAATATTGAAGGTGAAGATCGAATTCGGGTACAGCTCGCTGGGGTGGAAAATCAAGGCGAAGCAAGGGAACTGTTATCTACATCAGCACGTCTTACGTTACGGAATGTTGATGATGAAGTTCTACTTGATGGCTCGGATATTCAAGAGGGAAGTGCCAAGCAGGATTTCAATCAGAAAACGAATCAGCCTATCGTTACCTTACAGTTAAAAGATGCTTCTAAGTTTGGGGATATAACAAGTAAATTAAAAGAAAAACGGGATCCTGAAACACCATACCTTGATAACCTCCTTGTAATCTGGATGGATTATCAAAAAGGGGATTCATTTGCGGAAGAAGTTAAGAAGGAAGACCCAAAATATGTTTCTGCTCCTAAAGTAACTGAAACATTAAACACAACAAATGTTATGATAAACGGTGATTTTACCGTTGAATCGGCTCAACGCTTGGCTGATATCATCAATGCAGGTTCATTACCGGTAAATATGGAGGAATTGTATTCCAATACTGTTGGTGCCCAGTTTGGTGAACAGGCGCTGAATAAAACAGTATTTGCCGGAATAATAGGTGTAAGCTTAATTTTCCTATTTATGATTGTATTTTATCGCTTTCCAGGATTAATTGCGGTAATTAATTTAAGCATTTACATTTATTTAATTCTATTAGTATTTGAATTAATGAATGGTGTTCTAACACTACCGGGAATTGCCGCGTTAATACTTGGTGTCGGTATGGCTGTTGACGCAAATGTCATTACCTTTGAGCGAATTAAAGAAGAAATCAGGGAGGGCAAATCATTATTTGCATCGTTTAAAGCCGGAACCGCTAATTCATTACGGGCTATTGTTGATGCTAATATTACAACAATGTTGGCAGCAGCCGTTTTATTCATATTTGGTACAAGCTCAATTAAAGGGTTCGCGACGATGTTAATTGTCAGTATCCTGGTGAGTTTTATAACAGCCGTTTATGGTTCGAGACTGCTATTACGATTATGGATTAAAACGAAATTCTTTAAAAACCGTCCATCATGGTTCGGAGTTAATAAGAAGAACATTAAGGATATCGCCGATACAAGCGAAGTAGAACCTAAAATCTTTAATCGGGAAGTTAATGTTGTTCAACATAGAAAAAAATTCTTTATTGCATCAGTGGCAATGGTTATTCTTGGTGGAGTTTCTCTAGGTATTTTCCAATTAAACCCTGGGATTGACTTTACTAGTGGATCAAGAATTCAGCTTGCAGCAGAAGACACCTTAGACACAGAGGCAATCAAAAATAGCCTGGAAGAGCTGAATTTGGAAGCCAAATCTGTTGTTCCAGCAGGTGATAATGGCGAAAATGTTATTCTTCGCTATGATAAGGTAATTGACGAAGATAGAATATCAGAAGTTCAAACCTACTTTCAGGAGAATTACAATGCAAAATCAAGCGTGAGTGTCGTTTCACCGGTTGTAGGTGAGGAGTTAGTTAAAAATGCGCTATATGCACTTACAATTGCCTCAATCGGAATGGTTATATATGTCACACTTCGATTTGAGCTATTCTTTGGCTTAACAGCGATTATTGCGTTAATTCATGATGTTTTCTTCGTTCTGGCAATATTTAGCCTTACAAGGATTGAATTTGATGTTACGATTGTTGCAGCAATCTTGACTGTTATCGGTTACTCAATTAATGATACGATTGTTACCTTTGACCGAATTCGGGAAAACCTGCGTAAGAAGAAACGTGTTAAATCATTTAAGGAACTTGCTGGCATTGTGAATAAGAGTTTGGTACAAACATTCACACGCAGTATAAATACTACAGTTACGACAATGATTGCTGTATTGGCATTCTTATTCCTTGGAGCACAACCGATTACAGGTTTTGCAATCGCGTTGACAGTAGGGTTACTAATAGGTACGTACTCATCCTTATTCCTTGCGTCACAACTATGGTTAGTATGGCGAGGAAGAAACATTAAGGATAAACCAGTCGTATTTGCTAAAAAGAAAAAAACTGAAGGACCACAAGTGTAATAGAAATAAGACCCCTGTTGTTGAAACTGCAGGGGTTTTAATATATGGTTAAGAAAAAAGAAAGTAGGGTATTTTAGTAGAAACATTGTATCTAGAAGGAGGAATTGGGATTGAGAGGACAATCATATGTGATTCTAGCAATTATATTTGTTATTATTGTTGCAGTGTTTGCAATAATAAATGTTGATCCGGTTGAAGTTAATTACTTATTTGGAAGTGGTGAGGCACCATTAATATTAGTAATTTTGTTCTCCGTATTGATGGGTGGAATTATTACAGCTTCTGTTGGATTAATGAAAATGATTCACTTGCAGCGTGAGCGGAAATCTCTTCTAGCTGAGAATAAGCAGTTAAAAGAATCGACGGGAGAAAACCAGCCAATTGAGGATGATAACAATCAGGAAAACCTGGATGAGGAAAAGAATCTATAAACGTTAATTGCGACCCTTGGCTTACTCTAGTATAATGGATTAGTCAGGGGTGAGTTTATGTTACAGAGCAAAACAAATTGGAAATTTTCAAGTGCGCAAACAGAATCACTAGATTGGGATTCAAATGGAATTTCTCCACTTATTAAAGAACTTTTAATGCAGAGAGGCATTACTTCAGCAGAAGCGGCAAAAGAATTTTTGTCACCTGAATTAGAAAATTTATATCATCCACAAGGCTTTTCAGATATATCAAAAGCAACGGAACGTGTACATAAAGCGATAGTTAATAAAGAAAAAATTCTAATCTTTGGTGACTATGATGCCGATGGGGTCAGTTCAACAACAGTTTTGTTAAAAACGTTGCAGGAACTTGGTGCTGATTGTGATTATTATATACCAAACAGATTTACAGAAGGTTATGGCCCGAATGAAGATGCATTTAAAACTGCATCCAATAATGAAGTTAGCTTAATCATTACTGTTGATACGGGGATAGCATCAATTCATGAGGCAACTGTTGCGAAACAACTTGGTATTGATTTAGTGATAACGGATCACCATGAACCACAGGAACAGTTACCAGAGGCGTTTGCGATTATTCATCCAAAATGCTCACCCGATTATGTGTTTAAAGAATTGGCAGGTGTGGGTGTTGCCTTTAAATTCGCTGAAAGCCTATTAGGTTATTTTCCAAAGCATTTACTTGATTTAGTTGCTATCGGCACGATTGCTGACCTTGTACCATTAGTAAGTGAAAATCGGATTTTGGCATCCTTTGGTTTAAAAACGTTATCAGCGACTAATAGACCAGGTTTGATTGCTTTGAAAAAGGTATGCAATATCAACGGGGATGTCAGTGAAGAGGATGTCGGATTTTTGATAGGCCCAAGGCTTAATGCGGTCGGAAGATTACAGGATGCAAGTCTTGCTGTCCAACTTCTAATGGCTGATGATCAGGATGAGGCAGAACATATAGCAGAAATGGTACAATCCATTAATCAGGAACGTCAAAAAATAGTTAGTGACATTGTGAAAGAAGCAGATCAAATGGTCGGCTCACTTGAAGAACAAGGAGTAATTGTTGTAGCAAAAGAAGGATGGAATCAAGGTGTGCTGGGCATTGTCGCCTCAAATCTCGTCCGAAAATATGACAGACCAGCAATCGTGTTGACAATTCTACCAGAAAAACAACAAGTAAAGGGGTCAGCCAGAAGTATCCCTGCCTTTGATTTATTTTCCAACTGTATGAAAATCAGAGACACGTTTACTCATTTTGGTGGGCATTCACAAGCAGCAGGTATGACCTTACCATTAGAGAATCTCCAGTTACTGCAAACAGAACTAAATAAAATCATTAATCAGCAGCTTACCAGCGAAGATTTTTCTCAGGAAATTGAGGTAAGTAAAACAATCGCCATTCCAGAAATAAATGAAGAGCTGGTAAATGAAATTAGCCAGTTGGCACCATTTGGTATGGTTAATCCAAAGCCAATCTTTCACTTGAAAGATATCCCATCTGATATACGGCAGATTGGGAATATGAAAAAACACTTAAAAATGCAATTTAAGCATGAAAATCAGTTGCTTGATGGAATAGGGTTTAGCTTAGGTGGTTTATATGACCATATTTCTCCACAAACACCATTGTCAGTTGTTGGCGAGTTAGGTATTAATGAGTGGAATGGCAATAAAAAGGTGCAAATAGTCATTCGGGATATGAAAATTGAGGAAAGACAAGTCTTTGACCACCGGGGGAAAAAACGTTTTGATATCACACCTTATGTTAATAATAATACTAGTCATTTAGCAGTGCATAATACGCTCCTGAATGAAAGCAGTATTATTCCTGAAGAGGTGACTTGTGTCAGCTATGACACAGATTTAAGTCTGCTTAATGAAGTCAATACACTTTATCTATTTGAAATGCCGACAAACCTGAATGCTCTTCAGGACTTGCTGGCTAAAACAAACCCATTAAATGTCCATGTATGTTTTCAATTGGAAGATAGTGTGTTTATGAAGGCATTTCCTTCGCGCGAGGATTTTAAATGGCTATATGCTTTTGTAGCTAAACGAAAACAAGTCGATTTGCAAAAAGAGCTATCGATGATCATGGATGCGAAAGCATGGACCAAGGATAGAATCTTATTTATGTCCAACGTGTTTTTTGAATTAGAGTTTGTTAAAATAGAGAATGGTATCATTCAATTAAATACAGATCCTATGAAGAAGGATTTGTCAGATTCACCATCATATCAAGAACGCCTGAATCAGGCTGAGATAGAAAAGGTTTTGTACTATTCAACCTACGAAGATTTAAGAATGTGGTTTTCAGATTGCATAAAAGATGGGGAAATGCCCAAGGAGGAAGTAACACATGGACTATAAAAAATACATTAAAATTGTTCAGGACTGGCCAAAAGAAGGGGTTCAGTTTAAGGACATTACACCGCTGATGGATGATGGAAAAGCATTTAAATCAGCTGTTGATGAAATAGTTGAATTTGCCAGACAAAAAAATATTGACCTTGTGGTGGGGCCGGAAGCACGTGGCTTTATTATTGGCTGCCCAGTTTCTTATGCATTGGAAACCGGTTTTGCTCCAGTTAGAAAAGAAGGGAAATTGCCAAGAGAAGTTGTTAAGGTTGATTATGGACTGGAATATGGTGAAAATGTTTTGACCATTCATAAAGATGCGATCAAGCCAGGTCAGCGCGTATTAATTACTGACGATTTACTTGCAACAGGTGGTACAATAGAGGCAACGATCAAATTGGTAGAAGAACTAGGCGGAATTGTAGTAGGCTGTGCATTTCTGATAGAACTTTCCTACCTTAATGGACTAGAGAAACTTGAAGGCTATGATGTATTGACATTAATGAATTATTAATATTCCTACAAAAAGTTTTAGGTCTGATTGAACTTATGCATTGTTCGTCAGACCTGTTATTATCCCATTTTTATTACACTTAGTAAAAAAAACAGAATTATTCCGATGATATTGACTGTTTTTCCTTTACATTTACACAAAAATTTTCGATACTATTAGAAAGTATTCTCTAACGCGAATTTAGGTGATTTTATGGCAAAAGAAGAAATATTAACAATTGAAGATGTAATCAATGAGGCTCGCCTGTATCTTACTGAAGAGGATGCTGTGTTCCTTCGACGTGCATATGAGTTTGCAGAGGATGCACATAAGGAGCAATATCGAAAATCTGGTGAGCCTTACATTATACACCCAGTTCAGGTGGCTGGAATTTTAGTTGAACTAGAAATGGATCCAGAGACTATTGCTGGGGGTTTTTTACATGATGTATTAGAGGATACAGACATTTCAGTTGAAGAAATGAAAAAACACTTCAGTACTGAAGTTGTAATGCTTGTTGATGGTGTTACCAAACTTGGTAAAATTAAATATAAATCAAAAGAAGCTCTCCAAGCAGAAAACCATCGAAAAATGTTTGTGGCAATGGCCAAAGACATTCGGGTAATTCTAATAAAACTTGCTGACCGATTGCATAACATGCGGACACTTAAACATTTACCTCCTGAAAAGCAACGGAGAATTTCGAATGAAACACTGGAGATATTTGCACCTTTAGCCCATCGTTTAGGTATTTCTAAAATCAAATGGGAATTGGAAGATACTGCCTTACGTTATTTAAATCCACAGCAATACTATCGAATTGTTCAGTTGATGAAACAAAAACGTAATCAGCGTGAAACGTATATAGACGATGTTATGAATGAAGTTACAAGCCAACTGAAAGACGTAAATATTGAAGCAGATATTTCAGGAAGACCAAAGCATTTATATAGTATATATACCAAAATGGTAAAGCAAAACAAACAGTTCAACGAAATATATGATTTGTTGGCAGTACGTATAATTGTTGATAGTATTAAAGATTGTTATGCAGTACTAGGGATTATTCATACATGCTGGAAACCAATGCCTGGAAGATTTAAGGATTATATTGCAATGCCAAAGCCAAATTTATATCAGTCATTGCATACAACCGTAATTGGGCCAAAGGGTGATCCGCTTGAAGTACAAATTCGTACGAAAGAGATGCATGAAATAGCTGAATTTGGTATTGCGGCTCATTGGGCATATAAAGAAGGACGCCAGTTGGCTCGTGATAAGAAGTCATTTGAAGAAAAGTTGACTTGGTTTAGGGAAATACTTGAATGGCAAAATGAAACACATGATGCCGAAGAATTTATGGAATCTCTTAAGGTCGATTTATTTTCTGACATGGTCTATGTATTCACTCCAAAGGGAGACGTCATAGAGCTGCCGTCAGGATCTGTACCACTTGACTTCGCGTATAAAGTTCATACCGAAATAGGAAATCAGACGATTGGCTCTAAAATAAACGGAAAAATGGAGCCTCTCGACTATGAATTGAAGAACGGGGATATTATTGAAGTAATGACTTCTAAGCATTCCTATGGTCCTTCACAAGATTGGCTGAAGATTACCCAAACATCCCAAGCAAAAAATAAGATTAAACAGTTCTTTAAGAAACAAAGACGGGATGAAAACATTAGCAAGGGTAAAGAGGCGGTAGAAAAAGAAATTCGTTCATTAGGAATTGAGCCAAAAGAAGCACTAACTCAAGAGAACTTAAAGCGAGTAAATGAACGGTTTAATTTCATCAATGAAGATGAAATGTACGCGGCAGTAGGTTACCAGGGGATCACTGCTGCACTGATAGCTACCCGTTTAACTGAAAAAATCAGACGGACTAAATTAAAAGAACAGAATTTGGAAGAGACGCTTGAAGAAGTTAAAAGTGAAGAGCCAAATAAAAAGGTACAAAAACGAGATTCAGGTGTTAGGGTGGAAGGCGTCGATAATTTATTAGTACGATTATCGAAGTGCTGTAATCCCGTCCCTGGTGATAATATTATTGGATATATTACAAAGGGGAGAGGGGTATCTGTTCATCGATCTGACTGCCCTAATGTCCAAACAGAAGATGCAAAGCAACGTTATCTCCATGTTGAATGGGAAGGAGAACAAACAGACAAAAAGCAATATCATGTTGACCTTGAGATATCAGGGTATGACCGCCGTGGCCTATTAAATGAAGTATTGCAGGCAGTAAATGAAACGAAAACGAATATAACGCAGGTGAACGGTCGATCTGATCGAAATAAAATGGCTGTAATTCATATAACAATTCTAATTCATAATACGAATCATCTAAGAAGAATTGTGGAACGGATAAAGCAAATAAAAGATGTTTATACAGTAACAAGAACAATACAATAAGCTATTTTTGCAAGATCCGCAGTTGTCATAAACTGCGTGATAAGAAAAAGGAGCATGAAGTTATGAAAGCAGTCATTCAACGTGCAAATAATGCGAGTGTGTCCGTAGAAGAAAATGTAGTTGGGGAAATTGATAACGGTTTTGTTGTTTTACTTGGTGTTACACATGAGGATACGGAAGAGGATGCAGTCTACCTGGTGAATAAGCTTGTAAATCTGCGTGTTTTTGAAGATGAAAACGAAAAAATGAATCTTTCCTTAAAGGATGTTTCAGGACAGGTGCTGTCCATTTCACAATTCACATTATACGCTGACACTCGGAAAGGAAGACGGCCTAATTTTCTTAATGCAGCAAAGCCGGATCACGCGAACAAGTTATATCAGCACTTCAATCAGTTAGTTGAACAGCAGGGAGTTCGTGTTGAGACAGGTGAGTTTGGTGAAATGATGACTATTCGACTAACAAATGAAGGACCGGTTACAATTATTTTGGATAGTAATGACAAATAATAAAATATGAATAGCTTTATGGCAAGCAGTTCAATTTGGGAGTGGAATTTATACTCTTTATTGAACTGCTTTTTGATGTAAATTTGGTCAAATTTATATAATAAGCGGTAATTAATTTGCTTGCTTTCTGCGCGGGCTTGGACAAAAGTGTTTAGGTCAAAGCAAAATCCGAACTATGATTCAAATTCTTGAGATAGAATTCGAATTAGTTCGAATTTATTTTGTTGTTTATTAGATATAAAATGCGAACTAATTTTTAAAAAGTTTAAGTGCTGTGACGCTGCTACGGAAATACACTACGCTTTCCGTGGGCGGCTGATGAGCCTTCTTGCTCCTACGTCGCTGCGTAGTCTCATCTAGGCCTCAGCTCCCACAGGAGTCTCCGTGTATTTCCTCCGCTGTTGACTGGAATAGGAATAGCTATAAGAATAAATGTATGACAGCACTACACTAGTCCGGGTGAGCGGAGGGCGGATGAGATTATTCCAGTAGTTAATTCGCAGTTTATATCGATTCAGCCATTGATAATGTACGTTCTAAACAACCTATTCTGTGATTAAAGTAGAGACTTTTGTTATGTCCCTGCCGCGTTCATTGTTGCTACAAATCGTTTCGGGGGTTCTAGTAGTTACAGTCACATGACGTGCCGTCTTAAATTGAACTTCACAATCTGCATTCCACAAGCTTTCTCACTCGAAACCTCATTAGCTATCTTGTTCTTCCACTTTTCCTCTGGATTCGCACATTGGGGATGAACTGAAAAACTTACTATCCAAATCTGTTGTACGAAACGACAAGAAGAAGGAAATACCAACTTTTAGCTGACAACCCTTATTTGTTAGAAATACGGTTTCCTATTCATTTGCAAAGTATTGGTTCAATCCATTAACAAGGCCTGTTACTAGTTTTTTCTGATATGCGTTTGTTTGAAGTAGTTGCTCTTTTTCCGGATTGGAAATGAATCCTAATTCAACAAGTATCGATGGTTTAAAATTTTGTCTGATAACATGAAAATCTCCAAATGCAGCACCACGGTTTCTTGCACCGGTTTCTTTTGCTATGCCCTGAAGTACATCCTTAGCTAGTTTTTCATTTTGATCATCATAAAAATATGCTCCGATCCCAGTTACATCGGGCATTTCAGGAAAACTGTTGTAATGAATGCTTATGAAAGCATCTGTATCCAAAATATTGGGCAGGCTAGTTCGGCTGCCTAGCGAAATAAATTCATCACTTTTTCTTGTAAGTACTACGTTTGCTCCAAGAGCTGTGAGTTCCTGTTTAAGTTCTTGAGTTGTTTTAAAGGCAAAGTCCTTTTCGTAAGTTCCGCTTGCGCCAATTGCACCTACATCTCGTCCGCCATGTCCGGCATCGATTACTATCGTTTTATTATTCATTCCACTAGAAGAAGTACTATCTTCTTTTTCTATGAGTTGCTTTAAAACATAGCCGGTTATATCGTCATTTGCAATCTCGTACCATTCATTACTTTCGGAGAGAACTTTGAATTCAGTACCTTCATTAGCGAAATCAATTATTTCATAACTGGTTGAAGGTCCTTCACGTAATTGGGTGTTATCATGTTGAATTGTAATCGTTTTTTCAACAGAGGGTTTCATATCACTTTCATCGGTGCCCTCAGAATCCGTATCACCTGAGATGCTTATATACTCGTTCGTAACCCATCCAGTACTTTCAGTCAATTGAATTTCTACCCATCCCTCTTGTTGCTGTAAAATCGGATAAACCTCATCAGTATGTACTTGGCCGATCTTTTCAAAATTGGTTCCAGGTCCTGTTCGAACGTTTAAATTGTCTGTCTTAATTATTGCTTCGTTGGCATTTACTAAAGTCGCGAATGCCAGAAACAATATACTAAAAAATAATACCGTTTTTTTCTTTATCTGCAATGAAGTTCCTCCTTGGAATATTATATTACCTTTATATTAATAAAAATTTTCTATTTAGGCAAAACTAGAGTAACATAGGGAGGTATTTTAGTTATGCGATTTCAGGAAAAACATTGGAATTCAAATATGAGCAAGGATATTTATGGAGCAAACTTCCATCGGTTTATGGAGGTTGAAGATCAATTTAATCACATGGAAATAGCAGAGGAATTAGGTATCTCTCTTGGCGAGGTTAAAAAGTTAAAGAAAAAGATCACTCGTACTTGACAATGTGATAGGGAAACATTAATATAATAGTCATTCATAATCAATTAAATTAATAATAGATGTATAAAAAGCCAGTGATGGAAAAAGTAATGAGAAGTATGTGAAAAGAGAGAAAATGTCATAGGCTGAGAACATTTTCACATGATACTCTGATGAAAGACATTCCTTAGGCTCTATATCGAATACATAGTAGGTATAGACGTTTTGCAGGCGTTATCTGTGAAGAGCGGGTGCTTTTAAAAGCATCAACTAGGGTGGCAACGCGGGTTAACTCTCGTCCCTTATTTTTATAAGGGTCGGGAGTTTTTTATATTTTTTTAAAGAAAAGCTCTTTTCGTAAATTTTGTTAATTTTAACCTGCGCAGTTGATATAAAATGCGAAGTAATTATGGGAGTCCTGTTGGTAGCATTTAGTGAGGCTCCCTAACGACGCAGCTGGAATATAATCGTTTCCGTGGACTCACCACGAGCTTCCGACGCACAGGACGTGACGTACTTAGTCTGCCTCGCTCGCAAAAAACGCTCCCTGTGGGGTCTCTTAGGCTCCCTGTCCCACAGGAGTCTCGCATATTCCATCTGCTGGTTTAGATGGTCTAGAATCTTGTTTAATCATCACAACATGCATTTATTTTTTTGAATAAGTGAGCAAACCCAGCGGAGGAAATACACGTAGACTCCTGGAGCGACCGAGCATAGGTCGTAATATATAGCGGGTGGGATTCCCGTCGAGCAAGAACTAGCCATTCACTCGTAGCGAGTCTTGGAGGGCAGGTGGTAACACGCTGCCTTTAAGCGTAG
>JBDNGJ010000039.1:0-1744 GCA_041689365.1 Virgibacillus sp.
TCGTGGGGTTACGATAAGCAGGAGGGCGCTATCGTTTGTAAATGGGGTGTGCAAATGGATTGGACAAAAGACCAACACAACCGACTTGTTGAATTGAAGCAAAATGGATTAACCTGGGGCGCAATAGCTGAAGAAATGTCGGGCAAATATAATATGCGATTCACGAACGAACAATGTCGCAGTAGGTGGCGCAATAATAGGCATACAATAAAGCAAACCATTGACCCAAAAGACGAGTATGGCATCAAAAAGCAAAAGAATAAAGATGGCACGGTCGATATTGATCGCCTGATCGAAATATCCAATATAGAAGATAAAGACGATGCATACATACTGGAAATGCACGGATATGACCCTAATAAATGGGAAATAACCAGTCATCAGTTTAGTATGTGGAATCATTTTAACAAAGAATTAACCGAACCTAAGACGTTATACGCTAGTAAGATTAAAATAGCACCTAAGAAAAACGGATTCGATTTCGATAAACTACTGAAAGCAATTGAAAGCAGAAAACCAATTAAATCAATACCCTACAAAGGACGCACACCAATAGAAACTACATACCTAGAGCTGCCATTTTTTGATTTACATTTTGGCCCAGCTAACATTGAATATTATCACAATACACTACAAGATACTTTAGAGATATTGCAAAAAAGGTATGAAGAAGTATTAATAATTGTAGGTCAAGATGCTTTGCACAATGATTCATTTAGAGGCATGACGGCTAATGGTACACCAATAGATAAAGTTGATATGATAAAAGCCGTAGATGATGCTGAATTATTTTATGAGACTATTATAAGTGAGTCAGCGAAGAAATCGAAACATGTAACTGTAGCGTACAATAAAGGCAACCATGACGAGAGTATGTCATATATGTTAGCCAGAGCATTACGTAACACATTTAGAAATCAAAATAACGTTACGTTTGATATAGAATTTAAAGAAAGAAAAGCGTACATGCTAGGACTGAATTTCGTCGGGACAACGCATGGAGATAAGAACAGAAAAAATGTAGTTGCTAACTTTTCCATAGAGTTTCCTGTTATGTGGGCCAAGGCAAAGACAAGGGAAGTGCACATGGGGCATCTACACAGGAAACGAACAACAAAGCAACCAATAGAAGTAACGTTAGATGAAAAAGGCATGATTGTCCGAGAATTGGGCACAGGTAACCAAACAGACCAATACCACGAGGATAACGGATTTAATTTGGCGCATAAGGAATTTGAGATATTTGAGTATGTGGAAACGAAAAAGAAACGCATTCATTATGTATAGGGGTGATGACAAAATGAAAGAGAGTAGATGCATATTAACAGGATTAAGAAGTGAGCATGGTGATCAATCATGAACGCCACATGCGATAACTGTAACCAAATAACTAAGATACAATTCAAACAGGCACAACATCCGAAAGGCATCCAAGAAACATATTTCAAGTGTGAACAATGTGAGAAAAGATATACCTGTTTTGTTACTGATAGTACAGTTAGAAGGTGGCAAGGGAAAGAGGATGTTAATCGACCTTTAGAAGAGCATGAACGTTTACCGAAAGTCGCTAATATACAAGATGAGATTAATAAACGCATGGCTAGGTTAAAACAAGGTCTTGTGTCTAATGCCCCATAAACCTAAACGACCATGTAATGCTGTTGGATGCAATACATTAACGAATAACGGTTACTGTGATGAACATGTTCCAGTCAACAACCATGATCACTACCGCAAGGCATCA
>JBDNGJ010000040.1:0-1058 GCA_041689365.1 Virgibacillus sp.
CATTTTATATTGAGTATTGGGTTGGAGCTGAAACTTTCTAACCTAAAAATAAAGGCAGCGAAACAGATTTCTGGTAATATCACGCATCAATTCCTACAAATTCAGTCAAATTTAAGTGCATTGTGGCTCAGCTACAGAGACGAAAACCCAGAATACGCGGAAGAAGATTATAGAAATGTATTCGCTTTGTTTTTAGGTATAGGCGAAATGCTAGGCTTCACTTGGGAACAAATCGAACAAAGTTATCTCGAAAAAAACAAAATCAATCATGAAAGACAAGATTCAAATTATTAGGATTACATTATCTGTTATTACGATGATTCTATCCATAACGGTTGTCTATCTTATTTTACTATAAACCAAGCCACATCAAAGAAAGCGAGGTGATTGGTAAATCATGCTAGTAGCTGACAAATATACAAAAGAGCAGGTATCTAACTACATCCGTGATTACCACTGGATGATTAAAGAGGTCAAGCGAATAACAGGCAATCTAAACGATACTGAATTTAGAGGGGTAGCTCAATATGGTATCGAAGCTACTCTACCAAAACCGCAAGGAAGTAAAGTTGACCAAATAGCAAATGAGGTAGCAAGAAGAGAAATAAACCACAAACAAGCACAAAAATATTTAAAAAGAATTATGTTTATCCAGGACAACATGCACAAGGTTAAAAATGACCGCCATAAAGCTGTGTTAGATTGTTTGCTAGAAGGTTTGAGTGTAACTAAAGTGTCGTATCATATGGGAGTTAGCAGAAAACATGTACATTCAATTAAAGATGATGTTGCGGAGATACTGTTAAAGTGACTGTTGGTTAGAGGCAGAAAAAGTGAAATAAGGAGGGAATAATTATGAGCGACAAAAATCTCGGTGAAATGAAAGGAAACTTAGAAAAAGAAATTGATGGAATTATATATGATGGACGAAATGAAGGTTTTTATTTTGAGGAAGAGAACGCAAAACACCTACAAGAATTACAAGATACTATGATTTATATTTTTGAGGAACAAGAGAGGAATATTGAAGTGCTTGAACAATTCGTTAGTACCGTTAA
>JBDNGJ010000041.1:0-58755 GCA_041689365.1 Virgibacillus sp.
AAATACATGGAGACTCCTGCGGGAAAAGCAACAGCTGAAGATCCCGCAGGAAGCGGTTTTTGCTTCTGAGGAAGCTGAAGCGTTGCCCGCGGAAAGCGGAATGTATTTCCGAAGCCGTGTCAAAGCACTCAGCTATTTTTCCATGTTACTTCGCAGTGTATATCTAATCTGCAACAAATATAAATCCGAACTAATTCGAATTCTATTTTAGGAATTTTGAATCTAGTTCGGATTTTAGTTTGACTAAAACACCTTTGTCCCAGCCTCTCTATTTCACTTTTACAGTTGTAATCCTTCTTAAGAATATAAACGAAACACAATAAACTAGGAATCCTAACCCTAACACCTGATAAAAGAAAGCAAGATCAATATCTGAAAACAGATTAATAAAGAAATCGACAATCCAGCCCTTGGCAATACTTATAAGTAATAAAACTACTAATACTCCTAAAAAGCTGCCACCTCCTGCAAGGCCGTATTTAAAGAATAATAGCCCCACCACAAACATGAATGCAAGAAAGAAAAACATGACTGATGTATCAATCAGGATTCTCGTATACCATGTGTTATCCACAAAATAGGCCAAATGAAGAAATGAAAATGTATCTACACCAGTCATCTCAGCAAATACTTTTACAATCTCCTGGAGAATACTAGCTGCTGTACCCATAAATAAAGAGATTGTCAGAAAGAATATCCCTAAGCTGACAAATAAGCTTTTACGAGTAGCCCCCATCTTTATGGAAAATGGAATTGATTCTTTTACCGTTAAGAACCCTAATATTCCACAATATATATACATTGGACCTGTTAAACTAAACGTCATCATTCCATTCTCTACATCCGTTAAAAAATAAGCAAATGCTAGTGAAACTGCTAATATGCCTAATAATATAGTCCAGAATATGAGAAGTGAATAGCGAATATCAGTAATAAAAAAATAAAGTAGGCCTTTTAATTGTCTGCCCATCATTATGCCCCCTTCTTTTCCGTTAAATAAATCATCAGTTCCTGAATAGGAATTCCCTCTGCAGAGAGGCCTGCTGATTTTGCTTGTTCTATACTTCCATACACATAGGCTGTCATCATTCCAGCAAGATTCTTACTCTGAATTACTTCCTTATCTTTTACAAAGTCCTCAACGTCGTGAACCGTTCCGGAAACAGCACATGTATTGTTACGCAATTCCTCTGCTTCCTCTTTTAAGACTAATTTTCCATCCTGCAAAATAAGAACTTCCTCAAACATAAGGCTAACTTCATCAATAAGGTGTGTCGAAAATATTACTGTCCGTTTTTCAGATTCGTACTCTTCCAGTAAAATCTCATAAAACTTTTTGCGTGCTGCAGCATCAAGTCCAATGTATGGCTCATCGAAAATCGTAATTGGTGCTTTACTTGCCAGCCCAACAATTATTCCTAGAGATGATTCCATACCTTTTGATAAAGCTTTTACTTTGGTATTCTGATTTAGGTTATATTCGGCTATTAATTCATCTGCCAGATCCTGATCCCACGTTGGGTAAAAATAGGAGTAAATCCGTAGCACATTTTTTACTTTTAAATCCTTTTTAAAATTGTTTCCTTCTTTAATTAAACAAATCGATTCTGTTAATCGCTGATTATCAAATGGATTCTCACCATCTATCAGGATCTGTCCTCCCGATGCTAAAATCTGTCCTGATAATATTTCCATGAAAGTTGTCTTTCCTGCCCCATTCCTTCCAAGCAATCCGTAAATTTTAGGTTCATTAAGCTCGAATGAAATATTATCAAGCGCATTTGTATCCTTATATTTTTTAGATACGTTCTTAACTTCAATCTTCATAACTATTAGTCTCCTCTCTACTCACCATTTCCAATAATTCTTCCTTACTGATGTGCAGTTTCCTTGCTTCACTTTTAAGAGGCAGCATGTAATTGTCGTAAAAAGTTTTCTTCCGTTTCTTAATTAAAATTGTCTTAGCATGTTCTGTTACAAACATCCCAACACCCCTTCGCTTAACTAAAATACCTTCATGAACAAGTTCATTTATACCTTTTGCGGCTGTTGCTGGATTGATTTGATAGTAACTTGCAAATTCATTTGTGGAAGGCACCCGTTCACCCTGTTTAACCGATTCGTTGATGACTGAGTCTTCCAGCTGCTCTTTAATCTGAAGGAAAATAGGTTTACTTTCATCTAACTGATTTTTCATAAACAAGCCCCTTAGTTAATTGGTTAATTAGTTATGTAAATAACCATATAACTATAGCAATCATTTGTCAATATTATTTTATAAAACTTTCATGAAAACAAAAGTGAATTGTGATTGGATTAGTGTTATTAAATAAAAAAATAGGCCCTGCACATATAAAATGCAGGGCCTATTAATCTTCTCCTATTTTTTTATCTTCCGTTTTTGGCAATCTACCAGCTTTCTTAGCCGACTCTCTTAGTAAGTATTCGACATGACTATTAACGCTGCGAAATTCATCCTTGGCCCAGGATTGCAAAACATCATATAACTTCGGGTCTATTCGTAGTGGGAAATTCTTTTTTTTAGCCATAGAACCCCTCTTTTTTATTGATAAAGTGAACCTGTATTAACAACGGGCTGTGTACCACTATCTGAAACGATCGACACAAGCAGATTATTAATCATCGCTGCACGACGTTCCTCATCCAGTTCCACATTCCCGTCTTTCTCAATTCGTTCAATAGCATCCTGGACCATTCCAACTGCACCCTCTACGATTTGTTTTCGGGCAGCAATTATTGCACTTGCCTGCTGGCGCTGCAACATTGCTTGCGCTATTTCAGTGGAGTATGCAAGGTGCGTTAAGCGCGTTTCAATAACCTCAACTCCTGCTACTGTCAAGCGTTCCTGAAGCTCTTTTGCCAGATGGCTCGATACTTCTTCCGCGTTACCTCGTAACGTCACTTCTTCGTCGGTAAATGTATCGTATGGATATTTAGTAGCAACTGCCCTGATAGCTGTTTCGCTTTGAATCTCAACAAATTTTTCATATCTATCTACCTCAAATACTGCTTTAGCTGCATCAACTACTTTAAATACAATAACGGCCGCAATTTCGATTGGGTTACCATTAATATCATTTACCTTCAACTGGGAACTATTAAAGTTTCGTACACGAAGGGAAATTGTGTGTCTGATTGAAAATGGAACCGTGATCACAATCCCCTCTCTTCGAATACTTCCCATGTATTTTCCGAGAAAAGTAACTACTACTGACTGATTTGGCTGGATTAAGGTAATTCCACTACCTAGTACGACAGCGACAACTAGACAAATAGCGCCAATAACAAACAGCTCTTGAAAAAAACTGACTACTGTAACGGACAGTAGGACTGCAATCGTAAGAATACCAACATAGCCATTCATCATCCATGCATCTTTTTCACGCAACATGTTAACACACCTTCCCCAAAATACTTGATTTTAACTTTGATATAATTATGATATTACAATTGTTTAATTTTGTAAATCTGTTTAGCCAACCTTTAAGTTATCTGTTGGATTTTTTTCCGTTATAATAAGATAGCTTTCACCATTAGTACTAATAGTAATATCGCCAAATACTGCAGTTGAGTATATAGCTGCATTAACCTTGGCCAAGTTTTCTATTACACGATCAACGGGGTGACCATAGTCATTTTTCTCGCTGTAAGTGAGGATTGCAAGTTCCGGATTTACCTCTTCCAAAAAGTCCGTTGAGGAACTTGTGCTTGACCCATGATGGGCAACTTTTATAACTTCAGCCTGCAGATTGTACCTTTTCAACAGTTTCTTTTCTTGTTCTTTTTCGACATCCCCCATTAGTAAAAAGTCTGTTTCCTTAAAGCTGACTTTTAATGCAATGGATGATTCATTATTATCATTATTCCCAGAGTGTGTATTTAAGATTCTTACTTTAAAGAGTGGGTCAATTTGAATCAATGCGTTCTGCTTAGCAATTTCAACAGGAATACGTTGTTTCAATATCTGACTGACATACTTTGCGTATGTTTTAGTTGAGTGCAGCTTGCCAGAATCAATAATTCGCTCCACTTCAAATGACTTTAAGACGCGTGTCAAACCGCCAATGTGATCGATATCAGGATGTGTAGCAATTAATAAATCAATTTTTTTAACATGATGGTCTTCAAGGAAGTCTACTACCTCTTTCCCTGCTTCTGGTGGACCACCATCAATTAAAATATTTTTATCTGAAGGCGTTTGTATCAAAATGCTATCCCCTTGACCTACATCAATGAAGTGGACATCCATTTCGGATTGTTCCCCGTGAACACTTTGGCCGGAACAGGTTAAAACCAGGAACAGCAACATCGTCGTAAAGCTCGCTCGTAAGTATCTCTGCATGAAAGACATCCTTTATCAAATTTGGAATTTCTTTATAGTTTTCCACCGAATCAATTGAAAAATACAGAGTCAGTGGGTCAATTTTTGAGGTGACTTTTTAGTGCGGTGACTGCCACTTCCCAACTGGTTGAAGTTTCCCACATCCGGTTATACATCCACGCCAATACGTAAAAAGCCGCTGACAACCTATGTCAGCGGCTTCCTTGTTAAAGATTATTCACTTTTTACAACAACAATCTCACCATTTGCAACATCTACTTGAACAGCATTAACTGTTTCATCTTCTAAAATCATATCTGTTAATTGATCTTCAATTTTATCTTGGATAACACGACGTAATGGTCTTGCACCAAAGCGGCGATCATAACCAAGTCGCGCTAATTCTCTTTTTGCATCATCAGATACTGTGATAGTAATATCGTTTTCTTCAATTCTTTCTTCTAGTTCTGCAAGCATTAGATCAACAATTGCTATTAAATGATCCTCAGCTAGTTCATTAAAGGTAACGATACCGTCAAAACGGTTCAAGAATTCAGGTTTAAAGTAATCACTTAAGTTTTCAAGTGTTGAAACTGATTCATGTGCGTCTTTATTAAATCCAACATTAACTTCCTTCACACCAGTTCCAGCATTACTTGTCATGATGATTACGGTGTCTTTAAAGCTTACTGTTCGACCATGTGAATCAGTCAAATGGCCATCTTCCATAATTTGCAAGAACATATTCTGTACATCAGGATGTGCTTTTTCTACCTCATCCAGCAAGAGGATTGAATATGGGTTGCGTCGAACACGTTCTGTTAGCTGCCCCGCTTCTTCATGACCTACATAACCTGGTGGTGACCCAATAATTTTAGACACTGCATGTTTCTCCATATACTCACTCATGTCAAGGCGAATTAAGCTTTCACGGGAACCGAATAATTCTTCAGCAAGTGCTTTAGTCAACTCGGTTTTCCCTACACCAGTTGGACCAACAAATAAGAACGATCCAATTGGACGATATTTAGATTTCAAACCTGCTCGACTGCGGCGAACTGCTTTGGCTACCTTATTAACAGCTTCCGGTTGTCCAATAACTTTTGTTCCAATGTTTTCTGCGATATTTTTCATTTTTTCTTGTTCATCAGTTTGCAGTTTTGTTACGGGAATACCAGTTTTTTCTTCAATAATTAACTGAATATCAGCTAGATCAACATCAACAACCTGTTCGTCGTTTTTAGCTGTTTCTAGCTGCTTTTGCAATTGAATTTCCTGATAGCGTAAATTCGCCGCCCGTTCATAGTCTTCTTTTTCTGCAGCTTGCTCTTTTTCACTGACAACCTCGTCTATCTTTTGCTGAATTGAGTTGGAATCTTTTTCTGCATTTGAAAGATTTAAACGTGAACCAACTTCATCCATAAGGTCGATAGCTTTGTCTGGTAAGAAGCGGTCTTGAATATAGCGCTGTGATAATGTTACAAACGCTTTAACTGCTTCTTCAGAGTATCGAACTTCATGAAAGCTTTCATACCGAGATTTTATTCCGTTCAGAATTTGGATTGCCTCATCTGCTGAAGGCTCTTTCACGATGATTGGCTGGAATCGACGTTCTAGCGCTGCATCCTTCTCAATTTTACGATATTCCTTTAATGTTGTAGCACCTATCAATTGCATTTCGCCTCGAGCTAAAACAGGTTTCAGAATATTTCCTGCATCCATCTGCGAGCTTTCTGCAGTGCCAGCTCCTACTAATAAATGAATTTCATCAACAAATAAGATTACATTTTTACGTGATTGCAATTCTTGAATAAGTTGCTTCATCCGTTCTTCAAATTGTCCACGAACACCTGTATTCGCTACAAGTGAAGCAACATCCAACAGATAAATTTCCTTGTTCATAAGCTTAGCTGATACCTTCCCCTCAGCAATTTTAAGGGCTAGTCCTTCAGCAATAGCTGTTTTACCAACGCCAGGTTCGCCTATTAAAACAGGATTGTTCTTATTTCGACGGTTTAATGTTTCAACAACTCGTTTCACTTCATTATCACGGCCAATAACTGGATCAATTAAACCAGCACGTGCTGCGTCTGTTACATTCTTACCAAGCTGATCCAATAATCCATCGCCATTACCTGTTTGTTGTTGTGTCTTTGTTCCGGTATAGCTTTGACCATTCCCTTGGAAAAATTTATCTGCAAAACTATCCTGATTATTTTGAGCTGATCCATAACCACCGCTCATTAATTGACCTTGTATTTCTTGAAAACATTCATTACAAACGTGCATATGCATTTTCTCATTGTTGATTTGCATGGCTACATTAATTGATGCTGGGTGAATACCACATTGTTGACACTTCATATGTCACTCCTCCTTGTGATTTCCATTTATTTTAAAAGGTTTGACTTTGACTATATTTGACCTTTAACTTTATTATACTCTGACCAATTTTGACTTTCAAGTGTTTGAGATTATTTTTTTAAAAAAAACTTGGCTTTATTTGCCTAACGGGATTTTTTTGGAAGCATTGGAAATCACATAATAACTAACATTCATTTCGCCCTTGTTGTTGAAGAACCTGTTTTATCGGAATGAGGATTCACTTCGACTGATTATCTGACTCTCATCCCGGATTTCAATACTTTATTTCCTTATTATAAAAACATAATCACGAAACGTTATGCATTTCATACTTCTTACTAATGTGTTTTCTCCCCTAAAACTAAACTCGTCACCTTTTGCCAAGCTTTTATATAAATAAGCCTTGGTGGAATGCAAATAGGAAAGCAGTTAAGCTTTCTTATCTGCCTTACAAATCTTGATCATTACATGGGGTTTATCCAATAACCAATATTTTAAAACATTTCAAACTGCTATTATTCCTTTAAATTACATATAATAATCTTTACAATAAATATTAGAAATTACTTGGCTTGTGCCAAGTCTCAGTGGAACTCATTTAAATGCTAAAGTTTTGAAGTGGAGGATTTATAGTGCAGGACTTACGGTTAGAACGCAGAAAACAGAACAAATCAAAAAAGCGAAAGAAACGAGTGTTGTATTCAGTTCTCTTTCTTATATTACTTATTATTGGAGTTGGAAGTTACTTATTTCTTCAAACATACAATGCTGCTAAAGATTCTTATGATGGATTAGACCGTCCTGGGGGTAAATCCGAATTGCGAAGCGATACTGTTACAATCGGGAAAGATCCTATTTCGATTTTGTTAATGGGAATTGAAAACTATTCTTCCGGCGGGGAAAATGGACGTGCTGATACGCAGATAGTTGTTACACTCAATCCAGACACAAACAAAATGACCATGACATCGATCCCAAGAGATACCAGAGTTGAGTTACCGGCAGAAGCTGTGGGACAGGAAAATGCAGGGTTTCATAAAATTAATGCGGCATATACTTATGCCTCCCTTTCCGGGTACGGCGCACCAAAACTAACGGTCGAAACAGTGGAAAATCTGCTTGATATACCAATTGATGAGTATGCTGCAGTCGACTTTGAGGGTTTTCGTGATATTGTTAATGCGCTTGGTGGTGTGACAGTAGACATTAAAAAAGGTTTCTGGGAGAAAAATATCTACAATAATGATAAGAGAATTTATTTTACGGAAGGTACCACAAAGCTAAGTGGCGAAGAGGCACTGGCTTTCGTCCGGATGCGAAAAAGGGCGGTGAATAGTACTTACCCTCGTGATGAAAGACAGCGCCAGTTTATTAAAGCAGCCATTAGCGAAGCAATATCAGTTGGAACTATTTTTAAAGTAGATGAAATAACAGACATTCTAGGTAAGAACGTTAAAACCAGCTTAAAACCATCGGAGATCTATGCTTTACAAAAGGAATATTCTTCAATAGATACCGCAGCTATTGAAACATTCCAAATAGAAGGGGCTAATCAACGGGTAAATGGATTATCTTATTTCATCCCTTCTGTTCAAGGCCTTGCTGAGATATCGGAGAAATTAAAGCAGGAATTGGAGTTGCCTGCTGATAAAGTTCAGGATGAATAATAATGATAAGTTTAGGATAGATCGATACGTCAATGCCCCATATGTTATGATGTTTAACTTTGACTATTACTTTTACTCACAGTTCCTAATTAATTTTCATAAATTCATTGACTTGTTTTCTTTTTTCTGTAAAATAATAACTGAAAATGAAACTCATTATCAATTAGGTGTATACACTTAATACAAAGGAGATTACTTATGAAAAACAGATTTTTTATAATCAGCATAATCGCTTTATTATCTATACTTTCATTAGTTGCATGCGGAAATACTCCTGAGGATGGTGATACTTCTGAAGTGTCTAATGATACTAAAGGAGAAATCAACCTTTATACAGGGCGTCATTATGAAACTGATCAGGAATTATATGACCAGTTTACAGAAGATACAGGAATCCAAGTTAATGTTATTAAAGGTAAAGATGATGAGTTAATAGCACGATTGGACCGTGAAGGAAAAGCATCTGAGGCTGACCTATTTATTACAGCTGATGCAGGACGTCTGCACATTGCAAAAGAAAAAGGGCTACTGCAGGAAGTAAAAAGTGATACGGTTAACAAAAATATTCCAGATAAGTATCGTGATGAAGAAAATAACTGGATTGGATTAACAAAACGAGCTCGTATAATTACTTATCATAAAGACCGGGTTAATCCTGAAGATATTCAAACATATCAAGATCTAACATCCGATACTTTTCAGGATAAAGTACTTATTCGTTCATCTTCTAACATATACAACCAATCTTTATTAGCATCATTAATTGCTATCAATGGTGAGGAAGGTGCTACAAAGTGGGCTTCAGGCATTGTAGATAATATGGCAAGAGACCCAAAAGGTGGAGATCGTGACCAGGCAATTGGAATTGCTGCGGGTGAAGGTGATGTAGCAGTAATGAACACCTACTATTTAGGTAAAATGCTGAATTCTGAAGAGGAAGAACAAGTAAAAGCAGCTGAACAGCTTGGTATCATTTTTCCAAACCAAGAAACAACTGGTACCCATGTAAACATTAGTGGAGTCGGATTAACAGCAAGTAGTAAGAATAAAGAGAATGCTATTAAATTCATAGAGTTTTTAACAACTAAAAATGCTCAAGAGCAATTTGCCAAAGCTAACTATGAGTACCCTGCCAATCCAAATGTGGAGCCAACTGAGCTATTGAAATCATGGGGTGAATTTAAAGAACAGGATCTTAACCTAACTGAGTTAGGAGAAAATAACGATACAGCAATTAAGATAATGAATAAAGTTGGATGGAAATAATAAGATTAGAACTTCACTAGCCTATCCTTAATGGTGAAACTCTAAATGTACTTATGCAATCAGAAAGTGTTTCCTAAGCTACTTAAAAATACTGCATCAGTATTGTAAAAGATGCAGTATTTTTATATACATTATAATTGAGAACTGTTATCATTATCATATTAAATACCTTTTAATTTATCATGTGTAGAACCTCATCCATGATCAAGGGAAGTGTACGTTTTTGAAGCTGTATCGAAAGTTACCTGGCTATATGAACTTATGGACATTTTTATCTTTATTTATTGTTATTTTGATTCTGCTACCAAACGTTTCAATTTTATTGAACTTTTTTACGCAAGAAACTTCCAATTGGCAGCATATCCAAGAATATATCCTGCCTTTACTGTTAAAGAACACTTCCATCATTATACTATTCACAGGCACACTTACTATTTTAATCGGAACCAGTTTAGCATGGCTTATCTCAGCTTATGACTTCCCACTAAAACGTTTTTTTAAATGGGGGCTGATTTTACCGTTAGCAATCCCGCCGTACATTGCAGCATATACGTATAATGGGATATTAAACTATACAGGCACCATTCAAACAATATTACGGAATAAGTTTGATGTAACCGTAAATCAAGACTACTTCGATATTATGACATTACCTGGGGCAATTTTTATTTTCACAGTGTTTCTGTATCCATACGTATACATGATAACCCGTACTTTTTTAGCTAACCAGTCTTCTTCACTGATTGAGAATGCCCGTTTACTTGGGGGGAATGCGTATACCGTTTTCTTTCGGATCGTTCTCCCAATTTCCCGAAGTGCAATTGTTGGCGGAGTCAGTCTTGTTTTACTGGAAGTATTGAATGACTACGGCGTGGTCAAATACTTTGGTATTCAAACTTTTAGTACGGCTATTTTTCAAACTTGGTTTGGAATGGGCGATTTAAATGCTGCTATTAAATTATCAGCAACGCTTATGTTTATCGTCTTCTCTATTCTAGTTATTGAAAAGCTCCTCCGCTCTCGCAGACGGTATAGTCAGACATCCGCTAAAGTACGTCCGCTTTCCACAATTCGATTAAATGGATGGCAACGCTGGATTGCATTTAGTTATTGTTCTATCATATTTGGGCTTGGGTTTTTAATTCCATTTGTCCAATTGATTGATTGGACGCTTTTAACCTATAGAAAAATTATTGAACCAGCATTTATAACGTTAATTGGCAATTCAGTATTTGTAGCTTTTGCTGGGTCACTTATTATTGTTACATTTGCTGTTATTATTGCTAACTTTGCACGTATGCACCAGAGTTTTCTTGCCAAGACATCTTCACGTATCACTATTCTTGGTTATTCAATTCCTGGTGCTGTAATTGCAGTCGGTATTATTACAGTTTTTATAAAGATTGATAACTTACTTTTTGGTGTCTATGAGTCTATCGGGATGCAACCTTCGTTATTCTTGAGCACTAGTTTGTTTATGCTGATATCTGCATATGTTGTCCGATTTCTAGCGGTTGGATTTAATGCGATTGAATCCGGCTTTGATGAAATAGGGAGTAAATATACAGAGGCATCACGTATATTAGGTATGGGAATAACAAAGACTTTTATTAAGGTTGATTTCCCCTTAATAAAAGGTGCGGTTCTTAGTGGGTTCTTATTATCTTTTATTGAAATACTAAAAGAACTACCACTAACTTTAATCTTACGACCGTTTAACTTTGATACACTATCGACTGAAGCATTTCAATATGCTAGTAATGAGCAAATACAAGAAGCTTCTTTAGCATCTATTATTATTATTATAATCAGTGGGATTGCGATTTATATATTTCACCAAGTTTTAGAAAAGGGGCCAAGATAACATGTATATTCAAATCAAAGATGTTTCCTTTTGCTACTCAAATTCAAAAGAGAATATTATACATCAATTTAACCTTGATGTTACCAAGGGAGAAATTGTATCTATTCTTGGTGAAAGCGGTAGTGGAAAAAGCACTGTACTGCGTCTGCTTTCTGGACTTGAAACTCCATTAAAAGGTTCAATTACAGTAAATAATGAAGTTATGACAGATGATTACCATTTTGTTCTCCCAGAAAAAAGAGGCGTCGGTATGGTATTCCAGGACTATGCATTATTTCCTCATATGACTGTGTCAGAGAATATTCAATTCGGTTTGAAGGGCCATACCAAGAAGGAAAAGAAGCATCGCGTTGACGAAGTGCTTGAGTTAATCAATATGGTCAATTATAAAAAGCGCTATCCTCATGAACTTAGTGGTGGTCAGCAGCAGCGTATAGCTTTAGCAAGGGCGATAGCTCCTAAACCCTCACTTCTATTGCTCGATGAACCATTCAGTAATTTAGATGCTGATTTACAGATTAGAATTAGAAATGAATTAAAAGATATAATTAAAAAGACGGGTATTACATCTATTTTTGTAACCCATGACAGAAGAGACGCACGTGCGATTGCTGATCGCATCATTACAATGCGCGACGGCGCAGCATATGAATGGGAATCAGTTTGTACCACTCATACTGTCGATAAAAAACGGTTAGAAGCAATTAAATGACCGACGAACAAATAACCCAACTGCTCTGGCTATGAGCAGTTGGGTTATTTTAGCAATAAAGCAGTAATGCAATATTTCCTTAGTTACTTACTTTTTAACACTTTCCTTCTTTCTCAATTCTATTCTTCTAATTTTTCCAGAGGTAGTTTTCGGTAATTCTTCAATAAATTCTATTTGTCTTGGGTATTTGTATGGTGCTGTTAATTTTTTTACATGATCCTGAAGTTCCTTAACAAGACCCGGGCTTTTTGGATCAACACTTTCTTGCAGTACAATAAACGCTTTAACCACATTTCCGCGGATTTCATCTGGACTTGCTACAACAGCACATTCCTGTACAGATGGGTGTTTAACCAAAGCATCTTCCACTTCAAAAGGTCCAATAGTATAGCCGGAACTAATAATAATATCATCACTTCGTCCTTCAAACCAGAAGTATCCTTCTTCATCTTTTGATGCCTGATCACCTGTCACATAGTAGTTACCGCGCTGTGACATTTTTGTTCGTTCCGAATCCTTGTAATATTCCCGGAACAGCGCAGGACAATCAAGCTTAACTGCAATATCACCAATTTCATTAACCGGTAACGGTTCCCCATTCTCATCAACAACGTCTACATCATTACCAGGGGTCGGTTTACCCATCGATCCTGGTTTTACTTTCATATCCTTCATAAAACCTAATAATAATGTATTTTCTGTTTGACCATAGCCATCACGAACAGTCACATTAAAATACTTTTGGAACGTATCGATAACTTCCCTGTTTAAAGGTTCTCCTGCTGAAACCGCACTGTGCATCGCAGGTAATTGATAGTCTGTTAGATTATCCACCTTCGCCATCAAACGATATTCAGTTGGCGTACAGCACAGAACATTAATGTCGTTATCCTGCAAAAGACTTAAATATGTTTTCGGATCAAATTTACCATTATAAACAAACCCGGTTGCACCCGCACCTAGTACAGATAAGAATGGACTCCAGATCCATTTTTGCCAGCCTGGGCCTGCTGTTGCCCATACCTTATCACCTTCATTAATACATAGCCAATTTTCGGCAGCTGTTTTCAGGTGGGCATATCCCCAGCCGTGTGTATGTACAACTCCCTTTGGATTCCCGGTTGTACCGGATGTATATGGCAGAAACGCGATGTCATCACTTTTGGTATCAGCCATTTCCAATTGATCAGAAGCCTGTTCCTTTAATAAATCCAAATCATGCCAGCCTTCAACTTGTTTCCCTATTGAAAACAATGCCAATTGATTATATTCTTTAATGTCTTTGTACTGATCAACAAATGGATAATAACTTACTACACCACTTACCTCACCATGACTGACTCGGTATTGCAAATCCTTTGTTTTCAGCATTTCTGAACTCGGGATAATGATAATACCTGTTTTTAATGCTGCCAAATATGTTTCATATGCTTCTATCAATCTTGGAATCATAATGAGGATTTTATCCCCTTTTTTCAAACCATTTTCCAGGAATGCGTTTCCAATTTTATTTACATTCTTCATCAACTGTTCATAGGTAATCTCTTTTGACGCACCTTTATCATCTTTCCAAATCAAAGCTTTTCTAGTTGGATCTGTTGCAAAACGCTCCATCTCCATTACGATATTATAATCTTTGGGAGCAATTAAATCATCTCTGTTCATCTTATCAACTCCAATGCTTAGGATATTATTTTATTATAGCAAAGGTTTGGAAAATTTTAAATAAATTTCAGGCCCATCCCTGGCATTCGACTGATATCGACAAATTTTTCAAAATACTATTCCATAGTTAAACCTTCTGTATTACAATATAAGTACTTTAAATGTACATAGTGGTTATTTTATACGATTAAAGTGAAGAAGGGATGATTAGTATGGGGAACAATTCTGATAAGCATGGGGCCAATAGATTACCATCATTATTCAAAAAAAAGAAAGGTAACTCAACAAAAGATACTACAGACAAAAGTCTGTTACAACACTACTCTGTCTCTCTTGCAATGTATCACCCGGACCTAATTGTCGTCCTCTCACCGAACGGGGAAATTCTTTCTCAAAATAGGGGCAGTATAAATGAATTCCTTGGATATACTCCGAGTGAACCACTTGACCATAAAAGCGCTTTGAGTAAAAAGGACTATCATCAATTAAAGTCAGCATTCTATCAAGCATTAAAAGGCAAAACAAGTAGACATGAATTAACTGTATTAAATAAATATAAAGAAACATTACATATAAACCTTACATTTATTCCTGTTAAACAATCAAATGGAATTATTGAAGGGGTAAGTATCATTGTTCGAGATAACACGACACATCAACAAACACTGGAAGAATTAGAGTTAAACAAAAGTCATCTGGAATATGCCCAGCAGATTGCTGAAATTGGAAGCTGGGAATACGTTATTGATGATGATGAAGTATTCTGTTCTGACTACACCTATGACATTTTTGGATTAGATAAAAGTCAATCCAACGTATCAATGGATACCCCATTTGAATTTATGCACCCGGATGATTACGAAAAGGCAAGTAACACGGTCCAGCAAGCAATTGAAAAAGGTACAAGTTATGTCTCTGAATTCCGAATTTTTCATGGGAAGACTAATGAAACACGGTATTTAAGAGTGCAAGCTGAAGTAATGCGGAAACATAACAAGCCATATAAACTTATAGGAGTAGTACGAGACTATACGACCCAGCAGCTTTTGGAAACTCGGGTGGATGAGTCAAAACGAAACACAAGAAAATTACTTGATCATTTATCAGTAGGATTCTGGCTGAAGGAATATGATACAGGTAAGGTAGAGTATGTTTCTAAGGGTACAGAAGAGATACTGCAATATCCTTTAGACACATTATACAACGAAGCAGTAATCTGGCAAAACATGGTCCACGCTTCTGACAAAGAAGAAGTAATGGAACAGCAAAACCTACTTACCCAAGGCAAATCCCTTTCACATAAGTATCGGATAAATTGTGGTGATGGAACTACCAAATGGGTTTATGACCAAACCTTACCCTGGTTTAATGACGAAGGACAACTAACCCACTTATTTGGAATGCTTGCAGATGCAACCGGAGAAATTGAAATGCAGGAACAGCTGAAACATTTTGCAACGCATGATACTTTAACAGCTCTTCCAAATCAGCGCAGCCTATATGAAAAAGTAGATAATTTATGTAAGGCTGAACAATCAAATCAATTTGCTTTATTTTACCTCGACTTGGATCGATTCCAACTTATCAACGATTCACTTGGCTATCATATTGGTGATGAGGTCCTTAAAAAGGTCGCAAGCAGATTGTTATCAGCGTTACCGGATGGCAGCTATCTTGCCCGTATCAGCAGTAATGACTTCATCGTTCTCTTTGAAGATTATCCGTCGAAGGAGTTTATTTTCAATCTGGCTGAAAAAATTATCGAGTCGATTGAAGAACCAGTCACTGTTGAGGAATACGAAATGCATGTAACTACAAGTATTGGCATTAGCTTTTATCCTGAGGATGGCGATAACAAGCTGAATTTAATTGAAAGTGCTCATGCTGCTCTATTTCACGCTAAACAACTAGGGAAAAATAATTACCAATTGTACTCATTCACACGGGATATTACCTCATATAAAAAATATGTACTGGAAAAAGATATGCGTAAAGCCATTGAAAGAGAGGAATTTGAAGTATATTATCAACCCCAAGTAGCTACGGAGACGGGTGTCATTCAAGGTGCAGAGGCGTTAATCCGCTGGAATCACGAGGAATGGGGAATGGTGTCACCTGGGGAATTTATTCCATTAGCTGAAGAAAATCACCTTATCCATCAAATTGGTGACTGGGTAATTGAAAATGTCTGCAAACAAATACGGATGTGGAAAGATAAGGGGTATACTGTCCGCCCTATTTCAATCAATGTATCGCCAATCCGGTTCATGAAAAAAGGATTGGTTGAATTTGTAGCTGACCTGCTCCATAAATATGATGTACCCGCAAAATTCCTCGAGCTTGAAATTACGGAAGGGTCCTTATTGAAGAGCGAAAAGAATGTATTAAACACCCTTGACGGTTTGAGAGAATTGGGCGTTAAAATCGCTATCGACGACTTTGGAACCGGATTTGCATCGCTTACGTATTTAAGAGAATTTAATGCTGATACAATTAAGATTGACCAGGTTTTTGTCCAGAATATAAACGAAGAGAATAAAAAGGACACCGCTATTATTTCTTCCGTTTTACATTTGGCAAAAGGCATGGATATGAAGGTTATAGCTGAAGGCGTTGAAGAATATGAACAGCTTAATTTCCTGAAACAAAAAGAATGCGACGAAATACAGGGTTACTTGTTCTCTAAACCCGTTGCATTGGACACATTTGAACAGATGCTGGAAACAGGATATATTAAGCCAACTAAACCCAAAGTAAATAAATCGCCTGAGGATGAACGGAGAAGTTTTTACCGACTTAATTTCCCTTCTCCAGCCCTTGGTGAAATGACTATTATTGAAGTAAATGAGAAAAAGGTCAACTTGGGATCTGCCCAGGTATTAGTTGAGGATATTGGTCTTGGTGGGTTAAAAATAATTTCATCACTTAAGCTGCCTGTTAATTCTACAATCAAACTTACCTTCAATATTGAATTGATGGGTGAGGAGTTTCAGCTTGATGGGTTATTAGTCTGGAAAGACGAGGCTAAACGGGATACATTCCACTATGGTATAGAGTTTAACATTAGTGAACATGAAGAGGACCGTTTGGCAGGTGTGATTAATAAAATGAGTGTTCTGCTCCGGCTGAATCACACAATACCTGACACAAATTTTATTAACCAAAATCCCTATACGTATATCCAAAAAAACAATACTTAATGTGTAATAGAGCTGTAAATGACAGCTCTATGCATCTTCCATTTTTTCGGGTATACTAGATACACTAAATTACTAAAAAGGTGCTCTGGAACAAATGATAAAGTTAGCTAAACTGCTGTTTTTCTATACACTTGGCGTTTTCGGAATTATTTGTATAAGTGTCTTTCCACAATTTTTTCAGACATCAGGTCTGTCTAATCCGCTGAATTACTTCAAGGATCTTGGCACATTTCTCGTTAAATTCGTTCAGCCGGAATCCTGGGTTTATCAAGTGCCAAACTCGCGGGGTGAATTTCCGCTGCTTGGAACATTGTGGGAGCCTTTTATTTATTCGATGCAAATACTTATTGGCGCTCTGCTGCTTGGTTTTGTGCTGGCCTTCAGTTTTGCCCTTTTTACAAATTTTCTACCTAAAAGAATACTACATATTGTTAAGAGACTTCTCGATTTTCTTGAATCTATTCCTGACATCGTCATAGCGGCTGTTCTGCAGATGATTGTTATCTATGTTAAACAGACATATGAAATTGAACTATTCCAGGTTGCGACCTATCTGGATGATAAAGCATATGCTGGACCCATCGTGACATTAGCAATTTTACCAATGGTCTCCTTATTCAAGATTCTGCTGTTGATGATTGAAGAGGAATTCACGAAGGATTATGTTATATTCCTGAAAAGTAAAGGGATCAAACAGCTTAGGGTACTTGTCCGGCACATATTAAGAAATATTCTTCCAACAACGTTTTATCATACAAAAATAATACTTTGGGCAACACTTTCAAGTCAGTTTATTATCGAGCGTATTTTTAATGTACACGGATTCAGCTTCTTCATAATTGAAAGTTTCACACCAATGACAATTGCTGTATCATTAATTTTGCTGTTTACACCTTTCTTTTTAATCTTCCAGTTGGGCGATTTATGGACAGGGCAGGATATGTCTTTTACTGGGGACGAAGCACCTCCCAGAAGGAGGTTATCTCTATTCTCTGTCAAAGAAATGCTTGCGAGATACCGTAATATTAAATGGAGCAAATTTGGATTTCGGCCATGGAAACCAGTATTCGTCCCATTCATGGTGTTTTTTAGGCACATGAAGAACTGGAAATTTGTGATAGGAAGCTTATTTTTCATTGTTATAATCAGTTACAGTGCATTTTATTCCATAACGACCGATAATCACATTGATAAAGCAAGAATAGTATACGAAGCAGATGGTGTTACGATAGAAAGCACACCGCCGCACCCGCCACCAGATCCTTTTTTGCTGGGATCTGATAGATTGGGATTCAGCATCTCGGATATGCTGATTATCGGAGCCAAATATACATTAATCTTCGCCTTGATCATTGCCTTTCTCCGAGTAGTTATCGGAATGGCCGGAGGAGTACTATTTTCATTTGGACTGGGACCAAAACGGCAAAATTGGGTTGAAAAGACGGTCGATTCTATTCACTTTCTACCATTAAGTCTGATTGCATATTTACTGCTCCGGCCAATCCTGATGGAGCAGTTCAATGGGTTCGCTTACACGTTTACTGAGCGTATATTATTTGAAATTGTTATTTTGACCATACTCGTTGTACCACTGACTTCAGTGCTTGCTGGAAATGAAATGAAGCGAGTGTTGAACGCAGAATTTATCAAGAGTGCCCGTGTTCTCGGGGGAAGTAACTTTCATATTTTCTGGAAGCATGTACTACCACATATCGGACCGCGGATGACAATCTTGCTTGGTCAGCAATTCATTCAGGTTCTGCTGATCTTTATGCACTTAGGAATTTTCAACTTCTTCTTTGGCGGAACCAATCTGACATTCGGTGCTGTTGGGGATCCACCAAGATCGATTACTTATGAATGGTCAGGAATGCTCGGCTCAACAACGAATGCTCTTTCTTCAGGAAAATATTGGATTGTTGCATGGGTACTGATTGCTTTCATCCTTAGTATTTTTGCGATGCAGTTTATCATTCAAGGTGTAAAAGAAATTCAGCAGACTAAAGTTGGTGTTATTTATAATTTGCGTAAGATGAAGAAAAAACGTTATAAGCGCGTTACCGCAAATAAGACTGACTACACCATCAATTCCGAAAGCTTCCGAATGATTAATGGCTATAAAAATAACGGTGCTCCATAATTAGGGCACCGTTATTTTTTCATTAATAGCCATAAATAGCCTTTGGCAACATATCTTTTAATACTAAATGATCCAAGCTTTTAAACGTATAGCCTTGCCGTTTCAATTCCGTAATCAATTTATCCAATGCTTGTGCATTATCTGATGAAACGGTATGGAGAAGAATTACAGCACCGGGATGAATTTGTTTCATGATATTTTCATATGCGTATTTCCAGCCTTTTTGCTCACTGGTTTTCCAATCTGTAAACGCCAGCGACCAAAATATATGAATGTACCCTAACTCATTTGCCCACTTTAGCGTCTTTTCGCTAAATATACCTTTTGGTGGACGCAAATATTTAAGGCTTTTCTGATTCGATACTTCAGATACAGCCTGTTCTAAAGATTCCAGTTCCTTTTTCATCGTTTCTTTTGATACGATAGTAAAATCCGGGTGATGATACGAGTGATTTCCAATAATATGCCCTTCATCGACCATTCGCTGAACAAGATCTGGCTGACTTGTTACATAATGTCCAGTCAGAAAAAATGTAGCTGGAACATTTTCTTTTTGAAGGACATCCAGAACTTCATCAGTATAGCCTTCCTCATAACCGTTATCAAACGTTATATAAAGTACTTTATCCCCAGAGTCATCCGCGTAATACGATCCATATTTTTCCAGTATCTCCTCGTACTTGCCAATTTCCGGAATTTTGTGTTCAGTATTCTTTTTAAATCCCCATCCATAGCCATTACTCGCAAAAATCGTCTCACTATACAGAAAAAAAGTAAGGATAGTCAAGATGAAAATTAATGCTGAAAAACTATATTTTCGCATAACAACCCACCCATTTCTTCCTTACTTTTTCCATATTAATCGTTAATTATTCATATTAAAGAATGATTGCGCCAATCCAGCCGAATATAAATAATGGTATGTTATAATGCATAAATGTTGGAACACACGTATCCCAAATGTGGTGGTGTTTACCATCTGCATTTAATCCGGAGGTTGGTCCAAGTGTACTGTCTGAAGCAGGCGACCCTGCATCACCTAATGCTCCAGCTGTTCCAATTAATGCAGCTGTCGCCATTGGTGAGAATCCTGCTGCAATACAAATTGGTACGTAAAGTGCTGCTAAAATTGGAATTGTTCCAAATGATGATCCGATACCGATTGTAACAACTAACCCAACAAGCAGTAGAATAAATGCTATTAATGGTTTATTGTTCCCAAGAAATCCAGAAGATACTTCAACTAATGCGTCTACTGCACCAGTTTCTGTTAAAACTTTTCCAAATCCAGAAGCAACTAGCATTACAAAGGCAATTGTCCCCATCATGGAAATACCATCCGAAACAACTTTATCCCCATTATTAAATGGCACAACAAGCAGTATGAACATGAGAACAAGACCAGTTAATGCACCGGCAATTAAATTCCCGGTTATTAATTGAACGGCTAACGCTGCTACAATCGCAATTAATGTTAAGAAATGACTTTTATTAAATTTAACATGCTCCAATTTTGGTGCGGAAAAATTCACTTCACCGCCGCCTGCTCCCGGAATCGATTCACGATCTTTGCGATAAGTTATAAACACAGCAATCAGTAGACCAACTATCATACCGAAACCAGGTATTAGCATCGATAACGCTGACTCTGTAATTGTTATGTCAACTCCGCTTTGCTTCATCCCTTTAACAATTGCTTCGTGAAAAAGGAGACCAAAACCAGCCGGAATCATAACATAAGGTGCTTTCAAACCAAATGTCAGAGCAGTTGCAACACCACGCCTGTCCATTCTCATGTCATCAAAAAGCTTTAATAACGGTGGAATTAAAATTGGTATAAATGCAATATGAACTGGTACAAGATTTTGGGATAATGATGCCACACCAGCAATTACGAGTAATGTTATTGTTTTCTTTCCAGTTAAAACTCGAATTAAGTAATTTACTAGAATCATCGTTATTCCTGTATAACTAATTGCAACGGCAAATGCTCCAAGCAGGACATAACTTAATGCTGTACTCGCTTGACCACCCATACCGCTTACCAACATTTCAATTGATTCAATAATATTGAGTCCAGCCATCAAGCCAGCAGTAATAGCTGCTGCAATAATTGCAATGATAACATTTACCCGCAGCAAACTTAGAATGGTCATGACAAGCACTGAAACAACTACAACCCATTCCATTTTCGATTTCCCCTCTCTATATCTATTACATTATCTTTTATTATCATAAATTTAATACTTCATCATGATAAAGTATTAAAGCGATAAAATCAACCCTCTTTTTTATAAAATTCTTAGATTGTGTCGGTCGTTCTGCTAACTGTTTCCTGTGCCAGTTCCGATTAAAGTTTTCACGCTTTTGATGATGCTCGCTCTCTTCGGTTGATATGTTCGTTTTCCGGTTGATATGTTCGTTTTCCGGTTGATATGTTCGTTTTCCGGTTGATATGTTCGTTTTCCGGTTGATAAAAAACCCCTGAAAAGTTTCAGGGGTTTTCACAAAACAACATTGCTCTTATCTTAGCTGAAAAGAGAAGGATACGTGATCCTGAATCGGTATCCATGCACCAATTCCTTGTTTAGTTACATTTTTAATTACAAGTGATTTATTTGACCCTTTTAATCGGAAGTAAACTTCTCCAAAGGTCACCTGCCCTTTTTCGTTGATAGCAGGCGCATAGGCTTGCAAGTGTCCATACTTTTTGGCTGGTACATTATAGGAATTTTCCTTTTTCGTACCTTTACCAATTACTGTGCTATAGGACAGTGGTAATTTTGTGCTCTCTTTTGATTTTAATAACATCATTTTTTTAATGTCGTCTGGGTCTGTAATTTTGTTCGTTAATGCACCCTTAATTTCCTCTTTTTCCTTCTGGGTATAATGCATTTCCTGGTTTGATTCGCCGCCAATGTTATTCAACTCATTCGTATTAATCTTTTGATACTCCCAGTTTATATTCGTCTCATCTGATTTGTAGTTGAGAGGCCATCGACCAAGGTAAACCATGCCACGATATCCAAATGCAATTGGTGATGGTTTAATTGATGTCTCGTTGAGCATTTTTATCAAGTCCGGATTTTCAATTGGTATATCAAGCTCACCAATCAATTCCTCTGTTAACCCGCTCGATTCAACAACCTCCTGATCCTCAGTTGAATTAGGAAAAGTGTTTTCTTTTGATATATTCAAAACATGACTTGGTACTTCATATTCATTTTCTGAATCTTTCTCTTCCTTTCCCAAGCTATTAAAAGGAAGTAAAAAAACGAAAACAAATAAAATTAAGGCTGTGATGTATGTTCTTTTTTTCATGCGTCCCATTCCTTTCCTTTTAGCTTAGTTTTTTCAGACACATGAATATTATACCTCTAATATTACTGACTTAACTCAATTGTTTCTAAATGTTCCTCAATTGTTATACTATCTTCAACAGAGCGAATCATAGAACAGTTTTTTCTTGCAAGTGCTAAGTTCTTGCTTAGTTTGTCAGGATCTAAATGGTAGCCTTTAATAGCATAATACAACACAATACGTTCTATCCGATTTGCTTCCTCTGGATTCCTTTCAACTTCCGCATTAATAGATAAATCTTCATATTTTATTCGCTGTTTAGCTAGAATTTTTCGTAACACTGAGCCACTGCACCCTGCTATTGATGCAATCATTAGCTGAAAAGGCCGAAAACCATAGTCTTCATTACCTGATACATCAAGTGGTCCGTACTCTAAATCAACCTGCATCCCATTTTCTTTTAAGTAAAAATTCATTATAGATCACTCCTTTATTATATATGGATAGCCTATTTATATTTAACCTTTTTTGCAAGCATCATAACTTCTTTTTAGTTAAATGTATTTGAATTGACCTTTTTTGCGAAAACAATTACATTAAATGGACCTGAACATGACATTCATATGAGATCGGAGGAGGGGAAATATGGCATCAGAGCGAACAAGATTTTGGATATTAATTTCTCTTGTTTCTATTTCAGGATTCTCTCAAGGTATGATTCTTCCCTTATTAGCTATAATTCTGGAACAAAGCGGGATATCGTCATCTGTTAACGGGTTACATGCAACAGGGTTATATATTGGTGTGCTTTTAGCATCTCCCTTTATGGAAAAACCAATGCGAAAGTATGGATTTAAGCCAATCATTGTTGTTGGCGGGATGCTTGTATTTATTTCATTGGCACTGTTTCCCCTTTGGCAGTCTTTGTGGTTTTGGTTTATTTTACGCGTCACTATCGGGATTGGCGATAACATGCTGCATTTCGGAACACAAACCTGGATTACAACAACGAGCGCAAAAGAATCCAGGGGCAGGAATATTGCCTTCTATGGTTTGTTTTTCGGAGTAGGTTTTACATTAGGACCACTTATGACACGCTTTTTGGAGATTAGCCAAGCATTGCCTTTTTTATTATCGGCAGGACTCAGTATGCTTGTCTGGTCATCCATGTTCTTTGTGCGAAACAAGTTCCCTGAAAAGGACGAGGTCAGTACATCCAGCTCATTAGGCCGCTTTATTAAAACTGGCAAAATAGCCTGGGTTGCTCTTCTTCCCGCATTTGGCTATGGCTTTCTGGAAGCTACATTACATAGTATCTTTCCGGTTTATGGCTTACGGATCGGTCATGATGTGGAAATGCTCTCAATCATTATTCCCTGTTTTGCAGCCGGGAGTGTCATAACGCAAATTCCACTAGGTATGTTGAGCGACCGACTAGGAAGAAGAAAAATTTTATTAGCAGTACTAACTTTTGGGATTTTTTGCTTTCTTGCTGCTGCTTCGTTAGAACACTCAGTAGTGGCATTATTTATTACATTTACTTTAGCTGGTATGTTCACCGGCTCATTGTTTTCATTAAGCATCACGTTTTTAGCTGATATTTTACCGGCTTCTCTTTTACCAGCTGGAAATTTAATGACAGGAATTGCGTTTAGTATTGGAAGTATAAGCGGCCCATATTTAGGCGGTCTATTTCTCGAGTATTTCCCTGGAGTTTCATTCTTTTATGTGATTGTCTTCATGTTGCTGCTTATTCTAACAGCAACATTCCTAAAGAAGAATGCCGAAATTCAGTATAGTTCGTAAAGATAAGAGGCTGGAAATAAGTGTTTTAGTCAAATTAAAATCCGAACTATGATTCAAAATTCTTGAGATAGAATTCGAATTAGGTCGGATTTATTTTGCCGTAAGAAAGTATAACTACTTTCTTACGGCATAAGTGCAACTATGGCATTCACCAAAGGGCTTGGTGAATGTCTAGTGTTGCTGATTAGATTTAGGCATGCGACGTAGTGCAATAAATACCTGAGTGCTTGGCATCGCTGTGGAAATACATTACGCTTTCCGCGGGCAACGCTTTAGCTTCCTCGGAAGCATAAACCGCTTCCTGCGGGATCTTCAGCTGTTGCTGTTCCCGCAGGAGTCTCCATGTATTTCCTCCGCTGGGTTTGGCTCTCACTATATCCTTATCGTGACATTGCTTCTTAGCAATAGGGAACATAGTTCGTGCCTAAAGACCCCGGGAGAAGCGCTCTTAGCGTCACGAGGTTGCCCGTGACTAAGAAGGAAAAACATCAGATTGGGCAGATGCCGCCTTGGTATCCGGGTCGGTGAAAGTGAGTATTAGCCTGCAGTTGGATTTATAAAGAACTGCGCGTTCCTTGGAGTTGTTAATTTAAATGATTTAAAGTTTCTCTTACCCATCACAACAACATTTGTTTATTTTTAGAATTGTAATACACAATCCAGCGGAGGAAATACACGTAGACTCCTGTGGGAGCTGAGGCCTAGATGAGACTACGCAGCGACGTAGGAGCAAGGAGGCTCATCAGCCGCCCACGGAAAGCGTAGTGTATTTCCGAAGCGGTGTCCTAGACTGAAATTATTTTTCCACAGTACGTCGCATCATCTATCAACTACGTATTAAATCCAGCCATTGAAAATGAACGTTCTCAACACACTATCCTGTTATTATGGATAGTTTAAGTTATGTTCATGTCTCTTTTCCTCTATAAAAATCTGCTATATTTAGCTTCTAAACGATCCTGCATGAATGAAATAATTACACAGATCGGCCAGTATATTAGTGCGACTAATATATACAAGGTCATGGCGTCGAATTCCCGGCCCACTACAATTTGCGTCTTTTGAAATAACTCCGGAACAGTTATTACTGCTGCAAGGGAAGTTGCTTTAACAATGTCCATAAACACACTTGTTAACGGCGGAATTGCCGTCCGGGTTGCTTGAGGTAAAATAACTTTTCTTAAGGTTTTCCAATAACCTATATTCAGAGCTTTGGATGACTCCCATTGACCATTATCAATACTATTCAATGAGGCACGATTGATTTCTGCTATAAATGCTGCACTATTCAGTCCGAAGCCGGCCGAGGCGGCAACCAACGCCGACAATTCAAACCCAACATATGGGAGTCCAAAGTATAATATATATAGAAAAACCAGGATTGGCGTGCCACGCATAAAGGAAATGTACACCCTGGACGGCCAACGCAATATAAAGTTATTTGAATTTCGCCCTAACGCCAAAAACAAACCCAGAACCATACCAATCGCCATACCTGCTATTGAAACGCCAAGGGTAGTTGGCAACCCCCCTAAAACAAAAGGCAGGCTTTCCAGTGCCAACTCAACATCAAATACTCCACCAAAGTCAAAGCCATTCAGATTAATCATATTGAGTTATAGTTCCAATCCTTCAATTTCTTTAATTTCACCTTCAGGTCGTTTCGAAGCATCTTCTTTGTAAAACTTCTTCGCCAGTTCTGATAACGTCCCATCTTCCCGCATTTCTTTTAAAACTTTATTAATTTCTTCAGTTAATTTATCTGCTCCATTTGGTAATATCGCAGCCTGTTCTGTAGGATGAAACTTTAATTCCGGGTGAAGCGTAATATCAAACTCCGGAAATGCAGCAACACCAAATTTTGATAAATAGTAGTCATTTACAATTACATCAGTTCTGCCATTATGTACATCACGCAAATAAGCTTCATTAGGTGAATTTCCGTATGTTCTGACTTTTGCGCCAAAATGTCTGGCAATCTCACTGTAAACAGTTGTTGCACCACCACCTGCTTCTTTGCCTTCCAAATCTTCAAGTGAATTTATCCCGGAATAATCCCCTTTACGAACAACCATCGTGGAATAAGAATATTTATAAGGATTACTAAAATTAAATTCCTCTTTTCTGCTACTTGTTATTTCAATATCGTTTGCAGCTACATCGATTCTTCCACTTTTAACAGCTGGAAGCATGCTATCAATTCCCATAATTTCATAGGATACTTCAAGGTCAAGCCGGTTTGCTATCTCTCTCATAACTTCTACGTCGTAACCAGTTAATTGATTTTTACCTTCCCCTTCACCCTTATAATAGGATGATGCAATAAGAGTTCCGGATGTACCAACAACCAATTCCCCTGATTCTTGAACTTCAGCCCACTTGCTATCTTCAGAATTACTGTTGCTCTTTTCTTGGCTGTCACCATTACCACAGGCTGTCAATACAAATACTGTTGCAAGTAACATAAATACTAACTTCTTTATATACATAAACTACACTCCTTTTCCCATCACCATTTTATTTAATGGTGTTACATATAAAAGTTTATAGTGATTGTAACAGTATAATACTATTTTTTCAACAAAAATCGGTTCTGTATTTATATAATTTTAGAACTGTTTTACCAGACGTATTTTTGTACTTGACTTTATTTAATCCAGTGTTAAAATAATAACAAGTATTAATTTATAATTATTATAATCTGAGGAGTTAATAAAATGACAACAAATTCAAAAATCCTGCTTCCACCAAAGCCACATTTATTCAAATCCTTTTTCACAAAACATTCGCTTAAACGTTCTATTGCACATGCCGAGTTAATTGCTGCATTGTTTAGCGGTTTGTTAATTCTAATCACATGGTCACTTGAAGGTACCATTTCCTCTACTGCATGGGTTGTTCTGCACCTGATTGCCTTTGTAATTGGTGGCTATGCTAAAGCAAAAGAAGGAATTCAGGAAACAATAGCTAATAGAGATTTAAATGTGGAAATGCTGATGATTTTTGCTGCTATCGGATCAGCCTCCATCGGATATTGGACTGAAGGTGCCATCCTCATATTTATCTTTGCATTATCTGGAGCTCTTGAGACATATACACTGAATAAAAGTGATAAGGCAATATCGTCACTTATGGATCTACAGCCAGAACAGGCGATGAGGATTACAAATGGCCAGGAAAAAATCGTTCCCGTTTCTGAATTAAAGGTTGATGATATCATTTTGGTACGTGCAGGTGAGCGAATCCCTGCAGATGGTGAAATAGTCAAAGGGGAAACGTCAATCGACGAAAGTGCTATTACTGGAGAATCAGTACCTGTCAGTAAAATAGACAGCAATGATGTTTTTGCAGGGACAGTGGCACTGGACGGATCCATATCAATTAAGATTACCAAGCATGCAGATGAAACGCTTTTTCAAAAAATCATTCAAATGGTTCAATCAGCTCAAGAGGAAAAATCCCCTTCACAGTTGTTTATCGAACGGTTTGAAGGAACCTATGTAAAAGTAGTTCTTGCAGTGGTTGCCATTATGATGTTTTTACCCTACTTCGTTTTTGGATGGTCATTATCAGAGAGTATTTACCGGGCAATGATTCTGCTAGTTGTTGCGTCACCCTGCGCCTTGGTAGCTTCGATTATGCCCGCAACATTATCTGCTATTTCAAACAGCGCTAAAAATGGGGTACTGTTTAAAGGCGGTGTTCATGTTGAAAATTTAAGTCATATAAAAGCAATAGCTTTTGACAAGACAGGTACTTTAACGAACGGAACACCTGAAGTTACGGACACATATGTTCACACCAACCGGGATAAGAAAAGCGTGCTAGCTATCGCCGGAGCTGTTGAAAAAGAATCCATTCACCCATTGGCAAAAGCTATTACCGCCTATAGCGCAGAATTTACAGACGTAAATGGTATGGATATTCAGCATGTTACAACAGTGAGTGGCAATGGTGTTTCTGCTTATGTAAATAATGAAAAATGGGAAATTGGTAAAGCTGGATTTGTTGGTGAACAGGACGCTTTCAACTTTCAGGGTGGCATTGCAAAGGAGCTTGCTGAACAAGGTAAAACCATTGTATTCGTCAAAGCAAATGATGAAGTCGTAGCGCTTTACGCACTAAAAGATACAATCAGGGACAATACAAAACAAGCGATAAAAACTTTAAAAAAGCACGGTGTGCATACAATAATGCTGACAGGGGACAACGAAACAACTGCTAAAGCAATTGCTGCTGAGGCTGGGATAGACCATTATATTGCTGAGTGCCTTCCAGAGGAGAAAGTGAATCATGTAAAGCAGCTTCGAGCCAATTATGAGAATGTTGCAATGGTTGGGGACGGAATAAATGATGCACCAGCATTAGCAAGTGCAAATGTTGGAATTGCCATGGGGAAAGGAACCGATGTAGCACTCGAGACAGCTGACGTTGTATTAATGAAAAATGATTTGCCAAAAATAACAAATGCCATTCAGTTATCTGGCCGTATGAACCGAATTGTAAAACAAAATGTTATATTTTCCTTAAGTGTAATTCTATTATTAATAGCATCAAACTTTTTACAACTAGTTGATTTACCATTAGGTGTAATCGGTCACGAAGGAAGTACTATTCTAGTTATTTTGAATGGATTGCGCTTATTGAAATAGCTATCACAAACTCGTGATAGCTATTTTGTATTTTTATGTCCTATTCCTCTTTTAAGGATTGCATTAATGGCTCCACCAATCATAATAATTACTCCAGATATATAAAACCATATCATCAGTACTATTACAGTACCTAAACTACCGTATGTTGCTGAATAATTTCCCATTGAACTTACATAAAAAGAAAATGCCAATGAGACTAGCTGCCAGCCTACCGTTGCAAAAAGCGCACCCCAAACTGCATTTTTAAAATAAATTCGTTTATTGGGTGCAAGCTTATACAACGCTACTAATACAATGAAAAATACGACAGAAGAAACAACCCAACGCAATGTTTCCCATACACTCAGAAAACCAGCAGATAACCCAAAAAATGTGAAGATGTATACGCCAATTGTTTTCCCAAAAATAGGCAATAAGAATGCCACACAAATTATAAGCACCATTGCAATTGTTAACACAATCGCTATAAGCCGGGAAACTATAAAAGAACGATCCTCATCAACATCATAGGCTCGATTAAACCCTCGCATAATTGCATTTATTGCATTCGATGCTGACCAAAGCGTACCGATAATACCAATCGAGAGTAATTGTCCATTTTGATCATTCATCAACTCACTCACATTTTGATTGATCAAATCTGTAATTTGTCCAGGTGCGTATGTTTCAATAAAACTTATTACAGTTGATTGATCAATTGGCAAATAACCAATTAAAGTCATTAGAAACAACAGGAAAGGGAAAAGGGATAATAAGAAAAAGTAGGCTAACTGAGCTGATAATCCAAATATATCATCTTCCGTAATCCGATGATAAAGTTCTTTTAAAAATGCCATACTCCTTTTCAAATTCTAACCACCTTATATCAATACTTACAGGTTGCTTTCCAAGTCCTTTTGATCTTTATTCGCAAATTTGTCTAAGGTGTTTTCTACTTGTTCTAAAGCATTGATCGCATTTTCTGCGCCATCTGCAAACTCTTTGTTGAACTTATCAAAACTATCCCTGGCGCTTCGGACCGCCTCTGATGGATGTTTCATATAATAGCCTGACCTATTTTTAGCGTAATTCATTTTTAGTTTTGTATAATTTCTTGCATCATTATTTAATAATGAAACTAAGCCACCTACAATTGCACCCATTAATACTCCAAATAAAACATTTCGTTTGCCCATTCTGTATCGCTCCTTTTATCTTATATGTTGTTCTCTTCTCTAATATACTTCAATAATTCATTACAGCCTTCAGAAATTAATTCATATGTGTAATCAAAGTTATCTGTATAGTAAGGGTCTGGTATATTTCCTTCCCGAGGATTTTCCACAAAGTCCATAAGCTTAGCCAGCTTGGCGCTCCCAGCTTTATTACTTAGACTTTGCATATCCTTTCTATTTTGCTCATCCATCGCAATGATATAATTGAAATTTCTCCAGTCACTAACATTAACTTGTCTAGCCTTTAATTCCTTATACCCTATTTGATACTTATCTAACAATTTTCTGGTACCTTTATGAGGCGGTTCTCCAGAATGCCAGTCACCAATTCCTCCTGAGTCAGCTTCAATTTTACCAGTTAAATTTTCCTTATCAACTAAATCACGAAAAACCGCTTCAGCCATCGGGGAACGGCAGATGTTTCCTAAACACACAAATAAAACGCGAATCATATTCATCCTACCCTTCATTCGTATTATAATCAATTATTGTTTGCTGATTAAGTAAAATGTCATATACGCTTTTTTCCTTATTGTTCTAACAATATCCCTTTGGTACGCAATGCTTCACAAGCTTCATCAAGCTGGACTTGTGTTTCAGCCTCAATCGTATGTAAGTGAACACCTTCAGTGAGTTGGGATAGTAAAGCAGCTTTTGTTTGTTTCATCTCATCAAGAAAAGCATCAACATCACGGCGATTTTTTAACATCAATGATCCAGTAATATCTCCGTAAATAGGGTGCTCCACCATTACATTTTGAATCGACACCCCATGATCAACAAGTGTATAAAGCTCAACCTCTGTTTCTTCTGACAGATGACAAACCGCTATTACTCTCTGGACCTTAGGATTCTTTTTATTCTCCTGAAAATAAACATACCCGCGTGAGGTAGCAATTATGGGTTCACCTTTTGCCTTTAAAAGGGAAACATCCTGTACGATAACCTGGCGACTGACATTCATCCGTTCTGCTAATAATTTGCCTGTCATCGGATCACTACTGTCTTTAAGCCACGTTAAGATCAAACGTCTTCTTTTTTCACCAAGTACCTTATTCCCTTCTTCTTTCATATAGATCCCCCTAAAATTATCCTGTTACATATCATATACTTCATTATACCGAACAAGTTCCTATCATGCATCAGACACCATTTATTTTTACAGAGAAATTTAGGACATTGCTAAAGGAATGTTTCTGAAAGTTTATTTCACCCCCAATGTATTCAGGCCAGTAGCTCCAGATTCATATGAGTACTACACCACCGTTCCGGAAATGACTTCTCTTTTCGCGGGCACCCTAAACACTGTGAAGATGAATCTATCTGATGGAGTTTAAACAAATTTTAAAATAAAGCCCAAAGTGAAAAAAGTATTGCTTTTTCGGTTTCAATGTGTAAACATAAGTGTAAAGACACATGTAAATATTGTACCGGTGAACAATACAATTATTTAGCATAGTGTTATTATTTTTGCTCAATATTTCACAAGGAGAGGGGTTTTACCGTAATGAAACATAATAAGTCAAAAGTTGCGTGGGGCGTTCTAATTGTTTTCTTAATATTATTAGCCTATGTCCTTCCCTACACGGCTCTGTCAAGTGTTCAAGCCTGGTATGGCAGTTTCCTTTTATGGGGGATTATCGGATTACTTATCATCATTGCAAATTTCATGGTTACAAAGGATTGGGGGAAGTAAGTTGAACACTAATATGGTAATTTGGGGAATTGCACTTTATATTATTTTAGCATTATTTGTTGCATATAAGTCTCGTCGTGGTGACAGGACGGATATGTCAGGGTATTACCTTGGGGGTCGTCAAATGAACGGCATCCTTTCAGCATTGAGTTATAGCGCAACGACGTACAGTGCATTCATGATGGTTGGTCTCGCCGGACTGACTTATCAGGGTGGTGTTGGCGCGCTTGGTTTTGAAATTGTTTATTTTACAGGTGTTTCACTAGTCGCATTATTCGGACGGCGTTTCTGGCTGGCCGGTAAGAAGTATGGGTATGTAACACCTTCTGAAATGGTCGGCGACCGTTATGAAAGCAAACCCGCTGCATCTGCAATTGCACTCGTTAGTTGTTTATTTCTAATTCCGTATTGTGCGGTACAACTTGCTGGAGTAGGATATCTTTTACAAGGCATTACAGACAATGCCATTCCGTTTACAGCAGGTGTTGTGATTGCAACAGTGCTGGCGATACTTTTTTCCTATGTAGCTGGTATTCGTTCTGTTATGTGGACCGATTCACTTCAGGCCGTGATTATGATCATTACGTCAACAATTGTAGCGTTGTTAGTCATCGATGGATTAGGTGGATTCGGACAATTCTTTGATAACTTGCAAACGAATCATCCAGATGCGCTTTCTGTTCCTGGTAATGGCTATTTTAATATCTTAACCTTTCTTGGAATGACACTCCCATGGTTTTTCTTTAGCTTGTCTAACCCCCAAGTGAGTCAACGGATGTTCATGCCATCTTCAATTAAAGGGTTACGTCAAATGCTGATCGGCTTTCTTGTGTTTGGTCTGATCTACACTTTTGTATCGGTCTTATGGGGTTTTTCCGCACTTCAATTATTTCCGGATCTTTCGACAGCAGACCTGGCAACTCCAAAATTATTGTCATCTGACCTTGTTCCGCCTGTATTGGGTGTGATTGTAATGGTCGGTATATTGGCTGCCGCCGTCTCAACGATTGATTCCATCATGCTGACGTTGTCGTCAATGTTTGCCCGTGATGTTTATGGTAATTTGAAAAAGCGTCCAAATGATAAGAAGCAATTGCAAGTTGGAAAAATCGTCATTCCAGTAATCGCTTTATTAGCGTATGCATTTGCAGAACTGGAATTAAATTTAATTGCTGTATTGTCAGTTGCTGCATCTTCTGGATTAATTGTTGGCGTTCCGGCATTTTTCGGTACATTCTTCTGGAAGCGCGGAACCGCAGCCGGTGTCATCTCCAGTGTATCTTTAACAGCCATCCTTGTTCTCATACTTGAATTCACTGGTATAAAACCACTGGGACTTGCTTCCGGTATTTGGGGGCTGCTGATTTCCACCATTCTCTTTATTGGGGTGAGCCTTCTAACTAAGGCACCAAAACAAAAAGCATATGCATTCATCAATATTTTAAAAACAGAATCGGAAAACACCAAATAAAAGCGAAGAAGCATCCTTTCATAATGAAAGGATGCTTCTTTATATTAGCGGGTTAGTTTTACGGGAGAAAACAATTAATAAAACACATAACGTTCCGCTTTATTGATAGAACATTTAAAATCGAATGTTCGTACCAATGGATGAAGTATTGCTACTCGGAATGAGGATCCGCCAAATCAGTAATCCGGATACTCATTCCGCTAAAAATAGGGTTCTTCAAATATCTGCAGAAATTTATGCTAATTATTATGTGCCCTCTCCCAAAAGAACCCGCTACCATATGTACTATTCAGCTAAAGGCGTAATACATGCATCATCATTATTCTTAGCAGTGTTTACATAGCTGGAAACATTGTATGCCTTTAATTTCTCCGCTTCAACGGATTGTAGAAACTGATGTATTTCGTTTGGATGCTGTTTACCAGATGCAATCCATTCGTCTTCTTTATTTTTAGGTAAAATAATCGGCATTCGGTGATGGATATCCTGCATATAGTCATTTGCCTCTTTTGTAAGGATGGTACAGGTAAAAAGCTCTTTATCATCCTGCTCCCATTTGTCCCAAAGGCCAGCAAATGTAAATAATTTACGATCATCAACCTGAATTCGTTTTGGCTGCTTTTCTTTTCCGTCACGCTTCCACTCGTAAAAACTATCAGCAACTATCAGGCAACGCTTTCGTGCCATAAGTTTTTTAAAACTTGGTTTTTCATGTGCTGTTTCACTTCTGGCATTAATCATTTTATAACCTATCTTTTCATCATTCGCCCATGAAGGAACAAGCCCCCAGCGTAAATATCCTGCCCGCTTTTCATTCCCATCATGAATGATAGCCAAAACATTTTGTCCAGGTGCAATATTGTAGCTTGGCTGATATGAATCAATTGCTTGTTCAATATCAAATTCATTCAAGATTTCCAGCTCATCAGCTAATAGCGTATAACGTCCACACATTGAAAATCCCCCTCTAAAATATACTTAAGTCCCATTGTTTAGCAATATGCCGCAGCAAACGAATCCCCGCTATACTGTTCCCTTTATCGTCTAATGCCGGTCCATAAACACCGATTCCACAACCTTCAAGAAAAGGTAAATCCTCATCACGTACCCTTGGAGGAACCGCAGCAATTATACCACCGGAAACACCACTTTTTGCCGGAATACCAACATATGTCGCAAATTTTCCAGAGGCATCATACATTCCACATGTCAGCATTAGTGCTTTTGCTATCCTGGCAACCTGCCTTGGAATAATCTCTTCTTGTGTATCAGGATCTTCCCCATCGTTAGCAAGGACCATTCCAATTCGCGCTAAATCATTAATCGTAACTTCAATTGAGCATTGTTTAAAATAAGTCTCCAGTGTTATGTTTAAATCAGACTCTAGAAAGCCAATTTCCAATAAATAATAGCCTATCGCCCGATTACGCATAGATGAATCTCTTTCTGATTCATACACTTCAACATTTATTTCGGGTCGATAGCCTAGCATAACTTCGAGAAGTTGAAGTATTGGTTTTAGTTTTTCGTCTGAAGTATTACCTTCCAATAGTGATGTAACTGTTATCGCTCCAGCGTTAATCAATGGATTAAACGGCTTTTTGACCTGTTTCATTTCCAAATGAATAATCGAATTAAACGCTTCACCTGCCGGCTCAACATCAACTCTATCCAGCATATAGGCTACTCCCCGCTCCATACAGCCTACAATAAAGCTCAGCACTTTAGATATACTTTGCATCGTAAACGGAATATCATCATTCCCGGAGTTTATATTAATTCCATTTTTTCCAATTATTGCAATCCCCAAATCATCCGGATCAGCTTTTTGCAAAACAGGAATATAGGATGCAACCTCCCCATCATCTATATGTTTCCGATAGAATGCTACCCAATCATCAACATAGCTTTGAAGCCATTCTTCTGTTTCTTCCGTATTCCAATTCGCTATACCTTGTACCATTTTATCACCTCTTATCAAGTAGTATGTCTTTATTAAATAGTTTATTTTCGGTAAAAGTTATTTTCAGAATATTGCCCATTATATTCTTTCTTATGCTACCATAGATATATAGTAAATTTTTTAGTGGGTAGTAAAGCTGGATTTCTCTATTACTAAAACATCCCTTTATCATAGAGGGAGGTACGACTAATTTCTTACATGCTTCATTGTTATTTGAATTCCCTAAACAAGATTCCTGAAAACGTATAACAATTTTACTGCAATTGGAGGTTGACAAATGAACAAAAGAGAAAGTATTCTGCAAGCATTGACTGAGCTCCAGCAAGAAGATCTCAACCCGAAAGGAGGCAATGTGTGGGCTTATGTTTATGACAGCGGATTACCTGAAGCTGAAAAAGTAGCGAAAGAGGCACACAATATGTTTATGAATCATAATGGGCTTGATTTCACCGTCTTCCCAAGTTTATTACAGCTGGAAAATAATATTGTAGCAGAAATTGCTGAACTCTTTTCGAACGATCAAGCATCAATAGCTGGTACTTTTACCAGCGGTGGAACAGAAAGTATAATCCTCGCTGTTAAAGCCGCAAGAGATTATGCAAGCGAGCATAAACCAACGATAACAACACCAGAAATTATTCTCCCAAGTACTGCGCATGCAGCCTTCCACAAAGCAGCACACTATCTGGGAATAAACACTGTTATCGTACCTGTCAATAACACAACATTTAAAGTTGACTCCAATGAAATGAAAAAGGCAATAACACCAAATACAATCATGCTAATAGGATCGAGTGTCAATTATTCACACGGTGTAAGCGACCCTATTCCTGAACTGAGCTTGCTGGCCGAAAAATACGGAATTTGGCTGCATGTTGATGCATGTATTGGTGGATTTTTACTAGCTTATTTTAAAAAACTGGGACATCCTGTTATTGATTTTGATTTCAATCTTCCTGGTGTTTCGTCCCTATCGGTTGACCTGCACAAGTATGCTTTCACACCAAAAGGGGCTTCGGTGACTTTATATCGGGATAAACAATTACGAAAATATCAATATTATACTTGTACCAATTGGAGTGGCTACCCTGTTGTTAACACAACCATCCAGTCGACCAAATCCGGTGGTCCTCTGGCTGCTTGCTGGGCAACACTTAAGTATATTGGTGACGATGGTTATACGAAATTAGCTGAAACGATATGGCAGGCGAAGCAGGAAATTACCCAGCAATTTATAATGCTAGATGATCTATATATTTTAGGAGAACCTGAAGCAAGCCTGTTAGCCATTGGTTCTGATACAATTGATATTTTTCAGCTGGCTGACGAGATGAAAAAATCAGGGTGGTATATTCAAGTCCAGCCAGGTGATAGTATCACACAGCCATCAATTCACTTAACCATTACGCCTGTTAACCGAATAGATAATTTTTTCCAAGGGCTAAATGATGCCATTAACCAAGTAAAGTCCCATCCAAGAAAATCCCTTAAACATGACGTCGCCTCCCTGCTTAAGGAAAATGATGTACCAAGTGAAATACTGCCAACGCTATTACATGCTGCAGGAGTAAAGGTAGACGGGAGCCTCCCAAGTGAAATGGCATCCATCAATGAACTACTCCATTTATTACCCCATGAAGTCACAAGTGAAGCTTTCCTTTATATAACCAATCAATTGTTTACACCAACTAAATCTTTTACTAAAGGAGTCGAATAGCATGAATCGCTGGGTTCACCTTACCGGTTATTCATTACTTATCTTCAGCTCACAAGTTTTATGGGTTACGTTTTCGCCCATAACAACTGATGCTGCACAGGATATGGATACAAGTGTAGGTAATGTGGGCACGTTAGCGGCATTATTCCCCATTATTTATATTATCGTAGCACTTCCTGCTGGTAGATGGCTTGACTCACACTTTAAAATTGCATTAACTTTTGGGGCATTAACAATTGGAATCGGCGCGCTTGCCAGATTAGCTGACCCTACAAGTTATTCCTGGCAGCTTGGAGTTCAGGTTGTTATGTCAATTGGTCAGCCATTCATCATTAATGCCATTTCGGCGTATGCAAGCCGATACTTCCCGGAGAAAAACCGCTCAATGGCAATATCCATTTCGAGTGTTGCCTTATTCTTCGGCGTAATATTTGCGATGTTATTTAGTCCATTGTTATATGCTAATGGCGGACTCACATTAGTGTTAACAATATTTGCAATCCCATCAGCGTTAAGTGCTGTTTGGGTATTGTATACACTTGCTCGGGAAAAGACCTATACAGTTACGATAAAAAATGAAGATACGCCAAGGCTTTCTGTTCTGCTTCGTGATAAATTCTTATGGATACTGAGTGGATTGCTGGCAATGGGGCTAGGCGTATTCGATGCATTAAGCACCTGGGTCGAGCCTATTTTTGAACAATATGGGATAGCAGGCACGACAAGTGGTCCATTAATGGCTTTAATGATTTTATCTGGCATCGCAGGATCTATCTTTATGCCTTCATTAGTGGCTAAAAAAGATACCAGAAGAGCATTCATAATTACAGCGGTGGTCTTAAATGCATTAACATTTTCAGCAATAATTATCTGGCAATGGGTGCCTTGGATTGCATTCTGGCTAATTGCTGACGGTTTCTTCCTGCTTGCTGGTTTTCCAATTATTATGGATTGGACAGAAAAACAGTTCAAAGCGAGTCAGCAAGGTACAGCAATTGGTTTTGTTATGCTGACAAGTCATGCGGGAGGAATTATATTAATATACCTTGTAAAAGTACTTTTGTCCCCTCCTTCATTAGCTTTAGGATTACTGGTTTTTATAAGTATATTAGGAATGCTGCTAGCCATACAGTTACCGAAACGGCAAGAACCAGCAACAGAAGTTCCTAGAAATTCTTAACTGCAAATATATAGAAATAAGGCTGCCATTTAATGGACAGCCTTATTTTCTTCATATTTATTAGGCTCATTAAAACGAATAGTTTCCTCAATTGTCGTTTGGATACTCGCAGCAAGCTCTCCATGTTTTTTATCCTGATAATCACTTGGATAAATTGGTTCAGTGATAGTCATCGTAATTGTCGATGATTTTATTTTCCCTTTATCCTGCTCCATCATTTGGTAGGTGCCATTTATTGCTACTGGTACAATCGGAACTTTTGCCTTTGTAGCCAATCGTAAGCTGCCTGATTTAAATTCATTCAGATTGCTTCCCCGACTCCTCGTACCTTCAGGGAAAACAACAATCGAGTGTCCACTTTTAAGGTATGTAATTCCTTGACTAATAGCCTTAACTGCCTGTCGACGATCACTTCGATCAATAAATACACAATGAATCAATTCCATCCATGTACTTACTATTGGAAGCTTTTTTGTCTCTTTTTTTGCAATAAATCCAATCGGCTTCCCTAAATAACCAATTAAGGCTAGGATATCGAATAAACCTTGATGGTTAGCAACAAATAAAACAGCTTCGTCCGGCAGTTTGTCTTGTCCGTATACATGAACGTCCGACTTTGTTTTTTGAATCACTTTTTGCGAAACCATCTTTGGTCCGGCAAATATTTTTTCTTCATTTGATTTATTATAGGATTGAGAAGCTAATTTTTTTGCCCTGCGCAGTTTAAACCCGCTCCCAATCACAATAAAAATAGCGTATATGTATATTTTTAAGCTTCGAATCATTTATAATCCCCCTCATACCAACAAGTTAATTATACCGTTGAAATATGGAAGCGCAAGGGGGTAATAGAAACTTTGTCGCAAAGCTTTAATGGCGAAACTTATGCAGTAAAAAAGCGATGATTTCTTAACTAAAAAAAGAGACTGACCGAAGTCAGTCTCTCAAAAACTATTTACTTACCAATAAATTGTTGTGTCCAATAGTTTCCTTGCTCTACATATCCTACACCAATGTGAGTGAAGTCAGAGTTCATGATGTTTTTACGGTGACCTTCACTGTTCATCCAGCCATTCACTACTTCTTGTGGAGTGCGTTGGCCTCTTGCGATGTTTTCACCAGCAGTTTGATAGGATATCCCAAATTGTTTCATCATATCAAAAGGTGACCCGTAAGTTGGGCTATTGTGTGAGAAGTAATTGTTTGCAGACATATCACGAGACTTCTCACGCGCAACTTTGCTCAGCTCAGTATCAACTTTAAGTGGTGCTAGACCTTGAGCAGTCCGTTCTTTGTTTGTAAGTTCAACTACTTGTTGTTCAAATTCATTTAATTGTTGTGATTGTTGTGTTTGTTCTTTCTGCTCTTGTTGTTTAGTTGTTTCTTGCTGTTGTGGTGCTGGAGCTTCTGTTTGCTCAGTTGGTTGCTCTTGTTGTTTCTCTGGCTGTTCTTGCTTTTCTGGTTCTTGTTGATTATCTGTTTGCTTTTGCTTTTCTGGCTGTTGTTGTTTTTGTTCATTTGCCTGTGGTTGTTCTTTCTTAGTTTGTTCTTTCTTAGGCTCAGGCTTTTCCTGTTTTTGCTCTTCTTTATTTGGCTGTTCATCTGACTGTTTTTGTTGTTTGTTCCATTTTACTTGGAAGTCTTTAAAATAGTTGTTTAATAGATTATTAAATTTCTCTTTTGAGGCTTGCTCCCCATTAATAGAGTAAAATACTTTCGTATATAGTTGATCCTGAGATTGCCCTGTATTTGCAGATGCATCTGCAGAAGTTTGAAAAGCTCCACCGAATAATAGTGCTGCGGATAATGTTGTTACAATTATTTTGTTAAACATGTGATTTACACCTCTCCTGTCGGTTTTTGTCTTGCAAAATAATCATACCACGTGTTTCCTGTAATAATTTTGGTAGCCATTTCCATTCTAGTAGAAATGACACGTATTCTTATAAATAATCCTATGATTATAGATTTCAGGATAGATTACTCCATCGATTATCAGGAAAAACTTCAATCTAAAGGAAAATATTACAATTAAATCTCTATTGACACTTCAAAAACTCCATCAGTTATATTACAAAAAAACGTAATTTGTAATCGTATTGTTACTTAATTTTCCTTGTTGTACTGGCGCTAGAGCCAATTTATGTAAGTTCTTTATCTACCCCCAAAAACTGTGATACAGTATAGAAATGATATAGAGAAAAACTGTCATCATTGGAGGAGCTTATATGTTATCTAATGCAGAGATTGGAATCGATTTAGGTACTGCAAATATACTTATTTATTCAAAGACTAAGGGAATTGTCTTGAATGAGCCAGCTGTTGTGGCTATTGATATGAATACGAAGCAAGTTGTAGCTGTTGGATCAGAAGCAAAAGAAATGGTCGGTAAAACTCCGCAAAATATAGTGCCGATACGACCATTAAAAGATGGTGTCATCGCCGACTACGACGTTACCGCCCAAATGCTTAAAGCCTTTTTGAAGAAGGTTAGTAAAAAAATGGGGCTGTCCATGCGCAAACCAACTGTTGTTGTATGTACACCATCAGGAAGTACAACAGTAGAACGACGTGCCATTCATAACGCCGTTACAAGCTATGGTGCAAAACATGTCCATTTAATAGAAGAACCAGTAGCCGCTGCAATTGGCGCTGATTTGCCTGTTGATGAACCAATAGCAAATGTTATCGTTGATATCGGTGGCGGAACATCAGAAGTTGGTATTATTTCATTCGGTGGCGTTGTATCCTGTAATTCCATCCGTATCGGCGGAGATAAAATGGATGAAGAGATAACCCATTTCATTCGAAAGAAATATAATATTTTAATCGGTGAGCGTACTGCCGAAAATATTAAAATGGATATTGGATTTGCAAATGAAGTGCATGCTGAGGAAACAATGGAAGTACGCGGCCGCGATATGGTTTCAGGCTTACCCAAAACCGTAACTGTTTCTTCAAAAGAAGTCTATTCCGCATTAAAAGAATCTCTCCAACAAATTCTGGAAACAATTCGCGCAACATTAGAAAATTGCCCACCTGAACTAAGCGGAGATATTGTTGACCGAGGAATCGTGCTAACCGGCGGTGGCTCCATGCTAAGAGGCATGAAAGATTGGCTGGCAGACGAAATAATTGTACCTGTACACATTGCACCAAATCCACTGGAATCAGTTGCAATCGGAACAGGACGAGCACTCAAAATGATAACAAAACTGCAAAAAGCAGCAAAATAATTCTGATAAAAGCCGTGTCCCAGCAATGGGCACGGTTTTTTGATCTATTAGGAGAGTTGATTCATGCTCTTCTTCTGTTGATTCACACCTTTCTTCTGTCGATTCTTGCCCCCTTCTGCAGATTCATGCTCTCCTTCTGTTGATTCACCCTCTCTTTCTGCAGATTCACGCTCCCCTTCTGCAGATTCACACTCTCTTTCTGCAGATTCACGCTCCCGTTCTGCAGATTCATGCTCTCCTTCTGTTGATTCACCCTCTCTTTCTGCAGATCTCCCTCTCCTTCTGCAGATTCACCCTCTCCTTCTGTTGATTCACCCTCTCTTTCTGCAGATCTCCCTCTCCTTCTGCAGATTCACCCTCTCCTTCTGTTGATTCATGCCTCGCTTCTCGAAAATCACCGACTTATTTGATAAGATCACACGCATTATTGATATTGCAAAAGTAGTAACAGAAATTTTTTCAACAGAATACTAGATAACTATTTACAAATTTTTCTGAATATAATACTATATAGATAGTGAATCATGTATAAACGTCTCCGCGTGAAAAACACATGATCAATAAAGTACGCACGAATTAAATGATGCTGCCTAATCTGTTTACAGTTCTATTCCAGTTCTGATTCAACAGGTAAAAGCCAGTTCAAATTGACTTACAGGGTAGTCTGTAGTCATTTTGGAGTGGCTTATTTTATTTAAGAAAGGAGTGAGCAAATGACTGGAGCACTTGAAAATATCAAGGTTCTAGATTTGTCACGTGTGCTTGCTGGACCATACTGCACAATGATTCTTGGTGACCTTGGTGCAGAGGTTATAAAAGTAGAGGCACCCGGTGGGAGTGACGAAACGCGCAAGTGGGGTCCTCCTTTTCAGAATGGTGTGAGCGCTTATTACCTTAGTGCCAATCGCAACAAAAAAAGTATAACTGTCGATCTAAAATCGGATGAAGGGATTGAAATTATTAAAAAACTCGTGAATGAAAGCGATGTCATCATTAATAACTTTAAATCAGGAAAAATGAAGCAATTTGGTTTGGATTACGATACACTCGCAGAAATTAACCCTGCTATTGTATATTGTTCCATTACCGGATTTGGTGAAACTGGTCCATACCAGGATATGCCAGGCTATGATTTTATTATACAGGCGATGAGTGGTCTTATGAGCATTACAGGTGATAAAGAATCAGGTCCACAAAAAATGGGTGTAGCAATTACTGATATTTTAACAGGGTTATATGCGTGTATCGGAATTCAGGGCGCACTATTAGAACGTACACAATCAGGTGAAGGACAAAAACTAGACATTTCTCTTTATGACTCTGCCGTCAGTTCTCTCGTAAATATTGGCAGTAACTACTTAATGGCCGAAAAAATTCCGACTGCGCTTGGGAATCATCATGCCAATATTGTACCCTACCAGACTTTTAAAACAGCTGATGGTGAAATGGTCATTGCAATTGGAAACGACAATCAGTTTAAGAGACTTTGCAATGTGTTAGGGAAATCGGAATATGCATCAGATAAGCGATTTCAAACAAATCCCAATCGTGTTGAACACCGGGATGAGCTAGTTCCATTATTACAGGATGTTTTTTTAACCAAATCAACAGCATACTGGCAGGAAAATTGCGAAAAAAATAATATCCCATGCGGACCTATCCAGACAATTGATCAAGTAGCAAACGATCCGCAGCTTAATGAACGGGATATGTTTATTAATAGTGTTCATCCGACTGCAGGATCTATTCGAATGATTGGGAGTCCACTTAAGCTTTCACGAACACCTTTTCAGCTAAAACACCACCCACCAGATGCTGGTGAACATACTGATGAAATCTTAACTCAATTAGGAATATCAAAAACGAATAATTAGGAGATGATTAGATGGATTTTAATTTTTCAGAAGAACAAACGATGCTGCGTACTACGGTAAGAAACTTTGTTGATAAAGAGATAATGCCTAATATTGCTGACTGGGACCGCGAAGGAAAATTCGACCCCTCCATTATGAAAAAACTCGCCGATCTTGGATTAATGGGTGTCTGTATTCCAGAAAGATACGGTGGCAGTGGGATGGATTATAATTCACTGGCAATTGTCTGTGAGGAACTGGAGCGTGGCGATACAGCATTTCGTACTTCAGTTTCCGTCCACACCGGGCTTAACAGTATGTCCTTACTTCAATGGGGTACTGAACAGCAAAAAGAAAAGTACTTAATTCCGCAAGCAAAAGGGGAACAGGTTGGCGCCTTTGGATTAACCGAACCTGGTGCTGGATCAGATGTTTCCGCTTTACAGTCCACTGCTGTTAAGGATGGTGATTATTATATATTAAACGGTCAAAAAACATGGATTTCCTTATGTGATACGGCTGATAATTTTCTTGTCTTTGCCTATACCGACAAGGACAGTAAACATCATGGTATTTCTGCGTTTATTGTTGAACGAACATGGGAGGGTTTTTCTTCAAAAGCTACGAAAGGAAAGTTAGGTATTCGAGCAGGTAACACTGGGGAACTATTTTTTGACAATGTAAAGGTTCCAAAAGAAAATTTACTCGGTGAAGAGGGAGAAGGATTCAAAATAGCAATGGCATCACTTGATAACGGGCGGTTCACTGTTGCTGCTGGTGCAGTCGGGCAAATAAGAGCATGTCTTGAAGCAAGTGTGAAGTATTGCCATGAACGCGAAACATTTGGAAAACCGATTGGAAAACACCAGCTTGTTCAACGCATGATTGCTAATATGGAAGCCGGACTGCAAATGAGCAGCCTCCTCGTTTATCGTGCAGGTGAACTGAAAAACGAAGGAAAACGAAATACGCGCGAAACGTCAATTGCAAAATGGCAGGCGTGCGATTTCGCCAACAAAGCAGCTGACGACGCCGTTCAAGTTCACGGAGCATATGGCTATTCAGATGAATATCCTGTTGAACGTTATCTGCGTAACTCGAAAGCACCTGTTATTTATGAAGGAACCCGGGAAGTCCATACGCTAATGCAGGCAGATTATGTATTGGGTTATCGACAGGATAAGCAGTTAAATAAGATGTTGCCAGCCTGGGAAGGAAAATAGTTTAAGGAGGGTCTCTCATATGTTCGAAAATGAAACAAAAAGTATTTTTATTGATGGTAAATGGCGAATTGTAGATTCACAGCAAACGGATACTATATACAACCCAGCTACACTGAAACCAATAACAAAGGTGGCTTATGGTGGAGCAAGCGAAACTGAAGAAGCAATCACAGCTGCATCAGATGCATTTCAACTATGGAGTGAAATGACAGGTCGTGAACGATCACGCATATTATACAAAGCGCATGAACTTATGCTTGAAGAAGTCGACCGATTAGGGGAAATTTTAACAACTGAGCAAGGCAAACCAATTAAAGAAGCAAAAGGTGAAGTCAAAGGTGCAGCAAGCTTTTTACTTTGGTATGCCGAAGAAGCAAGTCGTGCATACGGAGAATGGATTCCTTCTTCTAATAAATCAAAGCGACTACTGGTCATTCCGCAACCTGTTGGCGTGGTCGGCGCCATTACACCGTGGAATTTCCCGGCATCCATGATAACCAGAAAAATAGCACCTGCTTTAGCTGCTGGTTGTACCATCGTGTTAAAGCCAGCTCCAGAAACACCATTATCAGCCATCGAAATTGTCAAAATACTTGAGCGCGCAGGCATGCCAAATGGTGTTGTGAATTTAGTGACTGGAGATGCAGAAGCAATCGGAAATACGATGCTTACGAGTAAAGAAGTCCGTTTGATAACATTCACTGGTTCAACAGAAGTCGGAAAACATTTAATGCGGGAAAGTGCCGATCACGTTAAAAAACTATCACTTGAGCTTGGCGGTCATGCACCGATTATCGTTTTTGACGATGCAGATATTGATAAAGCAACCACCCTTGCATTAGCAAGCAAGTTTCGAAATAATGGCCAAACATGTATTTGCGCTAATCGGATATATGTTCATGAATCTATTAAAGACAGCTTCACACAGCAGCTTACTGATAAAGTCGAAAAGCTCAAAATAGGCTACGGCCTGGCTGACGATACGGACCTTGGTCCATTAATCAATCAGCAAGCATCGGAAAAGGTTCAGAAACATCTTGATGATGCTATTGAAAAAGGCGCAGCTGTTGTGACAGGCGGTAATAAATGGTCTAGCGATATGGAAGGGTATTTCTATCAGCCTACTGTTCTATCAAACATTTCAGATGAAATGCTCATTATGAACGAAGAAACATTTGGCCCAGTTATGCCAATTCAAACGTTTACAGACGAAAAGACCGCAATTCAAAATGCAAATAACACCGATTACGGATTAGCCGCCTATATTTTCACCGAAACGACAAGCCGTGCAATCAGGGTTTCTGAAAAGCTTGAATATGGAATTGTTGGTGTGAATGATGTATTTCCAGCAGTTGCTGAGGCTCCATTTGGTGGTATTAAACAATCAGGTGTTGGAAAAGAAGGCGGACACTACGGTATGGATGAATTTTTGGAGAAGAAATATGTATCAATGGGCATAGAATAAAGTTTTGAGATATGAACATAACTAAAACCTTTTACTTTTTAATAAGAATAATAACAGGATAGGATGTATAGAATGTTCATTTTCAATGATTGATCTAATACGTCGTTTATATAAACTGCGAGGTAACATGGAAAATTAGTTGAGTGCTATGACACCGCTCCGGAAATACACTTCGCGCACCTAGGGCGGCTGATGAGCCTCCTTGCTCCTACGTCGCTGCGTAGTCTCATCTAGGCCTCAGCTCCCACAGGAGTCTACGTGTATTTCCTACGCTGTTGACTGGAGTAGGAATCGGTACAGAATAATTGTGTGACAGCACTACACTAGTCCGGGTGAGCGGAGGGCGGTGACTCCTGCGGGAACCGGCTAAAACCGGTCACGTCCTGTGACCAACGCCGGCACTAGAGCGTCCTGCTCGTCGAAGCAACAGCTGAAGATCCCGCAGGAAGCGGTTTTGGCTTCCGAGGAAGCTGAAGCGTTGCCCTAAGGTGCGCATCCGCCCGCAGCGACCCGGGACGTCGGGACGAGAGGTTTTTAGAGATTATTCTAGCAGTTACTTCGCATCATATATCTGATCTGCAACAACAATAAATCCGAACTAATTCGAATTCTATTTCAAGAATTTTGAATTATAGTTCGGATTTAATATGACTAAAACACTTTTGTCCCGGCCTCACTTCAGTGACCCAAGTAGTGCTCATACTGCTTATATAAATCATTCAATGCAGATGCAAGTGCATTCCCAGCTTTACCTAAATAATGCTCTTTTACTTCCTCAACAGGCATTTCAATTCCATCCTGCAAGCTATGCCCTCTAAGCAATTGCTGTACAAATTGCCTTCCATGCTCCGTTGCCAGTGTACAATTAGCTGCTACAATCACACCGTATTTTTTGTCAATTTCAGCAGTAATAGTTAAAGTTTCGTACATATTTTTTGCAGCCATTCCGGATGGCAGCCTGGCATGGCCAGCTATAAAGACTGTATTCATAACAATTCAGATCCCCTCAAAATTATAAATCTGACCCGCGATAACCTAATTTTCTCGAAATGGTCTGGGCAGATTGTTTTGTTTTATTTTTTAGTAATTTTAGGTTATCTCCTTCAAAATGACTGGATAAACCGCTAACAGCTAGTGCAGCAATAACTTGACCCCGGGAATCGTAAATTGGATAGGAAATCCCTGTCGTATCTGCATCTTGCTCCCCAATACTGTATGCATATCCATCCTGATAGATTGTTTCCAGTTGCTTCATAAGTTGCTGTTTATCGATCGGGGTGTGATCACCTAATCGATACAGTTCGGAGTTACTTAATATTTCTTCCTGCCGTTCACGTGGCATATTAGCAAGTAGCATCTTAGGGCCCGACCCCACATAAAGTGGTGAGCTTTTCCCGATTCTAGTATACAGACGCAACGCTCTTGAGCTGTCCACTTTTTCAATATACGTCGCTTCATCCTGACTTGAAATAACCAAATGGATAGCCTCATTAATTTCCTGTCCCAGTTCTTCCATAAATGGCAAAGCAATCGCTCTTATCTCCAACTGATCGGAAACGATTTGTCCCAGCTCAAGTAATTTTAACCCTAATCGGTACCTGCTGTCATGCTCGTTTTCCTTTGTTTTATATAAAAAATCACTGGATTCTAGGGCGGAAAGCAATCTGTATGCTGTTGGTTTTGGAATATCAGCCTTGTTGGTTATCTCTTTCAATGTTAATTCTGGTGTCTCCACTGTAAAATAATTTAGTAGTTTCAATGCTTTTATCACACTTTGATTCATGCCGAAATCTCCTTGCTGCATCCTAATTTATATCATATAAATTACTGGAATATTTAACATAATGAGGTTGCCTCATTTGATGTGGGACAACCTCAACAAAGTTATTAGATATTTACATGCTCTTTTTCTGTATTGCCCGATTCCAGTATGTTTACATCACGTTTTGCCATTTCCTTCATATAAATTTCCCCCGGGACACACTGTTCTGGAGGAAATACACCTCGTTTAGAAATTGTACCATTTCCAATCATTTGTGCAACTGCCGAAATGGTATTGGCTGTTGCTCGAGCCATTGCCGTCACATTGGTTACTCTATCTTTATATGTCGTCATTTCGTATTCATATGTCTTGGGTCTTCCATCTTTTTCACCAGAAACTTTTATCCTTAATAAAACTGCATCGTCCTTTTCCTTTAAATCGACAATTGGATCAAGAACTTTTAGCAATACCTCTCTTGGGTTAATTTGTTGTCCGTTGACATCTACCTGATAATCCATCCGTGTCAAATTAAGGTCAACAAGTAATTTGAACTTCTCGGCATGACCTGGGTAACGGATTGTTTTATATTCCAGCGTCTTTAAGTTCGGGTATGAGATTGATAATGTAGATGTCCCACCAGATGTATGAAAGGCTTCCAGTGGTCCAAATTTTTCAAAATAAACACGTTCAACCTCAGTTAACGATGGTACTTCCTGCTTCACTCCATTACGAACAATAAGGGATGGATCTGTATAGTGATCAAATACACCTTCCATGGAAAATACATGGTTATATTCAAATGGTGGCTCTGGTTTAAGCGGTATCCCGCCTACATACAATTTTATTTCTTCCAATTTATCCAACTTACTTGCGCCATGACCAGACAGAATGTTAATCATACCTGGAGCAACCCCCAAGTCAGGTATTAGAGTAACTCCCGCAGCTGCCGCATCCTCTTTCATCGCCAGAACTTTGTCTGTCATATGACCAATGTGACCGCCCAAATCTACTGAATTAACTCCAACCTGGATTGCTGTTTTTGCAACAACTTCATTAAACGAATAAAATAAGGCGTTTATGATCACATCAAACTGGCGCATATAGTTAGCCAATTCCTGTTCATCACTGGCATTTACCTGATAAGCTGTCAGTTTAGTAGAATTTAATTGATCGCAAACCTGCTGCGCTCTCTCCAAATCAATATCTGCTAATCCTACAGCAGTTACACCTTCACTTCCTACTAAATCACGTGCAGCTTCTTTCCCCATTAATCCAGATCCTAATACACCTATTTTCATACATCCTTCACACTCCCTGTATAGATTTTATATAGTTAATACCCACCTTTATAGCATTTCAATTAGCCGTCCGTTTTTCTTTGTCTAGCTACGGGTCCTAGCGACTAGTGGGTTCCCTTCTCCTCTTTACGATAAGTCAACGTCGATTTGCTTACGTTCTTCGCGTTTCCTTTATCTCAGTGAAAAGGAAAATCGACTAAGACCGCCGCTTTGCGCGGCAACGTCGACCCACCCGCGATGCGCGGGCGCATTCCATACGTCGCTGATCAGTCGCATTCGCTTTTCTTACTACTCAACGTCTATTTGAGCGCGCTGCAGTTTTCCACTGAAGTCCACATAGACTGCTTTCCATTCAGTGAATACATCAAGCGCCTGAACGCCAGAGTCACGGTGTCCGTTTCCGGTTCCTTTTGTCCCACCGAATGGCAAATGAATCTCCGCTCCTGTTGTACCAGCATTGACATAAACAATCCCTGTATCAAGGTCACGCTGTGCTTTAAATACACGGTTGACATCACCTGTGAAAATTGAGCTTGATAATCCGAATTCCACGCCATTATTTACTTCGATTGCTTCTTCAAAGCTTTTTACGGGTACTAATGAAACAACTGGCCCAAAGATTTCCTCTTGTGAAATACGCATGTCGGCTGTGGCATCTGTGAACAATGTTGGGGCAAAATAATGACCGTTTGCATGATCACCATCATCCATCACATAGCCACCAGCCAGCATTTTTGCTCCTTCATCTTTTCCAATCTGAATATATTTTTTAATTTTTTCAAGTCCTGCTTTATTAATGATCGGCCCTACTTTTATTGACTCATCAAGACCATCGCCAATTGTTAGCTTCTCCATTTCAACAAGCAGACGCTCTTCCAATCTTTCTTTTACATCTTCATGAACAATTACGCGGCTGCATGCCGTGCAGCGTTGACCACTTGTTCCGAAAGCACTCCATAAAATACCTTCAACAGCAAGGTTAAGGTCCGCATCATCCATGACAATTACGGCATTCTTTCCACCCATTTCAAGTGATACTTTTTTGAGCTGTTCCCCGCATTTACTTGCAATGCTTCGGCCAGTATCATTTGATCCGGTAAATGAAATGACCCGAATATCATCATGGTTAACCATTGCATCACCAACTGCAGATCCCTTGCCAAAGACGACGTTTACAACACCCTTTGGTAATCCTGCCTCTTCGAAAATCTTTGCGAGCTCAAATGCCATAATTGGAGTCTCTGTTGCCGGCTTCCAAACAACTGCATTACCAGAGACAATCGCAGGAAATGACTTCCAGGTCGCAATGGCAATTGGAAAATTCCATGGCGTAATAATTCCAACAACGCCAACCGGGCAACGCTGACTCATCGCAAATTTATCCTTCAGTTCTGAAGGAGTCGTCTGTCCAAACATCCGGCGGCCTTCTCCAGCCATGTAAAAGGCCATATCAATTCCCTCTTGTACTTCGCCTCGTGCTTCTTCTATTACTTTTCCATTCTCCATTGTCAGTAATTGTGATAACCGTTCTTTACGTTCTTTCATAATGTTTCCAACACGGAACAGCACTTCCGCACGTTGTGGTGCTGGGACTTGTGCCCATTCCTTTTGCGCCTTTTTAGCAGCCTTAACAGCAGTGTTCACATCCTCACTGCCTGATAAAGGTACATCAACAACCGTTTTTCCATTTGCCGGATTAATAACCGCGGTCATTTCATTAACATCAATCCACTCACCATTGATAAAGTTTTTAAGTTTTTCTGTCTTGAGTAATGTTTCAGCCATAATAAATACCTCCTAAAATTAGTGTGTAATCTATTTTGCAGCACGATCACGAATTTGCTTAATCGTGGATGAAACTGAAATCTGTTCTTTTTCGGTCAAAATCTCAATCACTGCTGGTCTGCCTTCTTCTAATGCCATTTCAAAAGCTTCAGCAAAAGATTCTAGTGTTGCGACTTGATAACCATCGGCACCCACACTCAATGCCAAATCCTTAAAGGATACATTTCCCAAGTCAGTTCCAACAACCTTTTTCGGATAATGAATTTCCTGGTGCATGCGGATGGTACCATACATGTTATTATTAAAAACAAGACATATGATTGGAATATTGTATCTAACTGCTGTTTCCAATTCCTGGGCGGTCATCATAAAACCCCCATCACCAGATAAAGATACAACTGTTTTTTTCGGAAAGGCCAATTTTGCCCCAAGAGCTGCTGGCATTCCATAACCCATCGCTCCAGATGTTGGCCCTACATACGTATGTTTTAAGGTAAATGGATAAAAGGCATGGAGCCAGCCAGCAAAATTCCCCGCATCATTCGTTAATAACGCATCTTTGGGCAACTTTGTCTCCATCAACGCTATAATATGCTTGTTAATGACGTCATTATGAGAAACTTTTAAACTACTTGCCTCCTCATGTACTTTTCGACGTTCTTTCACCCAATCTCCCCATCCACAATTGACCTCTATATTTCCTAATACTTGTATTGCTTCGCCGACATCAGCTACAATCCCTGCATCTGGTGCGTAAACCTTGCCGATTGTGTCATAACTTATATCAATATGGATAAGTTGTTTGTCTGGTTTAATAATCTGATAATCCTGTGTCGTTACTTCTGAAAGGCGGGTGCCGAGAGCGATAATAAGATCTGCCTGCTCTATGGTTTGCAGCACTTTTTTATTGGCCCCAAGCCCAAGATGTCCTACATATAACGGGTGATCATTCGGAAAAACATCCTGTCTGCGAAATGCAGCCATAACAGGAATTGTATACTTTTCTGCAAAAGCTACCAGACCTTCTTCCGCCTGTGAGCTTTTTACCCCGCCTCCAGCAATAATCAATGGTCGCTTAGCTGTTGAAAGCAATGCTTCAACATGGTCAATTTCCTGTTGGGCTGGTACTGGTTTTGGTTTAACCGTTACAGGCCCAAATTGCATAGCAGCCTCAACTGGGAGAACATCCTCCGGCAGCGAGATGATAACTGGACCAGGTCTTCCTGTTTGGGCAATTCGAAATGCCCGCTGAACAATTTCCGGTATGCGCTTTGCATCATTTACCTCCACTGCCCACTTGGCAATATGCTGAAAATAACGATCAAGATCGACTTCCTGAAATCCCTCTCTGCCTCTAAACTTGCTATGTACCTGTCCTAGAAACACAACCATTGGAGTTGAGTCCTGGTATGCAGTATGAACTCCAATTGAAAGGTTCGCTGCTCCAACCCCACGGGTAGCAAGTACAATCCCAGGCTTTAAGGTTGATTTGGCATAGCCTTCAGCCATAAATGCTGCTCCACTTTCATGTCTTGCGGCTATAACACGTATGCTCTCTTCATCATGTAATGCATCCAACACAGGCAAATAACTTTCACCAGGAACGCAGAACACATTTGAAATCCCCTCTATTTTCAGGCATTCCACAATTGCTTGGGCTGCTGTTTGAGTTTTCGGTCGTCGGATTGCATCTTCTGTACTTTTCATTTTTGGGTCACCTCCTTGAAGTCCAATTTTTGAATCCTTTCAATCACATCATCTAAACGCTCTGCAGTCACCGTAAGTGCAACTCGGATAAAGCCTTCACCACGTGACCCAAATGCGCTACCAGGTGTTACGATAACCCCTGCCTCCTCAAGCAACTTGTCAGCAAATGACAGCGACGAAAAGCCATCAGGTACCTTTGCCCAAAGGAAAATGGTGCCGTTCGGCTTCTCTGCATAGATACCAAGTTCCTGGAAGGCTTTGTGTAATTTCTCCATTCGCTCCTGATAAATCTTGTTATTCTTGGCTACTTCGGAAAAATCACTATTCAACGCAGTAGCAGCTGCTTTTTGAATAGGAAGAAACTGACACGTATCAATGTTACTTTTAAACGTTGCTAATGCCTTAATCACTTCTTTATTCCCAACCATGTACCCAATACGCCATCCAGTCATATTATAGCTTTTTGACAACGATCCGAATTCAACAGCATTTTCTTTCGCACCAGGAACCTGCATCACACTAGGTGCTTTGTACCCATTGTAGGTAACCATGTCATAGGCGGCATCATGCACTAAAAGCAAATTATTTTCTCTAGCGAATGTAATCGCTTTCAAAAATGTGCTTAAATGAACGGTTGCAGCTGTCGGATTACTTGGATAATTCAGCAGCATTAATTTTGCCCGTTGTATCGAGGCATCCTCCACGTGGTCATATAACGGAATATAGCCATTCTGTGCATCTAAAGGTAGTGCAACACTTTCACCTCCCGCTAAATGGACAGCTGTCCGATAGACAGGATATCCAGGATCCGGAACTAATACCGTGTCATTTTGATTTAGAGTAGCCTGCATTAGGTTTGCTATTCCTTCCTTTGACCCGATTACAGCCATAACCTCTGTATCTGGATTCAAGTCAACTTCATACTGTTTATTGTAAAAGTCAGCTACAGCATGCTTAAATTCCATGCATCCGCTATAGGTCGAATAGCGATGATTTTCAGTTATCCTGGACTCCTCAGTCAGTCTGTCAACCACAAAATCTGGAGTTGGCAGATCAGGTGCACCAATGCCCAAGTCGATTACATCTACGCTGTTTGCTTCCAGTTCCTTTTTCTTTTGTTGAAACGCTGAAAATAAATAGGGTGGCAAATTCTTTACTTTGTCAGAAACAAAGGACATGCTTTCCCCTCCACATTCCATATAGTAAAACGCTATTTCATATTCAACTCAATTATAAATCAGTATTTCAAAATTTGCAATTGTTTTTAATATACAGAATTTAAAATGATCCAAAAGTCTTGTCCATTCGATAAACAATATATTTAAGTTTCAAACCCACTTAATGATTGTTATTATAAAGGTGGCTATCAGAAAAATTATCGCCAAACGTAACTGTCTGCCAAAAATTTATATGTAAATGAGGTATGATGATATGAAGACGGAGAAAACATATGCAATCCAATTAGATCAAAAAGATAACTTAAAAGATTTTCGTAAGGAGTTCTATACATCAAACGGGACTATCTATTTAGATGGCAATTCATTAGGGCTCCTTTCTAAACGGGCGGAACTAGCGGTGGATGACGCCGTCAACGCGTGGAAAGAATATGCGATTGATGGATGGACAGAGGGTGAACATCCATGGTTTTATTTATCCGAAAAATTAGGATCGATGACCGCACCTTTAATAGGAGCTAAAAAGGATGAAGTAATTGTTACAGGCTCCACAACGACAAATATGCACCAGCTTGTTGCAAGCTTTTATAAACCGAACAAAAAGAAAACTAAAATACTTGCAGATGAGTTGAATTTCCCATCTGATATATACGCTCTGAAAAGTCAATTGAAGCTAAAAGGTTATAATCCAGATGAACACCTTATTCAGGTCAAAAGCAGTAATGGAAATACACTTGAGACAGAAGATATCATAGAAGCCATGGCTGATGATGTAGCTTTAATTGTACTGCCAGGAATTCTCTACCGGAGCGGACAGATTCTTGATATGGAACGGATAACGCAGGAAGCGCATAAGCGCAATATTATAATCGGCTTTGATTTGTGTCATTCGATCGGAGCGATTCCACACCAACTATCCGAGTGGGACGTTGATTTTGGATTCTGGTGTACCTATAAACATCTAAATGCTGGTCCTGGAAGTGTTGCGGGTCTGTATGTTAATCAAAAACATTTCGGCAATGAACCAGGACTTGCTGGCTGGTTCAGTTCTGCAAAGGAAAAACAATTCGATATGGAGCATACATTGACACCGGCTGATGACGCAGGTGCCTATCAAATTGGTACACCACACTTATTAAGTGCTGCACCATTACTTGGTTCTCTGGAAATGTTTAATGAAGCAGGCATTAAACAGATTCGTCAAAAATCGCTTGAGCTTACAAATTATTTAATGGAACTAATCAGCAGTGAATTATCCGATTATAATTTTACAGTTGCTAGTCCAACAGATGAGATCACACGTGGTGGCCATGTTTTCCTTGAACACAAGGAAGCTGCCCGGATCTGCAAAGCATTGAAAGCAGATGGCGTCGTACCGGACTTCCGGACGCCCAACGGAATACGCCTTGCCCCTGTTGCTTTGTATAATACATTTGAAGAAGTGTGGGAAACTGTGCATATTCTTAAACAAATCATGAAGGAAGAACGCTATAAAAGATATGAAAACAAACGGGGGGTTATCGCATAATGACAGAACCAAAGTGGATTGATATCTCACAGCCTTTAACAAATGATATGGCACACTTTCCAGGAGACACGCCCTTTAACTATTCACTTACCTATTCAATAGAACAAACGGGATCAGTGAATGTCGGGCAAATGACAGGAAGCTTACACACAGGAACACATATTGACGCACCTTTTCACTATGATTCAAAAGGAAAAACGATAGATGAGCTTGACTTAAACCTAGCGATTGGAAAAGCAAAAGTAATTGATGTTAGTCATGTTGAAAAAATTACAGCCGAAACATTGCAAGGTTTTGAATTCAAAGGTATCTCGAGAGTGTTGTTGCATACCTCTCTGCCAAATAATCCGAATCGTTTTCCAGATAAAATGCCGGATTTAGACCCTAGTGTTGCTTCTCATTTAAAAGAAGCAGGCGTGAAACTGATCGGCGTTGATATGCCTTCAGTGGATGCTCCGGATAGTAAGAATTTGGCTACCCATCACGCATTATATGACAATGGAATCTTTATTCTCGAAAACCTTATGCTCGATCACGTTACACCAGGAAACTACGAGCTAGTTGCTGTTCCACTTGCTATTGCAGGTGCTGATGCCAGTCCGGTTCGTGCTGTATTAAGACCACTTACTTGAAGGAGGAATTTGTATGAGTGATAATAATTTCACGAATGAAGGAGATATTCATACCGATTTTATGGAAGATATGAACTACGGGGATTACTTGCAGTTAAATCAGTTACTGACTAGCCAAAAACGTTTATCTGGGCATCATGATGAAATGTTGTTTATAATTATTCATCATGTCAGTGAGCTTTGGCTCAAATTGATTATTCACGAAACAAAAGCTGCTGTCACTTCCATACAGAAGGACGATCTGCAATCATCATTTAAAATGCTTTCACGTGTTTCCAAAATACAGGAACAAATCATCAAGGCATGGGATGTACTATCAACATTAACACCTGCTGAGTACATGGAGTTCCGTGACAAACTTGGCAATGCGTCCGGTTTCCAATCCTATCAGTATCGTTTGGTCGAATTTGTTTTGGGTTATAAAACACCACATATCCTTAAGATATATAAAAAGGATCCAGAAATCCATGCAATATTGGAAGACGCCTATTATAAACCAGGGCTTTATGACGTTTCGATTCAAGCATTAGCACGTAAAGGTTTTGATATTAATCCAGATGTACTGAATCGTGCTTTCTCAGAAACATATGAAAAAGATGATTCAGTTGAACTGGCCTGGATGGAAGTATACCGTAATGTAAATGACCATTGGGAGCTCTATCAGCTTGCAGAGAAGTTGGTCGATGTTGAAGATTGGTTCCAGCAATGGCGGTTTCGTCACATGAAAACGGTCGAACGGATTATTGGACATAAAACGGGAACAGGCGGTTCGTCTGGAGTAGGTTACCTGAAACAAGTATTAGATCACTACTTCTTCCCTGAATTGTGGGATTTAAGAACTAAAATATAAATCGTAGTCTATTTTTTATTGCGCATAGATTAAATAATGATATAATACTCAACAACATGATAGAAAAGGGAGGCAAAATATGAGTTCAGACAGAGATCAGTGGTCATCTAGACTTGGCTTTATTTTATCATCTACAGGAGCGGCAGTAGGTCTTGGGGCAATATGGAAATTCCCCTATATGACTGGAATGAATGGTGGCGGCGCCTTCTTTCTACTTTTTATTGCGTTTACAGTTATCATCGGCCTTCCTTTATTAATTTCTGAATTTGTAATCGGACGCGGGGCACAAAAAGAAGCAATTAGTGCTTTTAAAAAGCTTGCACCCGAGAGTGGCTGGTCAATCATTGGCCGATTAGGTGTTTTTGGATCATTTGTCCTTATGTCGTTTTACAGTGTAGTAGGCGGATGGGTACTAATTTATAGTGCATTGTCCATTCCTGGTTTAGTAATTAAGGATAACGCCAACTATGAGCAATTATTTGGTATGATTACCGGAAATCCTTTGATAACGATTTTAGGTTTAGGATTATTTTTAATTATCAATATTGTTGTTATTACATTTGGTATCAAAGGCGGTATTGAGAAGGCCAGTAAAGTATTAATGCCATTATTGTTCATCTTTTTTATTATACTAGTCATTCGCTCCGTCACGTTTGAAGGAGCTTCTGAAGGCTTGAAATTCTTCCTTCAGCCTGACTTTTCCAAAATAACCGGCGAAAGTGTTTTGTACGCATTGGGGCAGTCCTTCTTCTCCTTAGCGGTAGGCTTCTCGGTAATGGTCACGTATAGTTCCTATTTAGGTAAAGATGTTAGCTTACCGTTTTCAGCAGGTTCTGTATCAATAATGAATATTTTCGTTTCCCTGTTGGCTGGTTTAGCCATCTTCCCTGTTGTCTTCTCATTTGGACTTGAGCCATCAGCGGGACCGGGGTTATTATTCATGGTTTTACCTGAAGCATTTGCTCAAATGCCTCTTGGTGAAATATTTTTAAGCTTATTTCTATTATTATTCCTATTTGCTATATTAACGTCATCATTTAGTATGCTGGAAATTATTACGTCGGCTTTTACTGCTAATAAACAACGGTCACGTAAAAAGGTGGCATGGATTGCTGGTTTGATTGTCTTTATCGCAGGGATACCAGCTGCACTATCTTCAAGTACCTTGGCCAACTTTAAAATTTTCAACCTGACAGTTTTTGATGCAAGTGATTTTCTCGTGAGTAATATATTATTGCCTGGTGGATGTTTATTGATCGCACTGTTCATTGGATTTAAGATGGATAGGACGCTAATGAGGCGAGAATTCAATGCAAGCAACAATTTGTCACCAAGCATGTATCAGCTATGGTTCCAGATAATGCGATGGTTAGTGCCTATTACAATTGTGATTGTATTCTTAGGTTCATTGGGAATATTATGATGAGAAGATGCCGATTATGGCATCTTTTTTTCATGGCCTTTTTGTTGTTGCTGATAGTATTCATAGGGTCTTTTGTTGGAAACCCATTTATTAGCGAAATGAGGATTCACTTCAATTGGTTGACGGATCCTCATTCCGTTATTTGCTTGGCAGATAAGAAAGTATAAATACTTTCTTACTGCATGAGTGCAACTAAGGCTTTCGCCATTAAGACTTGGCGATAAGCCAAGTTTTCTAAAAAACCCTCATTTTAAGCATGGGGATGAATCCTCATTCCGAGTGGCAATACTTCATCCTTCTATTGATCAGTCCTGACAGTTTAATTACAAACATACCATAGACCCCTAAAACCTTTAAAACAGCTTTATTCATAAATGATTAGTAAAATGGATTAAGGGGAATTTAAAAAATGGGAGGAATAAAAATGACAAACCAAATTATTATTGTCGGCGGTGTTGGTGGTGGAGCAACAGTTGCAGCACAGATTCGCCGTGTTGACAAGGAATCGGAAATCATACTCTTTGATAAAGGAAATTATGTAGCCTTCTCTAACTGTGGAATGCCTTATTACATTGGTGGTACCGTTGATGAACGTG
>JBDNGJ010000042.1:0-13341 GCA_041689365.1 Virgibacillus sp.
GGACTATACAATGTACGTCCGTAAGATGTACCATAGTTGAGGGAGGAATGCTTTTGGAAAACTTTACAAATTTTCGTTTTATAAATAAGGTAGAACAATGATACTACGTACGAAAGTACGAAAAAATAGATTTTAGGGGGGAAATAGTCATGAAAAAGATTGCTAAGATTCTAGGACTATTTTTGCTATCAATTGGATTGTTAGCAGGGTGTGGTCAGGATTCAGGAAGTGGTACATCAGGTGAAAAGGTTAAGGAAAATAAACCTGAATTCACCGAGAATGAAAAACTAGCGAAAGAGTTCATCAATGTTTTCTATAACGTAAAGGATAAGGAAAAGGCACAGACGTTTATGAAAGAAAATGTCCATAAAGATGTGAAAGATTTTTTGATGTTCGGTGCAGGAAGTCCTGAAGATAAAAATGCGTTGACGGAAATTACTCCGATTGGAAGCTCTGAATTTGAAGAGAAAGGCGAGAAAGCGGAAGTTGTGAAATTGGAAGCAGTCAATAAAGAAGGAAAGACGATCACCATTTATGTGATGTATATGGAAGATAAAATTGGTTGGTTAGTTCGTGAAGATAGAGCGACGAAAGCAGAAGGAAAAGAAATGTTTAATCAATTTGAAGAAGCTTTTAACAAAGGTAACTAATAAAAATAGGGGGATTTGAAAATGAATAAATTAGTAAAGGCATTAGGTATATCTGTATTATCAATCGGAGTTTTAACGGCCTGTGGTGCGGAGGATAGTACCATGAGTAGTAAGGAAGAAAATAATGGACAAGCATCACAAGAGAATAAAGAACAAGAGCCAGAACAGAAAGAGGAAAAGGCAGAAGCTGTCATTGAAGTCAAGACGGAAACCTTCGGTGCTTGGAAAGATAGTATTGACAATGTATATTCGAACTACTCTGCTGAAATCACCAATACAGGTGATAAGCCTGCATCAATTGGAAGTATTCAAATTAATTTCGAAGGAAAAGATGGTACGATTCTAGGAACAGCTCCAATGGCTCTATCGGTTCCTGGTATAGTAATGCCTGGTGAAACGGCTTATATTGGAGAGACCACAGGGCTAGATACTGCTAAATCAGCAGATGAGGTCACAGGAGCAAGTGCGAATATTGATTTCAGTTCAACGGGTGAAAAGCCAATGATGTTAACCACAGAAAATGTGAAGTTATCAGAAGGAAAAAATGATTATTCAAATGCTTACACCGTAACAGGGACAGTCATTAATCCAAATGAAAAAAAGGCAGATGATATTCGTCTGGCTGCTGGTTTATATGATGCGGATGGCAAGTTCTTAGGGACATTAAATGGTAGTATCCAAGTCAGCTTGAATAAAGATGGAAAAGCGGGATTTGAATTAAGTTACCCTCAAATTCCAGCAGACATTAAAGGGAAAGCTAAAGAAGTAAAAGTAAAGGCTTTTAATTGGTCATTTTAACAGAAAAGAAGGTCAAATAGATAATGAAAGTTTGGGTAGCGGTATTAGCAATATTAGGTGGGTTAGCAGGTTTAACAAGTGGATCTATCATAACCGCATTTGGAGCAGGATTTTGAGAAGAAAAGATGACGAATTATGGGGCAGTGGTGTTTTGGTTGTCTGCTTTGGACTTATCATTATTTCTGTTTAGGATTTCATCGCTAATGGATTATTCTTTACCGTTGCCATTTCATTTATCTTCTTGTTAGTAGCAGGAACCATGGATTACGTATTCAACCTAAAGAAGCATGAGAGAATAAGAAGTTTTTTGGGGGGTGGATAAAACCACCCCTTCTGCTTTTTCAATAGACTTTTACTCCCACCGGAAACTAGATACTCCTTCCGGCACAACTTCATTTATTTGTTTTCCTACCGGCTCGTAATACGTATTTATCTTAATCGAAAGAGACGGAATCCTTGGACAAATAATAGCGGCAATTACTCCTGTTACAATTACGATAAAATAATACTGGATAAACATATGGTCAATATTTAGGAACCTTGCAATAACAAGACTGAAGGTAATCGAAATAATAGAAAAGTTCGTTGCACATAAACAGTAAGATAACTGCAGATAAAGTCTATCACAAAGTGATTCAGACTTCTTGAAAAGTGAACAGACTACATACTAGCAAATATATAGTTATACGCAGAGTGTGTCATCCGATAATCTATGACTGAGTACAAATCCGGAATAGACGTACACTAAACCCTTCCTTGTACTAAATAATCGAATCTCCTTTTAAAAAGGTGGCATATTATTCTTAAAAAATTTCCGTTTAAAATGCTACTTTTTACTGAGCAAGAACGAATATAGTATTGAATAGAGTGGTCTAACTAATCTATGTAGCAAAAGCCTGCTTTCTTTTTGGATAGCTGGATAACAGGTTTTAATTTGCTTCGGTTTGATTCAAAGCTTAGCTGGATTGAGCGTTACCGCGCAATAAACGAAATAACAAGCCTTTATATTTCAGATCGGCTAGACCGGCAATCACAAGTACAAATATGACCGGCAGCAAAAGTCTTTTCTTTCCTGTAACATTCATTCATCCATGCTCCTTCCTTTACTTTAATTATATAACAGCTTTACAGCCTTTTTTAACCACTGCGTCCGTAGTTATCGATTTTTATCCTCTTTAAACTTAAACCCGGAAGGTAATCCTCGACAATAATCCAATAGTAACTTCACGAGACTCTCCAGTTCGTTATCGAGTGAAAATAGCTATATTATTAGTAGATATTCTTGCTAGCAGTTTCTTGATGTAATATCCTTTATCTACCTGATTCATTTTATGTTACTATAAATGAAGATTGCTATACAGTGGACTATGCTTTAATAACGTCTTGTCAGTTGTTAACATTCCACGATTATACCAGTATATTGTTGTTTTTCTCAACTTAATAAAATATCAGAAAGGTAGTGAGGAAAATGGAGAATACATTAAAAATAAAAAAGGAAATAAATCAACAGGAAGTTATGCTTGATGTTGTTGTAAATGGCACGAATGACTATATTATCAAAACGAAAGAATCTGGTGATAAAATAGCTGTCAGGGAACTGTCCAGGGAACAAAAAGCTATTATTCTTTTTAAACCTTATAGAATTGCTGGAGTTATGGTTAAAGAAATTGAAATTACAGATGAACAACTAAAAGCAATTGAAACAATAGAAAAGGAATTAAAACAAGAAGCAATTGATAGAGAAAATAAGTTAAAAGAGGATTTAATAAATGGTGTTACTACATTCAAGGTCAGTTATCACAACGGACAAGCATTAAGTGGATATCTAATCTTTGGGCATGAAGCTGATTTACTAAAGAGTTTGGGTGTAGCCAAAAAAATAGGCGGTTGGCGAACAATAGTTGATGAAGAATTGATTGAAGCATTGGGTGAGGAATTTACATATCAGCAAGCAAAGGATTATTCTGGACCGGTGTTGGCTGAGAAAAAGAAAGATGTGGCGAAAAGGGAAGCTAAAATGAAAGAGTCCAAACAGACTGGTGAAAAGGTTGCTATCAGACGCTGGCAAGAGGACTGTAACAATGCGAGAATGGACTGTGATTTGGATAACATGACGGAGTTCGCATTACCAGATGGAACAACAAAAAACGAAAGACGGCATACAGGCTTAAAGGCCTAAGTACAGTTTTGGGGGGCGCAGACAGATTAGCCTCTGCTCGGTCAAAAAGGATCCCACCCGTCATGATTGAAAACAGGCATCATGCTCTATCTCGATAGATATAATAAAGCATAAAATAGAGGGGTTTTTAACCCTTTAATTTGAGCTCAACTGGGACAAGGTGCCTGTCCCCCCTTGTCCCCCTGTTCGTCCAAAATGTTTTGTCCACACCAGTCTTTTTGTTGCTACTATTTATGACCTATGTATCCATGGCGTTCTATTTACTTAGACTCGAAGGAAGAAAACCTGAAAAATGATGGTAAAAACAGTTAATTTTTCAATATTTTTACATATGCATTAACAACGATATCAATATCATCCAAATCATAAATATAATAATTTACTAAATACCCGTACGTGAGTGAAACAAGCTGCCATAATGCTTTCTTCTCATCGATATGTGCATCAATAAATCCTTGTTTCTTCAATGCTTGTAAAAATAGTATTAGATCCTCTTCAAAGTTCTCATGGAGTTGCTTCATACGCTTTTTCACACCTGGTAGGTCCTTAGCATTTTGATAAAAGTCAATAACCAGTAGAAGCCACCCGGTAAGTGGTTTCTCATAAACATTTTGCCACAACGAAAAAATCGAATTCTTTAACAATGATTCTAAGGACGTCTCTTGAGCTTGATAGTGGTAAGGGATTTCAGCCCAACTGCCTCGCCTATTATCATGTTCTTCCAATACATGAAGGAAAAACTCTTCCTTACTACTAAAATGAAAATAAAAGGCACCTCGCGTATAACCAGCCGCTGCAACAATATCACTAATATTCGTCTTGGCAAATCCTTTTCCCATCATCGGCTCAATACCGAACTTGATTAAATTCTCATACGTTTCTTCCCGACGAATTTGAAATTTAGTTTTTGTTTTACTCATGCTTGATGGCCCCTTTCACTGTTTCCACACTTAATAACATTAGCCTTATTATACAACAGTTAGTATGGAAACAACACTGATTGCCGCTTATCTTCTGGCAGTAAATTTAAGAAATAATCATTTATAGAAGGTGAAATTAACCTCCCCAAACACTGCGCCAATTGGAGTTTCATAGATAGTTGACAAAAAAATTGTAATCGACTAGTATTAAATACATACATAATTGTATTTAATTTAGCAGATGAGGAAAATTATAATAAAACCACTGTTCCAAACCTAATATCAATGGGTACAACGATGGGACATTCCAACAGCAACAATCGTCCGCACGAGGGGATAGGTAGATAGCCACCACACGGGGGTCAGGTTGTGTATTAATTCTGTAGTACAACAGCGAGAAATGATGATAATGACTTAAATAGCAATTACTTGGGCATATCTCCATATAGCCTATGGGATCATGGGGTGATATGGACATATAATATAAACACAGGATACCGAAATTCGATGCGTAAAGGCAAACCTTTTGAAAGAAAGGGACGCAAAGCTAGTGGTCTAAGGGGTACCTAAGATAGCACAGCTGCCTCATCTTGGTGGAGAGGGGAGGAATAATGGTTGTTATGACTAACTATAAAAAAGGGGCTGAACAACAACTGGATCGAGATTGGATAATACTTATCAAACAAGCAAAAGAATTAGGTATTACTGAGGGAGAAATCAGAGATTTTTTGCAACATCAACGAACGAGTATGTTAGTTCCTAACACGCATCTAAAAACGGCTCGCCGTGGATAAATAATGTCCACGGACTTTTTATGTTTACAGACTATTATTTTGAAAAAGCCCAGAGACGCTTCTGCCGCTTCCCCGCCTCAAAAAGAAAGCATAACCGTCCCCGTGCGTCTAAAGTACAACTCCATTTTCACCAAAAATGATTGTCACGGTCGTAACTTTTCTGATCTAACATCGGTTTATGCTTATTTCTTGATTTTTTATATTTTCTGCTACCGCTCATATCTATCTTCCTGCCTCTCAACCGTGCAATTACATCAAAAACGATGGCCACACCGATTATTCCGCCTACAATAATCAACACGAAGACCCATAATTCCAAAGCCTACACCTACCTTTATTTAATCGACATTTTTAACTGCTTAGCATTTATAAAAAGGCAAATGAAAATCGTTATCCCAGAATATTTATTGTAACAATATGTCTCCAGTCTAACTTTTCTTTTTGCCGTAAACTGATAGCAGATAATGCAACTATGACTCCAATAACCCCAACCCAAAATTTCAAAATACTTTTAATCACACTTCCCCCTTGTCATTAATCCACCCTTAACCTTTACTTAAACACTAAAAAGCCAATCTCCTTCCTGCGAACAACCCAGTTGCCTAATCCACACATTGGGGGACAGACCTTTTTAACTACCCCTCCCATTAGATGACGCAAGCAAATATGCTAGTATAAATGATTAATAGACATCATACTATTAAGAAAAAAGTGTTGGGAAGTGGTTACTTCGGCATGTTAAACCCTGATAAATTTTATGTTGAGTTTAGAGAAGTAATTTATAAGGGTCAGTCCCCCATAACGCTAACACTTTAGCACAGTGGGTGACTGACCCTTTTAATTCCATATTAAAACATCCCATTGTTGTTAGGAGAACTCTCTGGTATGGGTTGACCTAAATCCCATAATTCAACAATATGACCATCATGAAAACGGAAGATATGAACAACAGCTGCTCCAAGGTCTTCAGAATTCTGTTTCACATGGGAGTGAACCACAACCATCTCGCCCTCTTGGATAGCATGTTTGATTTCAAATATCTTGTTGGGATTCTCAGTTGCATCCTCTTCCATTGCTTGTTTGAGTGAATCTGCATCGCCCCGGAAAAAGGCATTATGATGGCGGAACTCTGGACCTATGTATCTCCGGTATGCTTCATCTACATTCCCCGATGCTACAAGCTTTAGAAATGATACCGCTTGTTCTTTAAAAGAATTCTGCTTTTCCTTATTCATAAGAATCACCCTTTCATTTAAGGAGTTAATTTAACATAATCCATATTGTTCGAGATAACCGTTCCCCAGCATTTTAAGAATTGGGTTTAGGGTAATATGAAGCAAAAGTTAAACAAAGAAGCACTCTCCTGTCATCTAGTGGGAAAGTGCTTCTTGTGTGTTATTTGAGTATATGTACTCGCTTAATTGATCTTCCTTCTACTTCTAATATTCTATACGTTAGATTGGTATTCTCTAGAATATCTCCCTCTTCAGGGAAATCGTTTAATTCTTTTAGCAGGTAAGCCGCAAGAACGCCCTCTTCTTCTGGTATTTCTGTATGAAAAATAGAATTTAGTCGGCGGAGGGGAACTTTACCATCACATATTATTTCTGTATCGGTAACCTTTTCAATGAGCATATCACCTTCAAGGTCCGTCTCATCCTCTATTTCCAAGCCAATCATTGCTTCGATAACATCTTCATGTGAAAGAATTCCTTCCGTCCCTCCGTATTCATCCAGGACAATCGCCATGTGCTTCTTCTCTTTTGTCATTTTGCGAAAGACCCACTCGATTGGTTGAAATTCATAAATAATCATCGGATCCATATCACTAAATAAATGAAGTGACTTCTCCTGCTCAGTCGACCAGGATAGCAAGTATTTTGAATGGAAAATACCGACAATATTGTCTATATTCTCTTTATAAACTGGGTATCTTGTATATGGATTCTGAATTGCAATGTCTCTTATTTCTTCATAAGTTGCCGTAATTGGAAGTGCTACGATTTCCACTCTCGGGGTTTTGAGTACATCTTTTACATTTAGATTGTAAAAATCCAGTACCCCTTTAATACGATGTGATTCTTCTGTTTTAAAGTACCTTCCGATCCAGCGATATCGACCATGGTTCGTAATTCTTCTTTTGATATCGATACATCTTTCTCCCGTCCTTTGGATAGAAGTCTTATGATGAATCCTGTGATGCTATTCAGTATAAACGTTAGTGGCTTAAAAATAATGACGAAGAATCGAATAGCCGGATAAACAATATATGCTATTCGATCAGGAAATGTTGCTGCTATTGACTTTGGGATCACTTCTGAAAAAATAATAATCGTAATTGTCAGCGCCGCAGAGGCTAGTGCTGCATTGATTCCATATTCAAGCGCAAGCATGGTAACAAGTGTTGGAAGTGCTATATTGGCAATGTTATTCCCAATCAAAATGGCTGTTATAAATTCACCAGGTTGAGAAACCAAATTTAATAGCTTCTCCGACTTTTTGTCATTACTGTTGGCTTTTGTTTGAAGTTTCATCTTGTTCGTAGCGGTTAATGCAGTTTCACTACCCGAAAAGAAAAGTGATGTAAATAATAATATGATGATCGCAATGATCACTAGAGATTTCCTCCTTGTTTATGTACACATTGATTCTATATGAGATCAAACTATATTATATATGATTTTATGTGGGCATAAAAGAAAAAAGGAAGAGTGTACTTTATTATCGTACTACCTTTGCTTCTATTTAGTCAGACGTTTTCTCCACCAGGTCTTCCTCGTTCTCTATTCAGGTTAACATTTAGAAGTACTGGGGTGGTTCAACCACTTCCATTAGAAAATACAAAGCAAGCACTTCGTCCCCATGCTTCTTGGATGGTCTCCTGGTGTTATAATGCTCATTGATTGGAACAGCAGCTGACTCTTTAGGGAAATGCAGCTAGCACACTGGGGGACTGACCCTTTTAATTCCCTGAAATAATGGAAAAGCATCATAACTAGTAAATTGTAGGTTTTTGTTAGTTTAGCTTGATGACATTGGGCTCAGCCCCTGCCTACTCTAGGCAAAATAATAGGCATTCACCGCAATAGAAGTTATACTAAATGTAAATTCAGTATTAATGAGGAGGATTCAGATGAGTAATGCAATGGATGGCGCTGTGAATGGATGGATGCAGCATCGGATGGTGCTGGATGACTTGCTGGCGCTTGTTGATGATGAATATGTGAATTACAGGCCTTGGGATGATGCCATGTCACTTGGGGAACTGGCTATACATATCGTCACCTCAACACACATGTTTGTGAAAGGGATTAAAAAAGGCGAATTCGAAAGTCCTCCAAAAGAAACGAATTATCAAACCATAAACGATGTCCGTGAAATAGTGCAGCAATACACTGAAAAAACCAAAGAAGAAATTTCAACCATTTTTACTCATCAGATGAAAGGGTACATTCTGTTCAACAACATGCGCGCACCTGGTACATATTGGTTCTCCCATGCGATAGATTATGAAGTCCATCAAAAGGGACTGCTGTTCACATACATCCACATGATTGGCGTAAAAAGCGTACCCAATTTCACCCGTCGCCCGGATGAAATGTAGGCAGTACGTGGGATAAGCTGACCCAGAGTACCTTCAAAAATATAAATTTCAGGAGTGATTACCTCTGTATAATATACTAAAGGAAGATTATGTTCATTGTGTATGGCCAGGAGCGACACTTCCATTGGGTAAGACTGGAAAATACCTTATCGATTTTTTTAAAGAAAATTACAATATCGATATCCATTACCTTGAGGAAACGAAAACATTGCCGGGGCATGGACCAAAAGGAGGAAGGATTGATCAAATATTCGATGTCTATCTGGACAGTATCGATAACTTCGACGACATAAAACAGAAGATTGGTGCTGAATACGCAAAAGACATCGTACGAATGGGAAATCATCGCCTCTACAAAGAACGTATTTTTTTAAGTTATTTTAAAAGAATTGAAACTGAATTGTTGAAACAAGGAGAGATAACAGAAAAAGATGTTTACCAGGGCATCTTGAAATAAGGGGAACAAAGGCACCTGGAATTGTTGGAAAAATCCAGGTCCGTAAGTTCGATCTATGAAGGTCCAAGGGGATAAGGTTCCTTGGACTTTTTTTATTGTTAATGAAGTTGAGCTCACCTCATTTAAATAGTAATTTCGCAAAAAATTATTCTATTATTATCCTCAATATACCGGTGTTAATGGTTTTTCGTCCTTCAATACACGCAGGATGTTCTTTGCTGTAAGAATTGCCATCTCATCCCTTGTTTCAATTGTTGCATTACCAATATGCGGCGTCATTACAACGTTCTTTAGTGTCTTTAAGCTTTCCGTGATTTCTGGTTCAAATTCAAACACATCCAGTGCTGCACCAGCAATCTCTTCCTTTTCCAACGCTTCCACAAGGTCTCCTTCCTTCACTACAGGTCCTCTTGACAAGTTAAGAAAAAAAGCGTCTTTTTTCATGCGGGCAAAAGTACCTTGATTAAACATGTGATGTGTATCTTCATTATAGGAAGTGTGCACAGTTATGACATCACAAGTTTGTATTAGTTCATCAAATGCAAGATATGTTGCATCCATCTCTTTTTCTAATTCAGCATCTTTTTGTGTTCTGCTTGTATAATAGATATTCATGCCAAAAGCTTTAGCGCGCTTTGCTACTGCCTGACCAATTTCACCAAGCCCTACAATTCCCAAATTCTTATCGGTTAGCTCTCTTCCCAAAAAGAAAAGTGGTGCCCATCCGTTGAAACCCTCTGTCCGGCAAAGCTGATCTCCTTCAGGAATACGTCTTGTAACAGCTGTCATTAAACCCAGTGTTAACTCTGCCGTTGCCTCAGTAGAAACTCCAGGTGTATTAGTTACTTGAATGTTTTTTTCCTTGGCAGCTTCTACATCAATATTATCAAAGCCGGCTCCAAAGTTTGCAATGATTTTTAAATTGGGAGCAGCGTTTATCACTTCTCTTGACACCTTCGTTGAAAGAGGACAAAGCAAGGCGTCTGCTTCACGGAGACCCTCTAGTAATTCCTCCTCCTTAATCAGTCTGTCTTCTTTAAATACATCCAATTGATGGTCGGCGAGGAATTCATAACCGACATTCGGAATTTCACCGGAAATAAATATGTTTGCCATTTTTAATCATGTCCTTTCAATTATTCATCTGTACTACATTCAATAGTTAATTAAATTAGTCCAACAAGTATAACATTTATAATTTAAAATACGCTGGCTTTTAACTTTAATCAACCAGAAGGTGTCTTGGTATTCATATATCATCTACTGGTGCATTTCTTGTTATTCATTGGTAAAAAAATATGTCAACGTTGCCCCACTTTGAATAACAGCCTTTTGCTTAATACTTCGCTTTCTCTCATCGTCTTTTGGTCCAAAAAGCGATTGCTTGAAATTCTCCTCTTTAAGTAAAGTCTTTTTATTCTAATATAACCCAAAATACCACATATATGTTGTGTGCATTTGACCCTTCTACAAGGATAATATTTCTTAAGAAGGGTGATCGTTATGGACAAGGACCAACTTTTAATAGATTACGGCCAAGAATTTCAGCAATATAGAAAAAAAGAACTATACGCTGCTGGAATTAGCTGAAAAAACAGGCCTCAGCGATAATCATATAGGACGTATTGAAAGAGGTGAAACTGATACTGTCGTAACCAATTTATTCATTATAGCTGAAATTTTAGATATTCCGGATAGTCTCATAGATATCCTTCCTTTACAATAAAGAAGCCAGCTCCTTTTACTTTTCAAAAGCTTCTCCCTGATATTCGATTTTAGTCAAAATAAATACTAAAATGTGCAGAAGACTACAAAAGTTTCCAATTGAGAGTTCTTCCGAATTAATATTGTAGTGTGCTATTCTATTTCTTAAATTCCAACCGTATTCTTTGTTTATTAAATAGTAATTAATTGTCTCTATCTCTGCTTTTGAGAACAACAATAATAACCTATTAAGGTCTGAACTGACATTAAAATTTAACAGGCTTCCTAACGTATAACTGGCTTCATTAAAAATTCCACTTTTTCCAAATATAATTTGTAAAAATAACTCTCTTAATAACCGTTCAATTAATTGTGTGATAAAAGAGCAGGCTAACATCCATTCTTCGCTATTAACTAATTTTTTTAATTTAAATAAATCACTCTTGAGGAAATCTGTTATTCCAGTAAATTGACTAATATCTTTAGAGAAAAGAGATAACTCATCCCAAAACTCATCACCATATTTATTCATTATGTGCATTGTATTTAAGATGTTTTGTGTTGTCATATCTTTATATTTAATTGCAAAAGATACCTTACCATATTTTTCATGTTTCACCCCATTCATATAGGTGACATGATCAAGAATCCCCTGTTTTTCACCGTCATATTGCATAATCTCATACACTGAATACAAATCAATATACGTCAAGATGAAAAACTTTTCTTTAAAGTCCTTATATTTTTCCTCACTCAAAGCAAAATCTTTAGAAGTTATTTCATAAACTGTTCCGTTTTCTTCAAGTAATGAATCGTATATTTCCTCCTCCTCTTTTAACTTTTCTTGTATCATCATTTCTCCCTTAATACCTAAGATCCCGCTACCCAAAACATCCCTCATTAGCTTAACCTTCGTCATATTATCATTTTCATCAAAACTCTTTGATTCAATGAGAGAGTAAAGTTCGCTTTGAAAATCCACATATATCTCCTTGAGTTTCCCCTGAACCCTTAATGCTATTTCCAATTGTTCTACATACTTATCAAAAGTTACCGGAAATAGGAGTTTTTTAGTTAGTATAATTACTTTATCAAGGGATTTTTTATGCAAGATTTGATATAATTCATCGTAGCGATGAAATAATAAATAATCGTTAGCATGTTCAATTATCTTTTCCCAGGATTTTATTCCACCCGAATTTTTTAGAGCAATATCTAGTGACTCATCTTTTAAGTCATATTCTAAAGATGAAAAAATCCTTTGTGAATTTTGATTAATAAATTGAATTATTTTTCCTCTTATTGCATTATTACTAATTTCAACTTCTGAAACTGTACCATAAAATCGTTTTAACTTGCTTTTGATACTTGAACTAGCTATGTGCTCTATAAATTCACTATATTCAAGTATTACTTTTACTTTTAAGAATGCTTCATAATCCTCAATAGTTACTAGTTCTGAATTTAATATTGACAAATTTTTTTCAGTAGCATTGTCAACTTCTAAATCTTTAGCAAGTTTTTTTATGTAATAACCCGTAGCCAAATCATTTAATCCATAGTTTTTAACTGGGTGCTCTTCCAACATCAGACTCGCCCCTTTTTGATAAAAAACTACACATCTAATTATGTCTAACACGAAGTTGTGCAGTTTAGTCTATAGTATTAGATATTAACTTCTCATGTTAAGTTTATATTCTTCAGGTCTAAAATAAGTCTTTACCTTAGCATGTGGGTAATCACCAAAATACCAAACTTGTGGTCTATCCATCATCACCTTGTATAGTATATGCCCATAAAACTTCGCTGCTTCTTCATCACTTCTTCTACAGGACTCCCATATAGGTTCATACACTGTTCCCATCCAATTATGTCCTGGAATCCAACTTGATGTATGAACATCTGATGAATCAATTACACGATTCAATTCATCTACTATAATGTCGTAATACCCATTGTTTAACGACAACAACCTTTCCTCATACTTTTTTCATAAGCTACCTTTGTAATTTGTTCACCTTCAATTGTAAAAAGCATTTACTCATCATCTCCCCATAATATTATTGAAACAAGTCATCTGAAGCATTGGGGCGGTTCGAGACCACTGAAAAAGTACCCTTTTTAATTCACTTTTTATAGTTTAGGCGCAAATTTTTTGGATTTCACATTTTTTGCCCGTTAATTTCCAGAAAATGATAAAACTATCAAAATTAGACCCCTTTTTAGAGGATAGTA
>JBDNGJ010000043.1:0-14263 GCA_041689365.1 Virgibacillus sp.
AAACCGCTTCCTGCGGGATCTTCAGCTGTTGCTTTTCCCGCAGGAGTCACCGCCCTCCGCTCGCCCTGACTAGTGTAGTGCTGTCACACATTTCGTCTATAGGGATTTCTACTCCAGTCAACAGCGGAGGAAATACACGTAGACTCCTGTGGGAGCTGAGGCCTAGATGAGACTACACAGCGACGTAGGAGCAAGGAGGCTCATCAGCCGCCCACGGAAAGCGAAGTGTATTTCCGCAGCGGTGTCCTAGCACACAGATTTTTTCTAGATTACGTCGCATTTTATATCTTATGTGTACAAAAAACCTTTATTAATGTTGCCAAGGCAACAATTAAATACGTTCTGAGATTACCAATATGGCTGTTTGAGCTTATTCTATAGATGCGAAAGTGGAGTAACCAACATGTTCTAACGAATAAATATTCATAAAAATACTGATTTAACGACCTTCACGCTTTTGCTATTTATATTTATGAAAATTTATGCATAAAAACAGTGTTATCCAAATTGTTCTGTGATATAATATGGCATAAATCTTTAGAATATTTTTAAAAAATGAATAACCAGGGGGTAAAAAAATGAGGAGAAAATGGCTAGCTTTTCTTATTATAGCTTTGATTAGTTTACTAACATTCGCTGCTTGCGGGACCAGTGAAGATGCTGAAGGTGACCAAACTTCAGGGTCAGGGGAAGGAACGGACGAAAACGCTGATCAGGAAGAGGAAAAACAGTCCTATACAATAGGGGCTACCCAAATTGTTGAACATCCATCGCTGGATGCTGCGTACGAAGGGTTTAAACAAGCTATCGAAGAAGCGGGTCTGGATGCAGAGTTTGATCTCCAGAACGCACAGAATGATCAAAACAATGCAAGTCTTATAGCACAGAACTTTGTAGCGGATAATGTTGATTTAATTTTTGCAAACTCAACACCTAGTGCTCAGAGTGCATTGCAGGCGACACAGGATATTCCGATTATTTTTACATCTGTTACGGATGCAGTTGGAGCAGGTCTAGTAGACGGGATGGATCAACCGGGAGAAAATATTACGGGGGTACTTGACCTTCACCCGGATGCGATTAAGAATACGGTCAACTTTATCGATACGTACTTTGAGGGTTCAACGGTTGGGCTTATTTACAACGCTGGTGAGCAAAACTCTGTATCCCAGATAGAAGCGGTGAAGGCGGAAATTGAAGGTTCAAGCTTGAGTGTAGCTGAGCGTACTGTTTCAACATCTGCTGAGGTTCAACAGGCCGCCACAACACTTGTAGGTGAGGCTGATATTATGTATATTATTACGGATAACACTGTTGTGTCGGCGTTAGATAGTGTCATTGGTGTTGCAAATGATCAGGATATTCCATTGATTGTTGGTGAACCAAACTCACTCAAAAAAGGTGGTTTTGCCACATACGGCATCGATTATCATACAATTGGTACTCGCGCAGGTGAAATGGCTGTAGAAGTGTTAACAGGCGAAAAAACAACTGCGGATATTCCAGTAGAATACCCGGCAAAAATGCAATTATTTATTAATAAAGGAGCAGCAGAGGAACAAGGCATCGAATGGAACGAAGAGTGGGATGAAAAAGCTCAGTTCGTTGAGCCTGAATAAAGAGATAGGAATTTGGCCCCTTTCTTAGAGGGGCCAATTGTATCTTTTGCAATAGAGGGGAGGACATCTTGTGTTTATATCAATGTTTGGAGCAGTTGAATCAGGAATAATATACGCGATAATGGCGCTTGGTGTATACCTGTCTTTTCGTATATTGGATTTTCCGGATTTAACAGTAGATGGAAGTTTTGTAACAGGCGGTGCTGTCGCTGCCATTTCGATTATAAATGGAACAGATCCTGTAACAGCTACGATTCTGGGTACAATAGCCGGATTTGTAGCAGGCAGTATAACAGGTGTTCTTCATACAAAGGGAAAAATAAACCCATTATTATCAGGTATTATCATGATGATTGCACTTTATTCTATTAATTTACGGATAATGGGTCGTCCAAATTTATCCCTTCTCAATGAAACAACCCTTTTTACACAGGTTGAAGGATTTTGGAAAGGAACGGGTTTTGATCAAGCGCTCAATGGTCTGATGAAAACGATAGGTTTAGCGCAAGTTCCAAGTACATGGGCTATTCTTATTTTCATGATATTCGTCAGTATTCTAATTAAGCTATTGACCGACTATTTTCTTAAAACAGAGGTTGGACTGGCGATCAGAGCTACTGGAGATAATCAAAAAATGATACGAAGTTTATCGGCTAACACCGATACATTAATCATTCTGGGTCTTGGTGTTTCCAACGCCTTTGTTGCCTTGTCCGGTGCATTAGTTGCCCAGTATGGAGGGTTTGCTGATGTTGGTCTTGGAATTGGGATGATTATTACTGGTCTTGCCTCGGTCATTATTGGGGAAGCCCTATTTGGAAAACGAACAATCGCGATTACAACGATTGCCGTAATCGGTGGTGCGATTATTTATCGTATTGTGGTAACACTTGCCTTACGTGTCGAGTTTTTAGAAACGGGTGACATGAAATTAATTACCGCATTACTTGTTGTAGCTGCGTTAATTACGCCAAAAATAATGAAGGCACAAAAAGAAAAAAAGCGGCGCCGGCAAAAACGAAAAGAACTAAACAGTTCCACAGCGGAGGGGGCTTAGCATGTTAGATCTTCATGATATTTCCTTAACATTTAATGAAAATACACCTGATGAAAAAAAGGCACTGCAGCGTGTGAATTTAACAATGGGTAAGGGTGAATTTGTTACTGTTATCGGCAGTAATGGAGCCGGAAAATCAACCCTGATGAATGTCATTTCCGGAACACTTATTCCAGATGTGGGTTTTGTTACTATTGGTAATAAAAAAGTGACAGGTTTACCAGAATATAAACGGTCAAAATTTATTGGAAGGGTTTTTCAGGATCCGATGGCAGGTACAGCCCCAACCATGACAATTGAAGAAAACTTGGCCATGGCCTATGCACGTGATAAAAAACGCACGCTTCGTATTGGGGTAACCAAAAAGCGAAAAGAATTGTTTCGTGACTACTTAAAAACACTGAATCTTGGCCTGGAAGATCGTTTAACAGCGAAGGTAGGATTACTATCTGGGGGAGAACGACAAGCATTGTCGCTGTTAATGGCTACGTTTACCGAGCCAAATATTCTTATGTTAGATGAGCATACGGCTGCACTTGACCCATCTCGTGCAGAGTTAATTAAAAATCTAACAAAAGATGTAGTGGATAAATTCAATTTAACGACATTAATGGTCACCCATAATATGCAACAGGCCTTGGATCTAGGGAATCGTCTGATTATGATGGATAAGGGACAAATCATTTTGGATGTCAAAGGGGAAGAAAAACAGAAACTGACAATCGAAAAGTTATTGCATGAATTCAAGCGGATTAGAGGAGAACAATTTGAAAGTGATCGTGCAATCTTAGGATAAAGTGAAAAGGTGGTTCAAATGCTTGCGGTAAATGCGTGCAGTTGAACTAACGGGTTCAGTTTAGGGAGAGAAAAATGATAGTCGAAGTAGAAATAACAATTAGCACGCGCTTTAAGTGCGTGTTCAAAAAGGAGGATGAAAATGACCGAGTCGGCTAAGTTCGCAACGTCCTGTTGTAACGCCGACACTAGCACGTCCTGTGCGTCGAAAGTTCGAGGCGGCGTAGCTATGAGTAGCGGAATGTATGCTTTTAATACATGAGCAACGGATTAGCAAGCTAACGACGAAATTCGATGTGTCATTTTTACCGGACCTTTTGAACAACCTCTTTAACGAAGTTTTAGCAGTATAATTAGCAAGCAAAAAGGCTCGGATTATATCTGAGCCTTTTTTAATGGGTCAACACTAAAGTCTATGGTCGATAGTAGTGAATAAATATGATAATAAGACTAGCTAGCGGAGGAAAAATACGGAGACTCCTGTGGGAAAGCGCAGTGGGAAGACCCCGCAGGAAAAAAGCGAACTCCCTTTTTTCCGAGGAGGCTGAGCTCAAGCCCACGGAAAGCGTAGTGTTTTTCCGCAGCGGTCACTATTATATCTAGTTTGTCAACTATATATTTTGGTGAAGAACCTTTTTTTAATATTTTTTTAATATTTTTTAATATTTATAAATTACTTTTTATTAAGCAAGCGAGCCCGTCAGCGGCACAATCATTGCTTAGATAACCCTCAGTAATTTAAAATGAATTCACTTTATTTAATTGAAATTTACTATAGGATGATAGCAATATGTTTAATAAAGTTTAATAGACTGGCTTCACATGAGGGATGGCGCACTGGTAACCTTCTTCGGAATTTCCAAGAAGGGAGGTGGCGCCTATGGATATAATAAGCGTTCTAATGCTGATGGTTTCATTTGGCATGCTAATTGCGTTTATCATGTCCGATAAAAATAAAAAATAATCCCTCATGTGGTTTGAACGGCCTTTGAGGGATTATTTTCCTTGAATGCGCCTAGCCCCTCTTGATGGGGTTCGGTCTATTATGACCGTTCCATGTTTCAGCATGGATGGTCTTTATTATCATATGCACATTTTATACTTCTATGTTTACTATACCACAAAATTCACGTTTGTACACTTCTTTTTCCCTGTATTTTGTAGTGTAATATACTTCGATAGCAGCATCAAATTGATAAAAAACACAGTTTCTTATTCAATTACTGCGCCCGATGATTGAACATCATTTATTAACTTTTTCCTCCAGTTTTCTTACTCTTTCATTCGATATTATTTAATGCTTGGTTTGTACCTTTTCGTCTGATTTAAGTATCTCGACAATATATATTTCTTTTATGTAATTTCCTCGTCATACCCTTGATTTTCTAAGTGCGAAAGGGTAGAGTTATCGTGTAATTTTAAACCACCTAGAGCCTGGAACAGCAGGGCAAGCATAAAAAAGACAGCAATAAGCTGTCATAAAAGAAGTTCACGATAGAATTTTATATTTTATTTTACTCGTATTGAAAAAGCATAGTTTTTAAACATATTTTTTTCATCCCACTCAGCTGCAATATAATAAACATATACACCTTTTTTTTCTGGTGCAACTATAACACTTTCTACATCATCAAGACGTGTTCTTTCCCCTTTTTCTTCAATTCTTTTAACTACTACAGAACCATCATTAGGAACTTTGCTAAAACTAAATTCTATTTTTGAACCAGGCGAAACAACAACTGGTTCATGATTCATTCCCATAGCAAACGTGGAATCATAATCATCATCGGTTACGCACTTGGAACCTAGAAAACCAATTGCACAAAAACGCCCATCCGTTATTTCTATTTTTGTGTTTTCAGCACTTACATCTAGAACAGGAGGGTCCGGAAGTGACAAATTGGTAAAAGGATATATGATTGCAAGCAAGAATAAAACAATAAATACAGTTATAAATACATTAGTCTTTTTTTTCATTTTCACATACCTCCCCTATAACTTATCCTCCTTGATAGTAATACGCAGAAGTGACACAATTCACCTAAAATCATAGCCATCTAATACAGTGCTTTCTGTATAGTAAATAAGGTCAGGGTCAACCCAAATCCACCACGCAAACTCCAATCTTTCTATTCTTTCTATGGCGCTGGTATAATGTCTTATGCTACTTGGAGTATTCCACATTGGACGTCCTTCACAAACGAATTTCTCACCGCAATCACACTTAAACCAAACATCAAAGTACGGTATTACATCGTCATTTTCATTGTTACGCACTGCACAACCACCTTGTGCAACCATCTCATGGTCTCCGTAAAGTGGACATGGTTGAATTGACATAAAATCATCTCCTAAATTAGTTTAGTTAATAATTTCTGCTGTGTTCTAGCTGCTTATACTTTCATGGTAGGCCTTTTTTATATGTCTGTAAAGGATGAATCCAACCGCACACAACATTATCTTGTAAGAATTACATATTAAGTATTACCTCTTATTAAAAATAATTAATGCCAGAAATTTTACAAATTCACATAAAACCCTCGCTTTTAAAATACTTCTTTATTATCTCATTGACTAATCTACAACACCCCTGCTTGATTGACAGCTATACTTGTTTTGGGTACACCGCCTTTATTTGTAGAAACAGTTGCAAATCCCCTTTCAAACAGATTACTTAAACTTACCCATTCTCATGTCCATAGCACACTTAATAACTTCATAATTTTTTCCGTCTAAAGATGCCATGCAGTTCATCAGATTGAAGTCATCATAGCTGGTCCACATGTTTAAAGTAAATCTGCCTAGTTGTATCATTGAACTAGACAAATCAAACGGTTTTCGGTCTATCCACGCATCATGTTCAGGGTGCAAATCATCGTAGCTGTAACTTTCGAATTTCTCCTATATTCCTCTTTCCAGTCCAAGTAATCAAGGATCCACGCAACAGGAATTCGATAATCATTTATATGCTGTTCAACCTTCTGAAAAATCATCGGAACAGCTAATATATAGCAAGCTGTCATGTATTCCGTGTCCTTTTTCGCTTGTGGCCATATCATAACGACTGTTCTAAAATTCAATTTGTAGAGTTATGAAAGAATTATAGGGAGTGACCAAATAAATGCAACATACAAAAATAATGGTTTTTGAATCAGAGAAGAAATAAATGCTAAACATGCTTAAGTAAATATAAGTAGAAATGTCATTACCTTTATCGCACTATATCACAGAGCAATTATCATACATATTGGAATGTATAATAGCGAGTGTACATAAATTTATGTGCTCTCGCTAATTGGTATGCGATTATATGTGTTATTCGTCTGTATAAAATGGGAGAAATCTTATGATATCAATAAAATTAAGGATGCGAATTCTATTGTGAATTGCATCCTTAAATAGTGTATTACTTTATGCTTTCTCCCCTGTAACCGACCCCGTTACTGTTGAACCACCTTTTAAATTTCAGCTCAGTCATTTAGCTCCATTCGAATATATTTTTGTGTATTTGGCCCATAGATACCGTCATTAGCGAGTGCTGCGTACATCGACTGGAATCGGCGGACGGCATCCTGCGTGTTTGGCCCGTAAATCCCATCGATTACTCCGGGATCAAAGTTGATTTCGTTTAATGCACGTTGAACCTGTTTAACAGCTTCCCCCTCTGCTCCTTGCGACAATACTCTATCTGGTAAAGGGAAATCTATAGCTGGAGAACTGGATCCAAGTACTTCTTTTAATTTGGCGAGTGTATTAGGTCCTACTAATCCATCAACTTGTAGTCCATACGCGCTTTGGAACCGCATGACGGCACGTTGGGTTTCCTCTCCATAGATCCCGTCTGCTCCGAAGACCGGTAAGGGGAACCCTGCTTGAATTAAATCCTTTTGAATTTCCTTCACAAATTGGCCCTCATCACCAATATCTAATGGTAATTCCACGGATGCCCCTTTTACTTCAGGTTCAGCTGTATCCCCATTGCTTGTAAACTCAGTTTGATAAACATCTTTTACATCCTGGATAAACTCTCCCCATGAGATTCCGTGTTGGTGCAAAGCATTTTGCGGATCTGTGCGACGCTGAGGATCAAGCGTGCTATGGGCAACAATGTCTGTGTCAGGGTTAAGGCCATATTTATCTACTAAATAGGCGTGGTACCAGACATATCGGTTATAGGCTTCCTGAAAATCAATATTGCTTCCATAAGCCAACTCAACACCAATCGCAGCATCATTAGCATCTTCACCATAAAGGATATTATCTTTTGGTGTGTTAGATCTCACATGCCACGCCTTTTCATCTAGTGGGATTATTTCCAAAATATAGTTATCATCGATAAAGGTATGCGCAGAAGCTAATGGCTGAACACGGTCAAAGTAATTCCGGTTGTTATAGGCTGTCGAACCAGGGTTTCCTGTATCATGACTAACGATATATTCCACGTTTTGAAGTTCTTCACCTGATCTGGAATCCCCGTAGTCGATATAATCTTGTGTAATATTATATTTTGCCATCTCGATTGTCACCTCACTTTTTTGTTTTGCCACAATTAATATATGTAAAAGAACGTGATAGAGGAAGGGTTCTAAGCAAAATGGTCTGTCTAATTCATCACCACTTTCTGGGCGGATGCATAGCATAGTGCATGAGAGGTGGTGAGGATATGGGAAACAATCATTCAGCTGTTCAGCTGGAGCGTGCTGAGTGGCAAAAAAGGCAGCGTAATCAAAGGTTGAAGAGTTTATTAACAATCTCATCTCCTATTTTTATTTTAATTCTATGGGAAATTTTATCGCGAACAAGTGTTATGGATCCGCGCTTTTTTCCTCCACCAACTGAAATACTGACAACTTTAGTAACAATGGGATCAAGTGGCGAGTTATTCATGCATATTAAAATCAGTTTGTATCGTATCTTTTCGGGATTTGTGCTTGGGGTGGCCCCAGCTATTGCTCTTGGGTTGTTAATGGGAATGTATTCACCGATTCGGCATTTCTTCTCACCTTTAGTTATGGCATTAATGCCAATTCCAACATTGGCGATGTTACCAATTATTTTAATTATTTTTGGGATTGGTGAGTTCTCTAAAATGTTGATTATTGCAATAAGTGTTTTCTTTCCTGTTGTAATTAACACGGCTGCAGGGGTAACAAATATTGATCGGATTTATATCGATGTCGCCCGGAACTATGGTGCAAGTGCGAAAGACTTTTTCTTTAAAATTGCATTGCCTGGATCCTTACCAGTCATGCTGGAAGGAATTCAAATGGGGCAAGCGATTGCTTTATTAACGATTGTGGCTGCTGAAATGGTTGCAGCAAATAGCGGGATTGGTTATCTGATATGGGTTAACTATAAGGCCTTTCTATTAACCGAAATGTATGTAGGTCTTGTGCTCATTTCCTTCTTTGGCTACTTCTTCTCCTTACTGCTAAGGGGACTGCAAAGTAAATTAATTCCGTGGAGATAGCCAACTAAATAGTAGGGAGGGTAATTCTGAAAATGGCACAGCCGAGTAAAATTACAATTAACCAGTTAACAAAAGTATTTTATAAACGAAATGAAAGTGTTACAGCTTTAAAGGATATAACTTTAAATATTGAGGACGGTGAATTTGTTTGTTTGCTGGGGCCAAGTGGATGTGGGAAAACAACATTGCTAAGAATGTTAGCTGGATTGGAAAAACCGAGTACAGGAACATTTAAAATTCACCAGTCAGACGATGCGAAACCTCTCCAATCAATGGTATTTCAGGAACGTGGTGTAATCCCATGGCAGACCGTTGAAGAAAATGTTGCCTTTGGATTAAAGATGCGCCATCTTCCAAAGAAACTAGTGAAAGAGAAGACGGACTACTATTTGGAAAAGGTTGGATTAAAGCAATTTGCAAAACTGTTTCCAAAAGAATTATCTGGAGGTATGAAACAGCGGGTGAGCATTGCCCGGGCTTTTGCTAACGACCCGGAAATTTTATTAATGGATGAACCGTTTGCGGCATTGGATGAACAAAATAAATTTATTCTCCAGGAAGAGCTGCTGGCCATCTGGGCAGAAACAAAGAAAACCGTATTATTCATTACACATAGCATTGATGAAGCACTATTGTTAGGTGACAAAGTATTATTAATGAGTTCTCAGCCGGGGCAGATCTTGAGTGAAAAGAAAATTGATTTACCACGTCCAAGAACAATTGAGGATGTTCGGTCGAATCCGGAAATGGCAGAGCAGTTCGTTGATATATGGAAGCATTTGCAAACAGAAGTACAAAATGATCGTAAAACCAAAGAAAAGAAAGGTTGATTAATTATGAGGGGAAAATGGTTAAAGATAATTGGTGTCTTTTTCCTAATTGTTACGCTTGCCTTAGCGGGTTGTGCTAATTCAGAGACGAAACCAAAAGAAGACACGGAAGATGACCAAAGTTCAACGGACCAAACGAAGGAGCAAGAAGGTACCACTGAAGACACTGGTTCAGAAGGGGCGCTTGAGCCACTTGAAGAGCCTGTCACGGTAACAATTGCTGAGGATGGTTCTGCCTCTGGTGCCGGTTTTTATATAGCAAAGGAAAGAGGGTATTTTGAGCAATATAATATAAATGTTGAATTCGTTAAATTTGGCAATAGTGACGAAATGCTGCCGGCACTAGCAGCAGGAAAGATTGATGTGGCTGGTGGTATATCTTCAGCATCATTTTTTAACTCCATTGCTCAAGGAATTGATGTCCGGATGATTGCTGATAAAGGACATAATGTGATGGGTGATTCTTATTTCACTTTTGTTCTGCGAAAAGACCTGCAGGATGAAATTAAGGATTATAAAGATTTAAAAGGAAAGCGAGTTGCGGTTTCTACAAAAAATGCAGTTGATGATTATATTTACGGGAAAATGCTGGAGCATGCCGGATTAACAAGGGATGATGTCGAGTTCACATTAATGTCCGACTTCGGTAACATGATGTCGGCGATGGGTAATGACCAAATCGCTGCAGCCCTGCAAATAGAACCTTTGATTACACAGGGGATTGAGGAGAACTTACATGTGAAATTTGGGGATGTTACTGACTTTGCACCAAAAGCTCAAATCGCAATGGTTTTAGGCTCACCAAAATTCCTTAATGAGCGCCGTGACGTTGCATTACGATTTATGGCAGGTTATCTGGAAGGTGTTCGCGATTATAATGATGTATTTGTCAAAGGTGAAGGTGAAAAGGAAGAGATCATAAACATTATGACAAACCATACAGCACTTAAGGATCCAGCCATATGGAATAAGGTTGCTGTTACAGGCTTGAATCCAAATGGCCGTATGTTCATCGAGGATATTCAGAAACAATACAACATGTATAAAGAAAATGGCGCAATTAAAGGTGAAGTAGACTTTGATAAGGCTGTAGACCCGTCATTAGTAGAGGATGTATTGAAGATAATTGGAGAATATTAAATTAAGACCCTTCTAAACAGGAAGGGTTATTTTTTTGACCGTTTTTCGTCATGAAGAAGAACGAACAGGGTAACAATAAGGCGTAGTATTCTTCTTTAGCAGTTAAGAAAGCATTTCCTACTTTTTTTACTGCATAAGTGCAACTAAGGCTTGGCGATAAGCCAAGTTTTCTAAAAAATGGGAGACGAATTAACGATGAAACTACAATTGCTTGAAATTTATGCACCACAGGACTTTTTGGATATTAAAGATATTGAGGAAAATTTCTCTGTTGTATCGTATTGGATTTCTGAAAAATTCACGGAACAGAAATTGACCCGGATTCTTGTAGAGACAAATGATGTTGAAGAAATACTTAATTATTTGGAGAAGCTACCCAGCGAGGACGATACTTATCAAGTTATGCTGCTGCCTGTTCAAACGTATCTTCCCAGGGAAAAAAAGGAACCTAAGGAAGAAGAGAAAGATTTGCAGCGAGCAAGCCGGCACGAATTATTCACGACCATTACCGGAGCAAGCCATATGAGTGTCAGCTACATGTGGTTTATTATTTTTTCAGCATTTGTTGCGACGGTGGGTGTTATAAAGAGCAGTCCTGCTGTTGTAATCGGTGCTATGGTGATTGCACCGATTATTGGTCCTGTCACTGCTGTATCGTTTGCTTCTGTATTAGGTGATTTTAAGTTGCTGCGCCGGTCTATACTGACATCGTTATTTGGGTTGGGTGTTCCCGTATTGGTTGCTGGTGTGTTTAGTTTTCTCTTTAATGCACCGGTTAATAGTGATGAGTTTATTTCCAGAACAGTTATTCAAATCATTGATGTCATTGCTGCCTTAGCTTCTGGTGCTGCAGGGGCGCTTTCTTTTATTAAAAGAAATGAGGGGGCTCTTGTTGGTGTTATGGTTTCAGTTGCTTTAGTACCCCCAGCTGTTGTATTAGGTATGAACCTTGGAGCGGCCAGATGGGAAGAGGCTCTTATTCCGTTCATTCTGTTAATGGTAAATGTTAATTCTATCATGCTCTCAGCTGTTATCGTGTTTTGGCTAAGTGGTATTAAACCAAATAATTGGCAGGATCTGCAAAAAGCAAATATTTCACGTAAGTATTCGCTCTTGTATGTTTCAATTATTGCTCTAGTGCTTATTACTGCAATTATTTTTATAAATTTTGTGTAATCAGAGCGTTTAGTGCTTACCCCCGATTAACCGGAAACATACGGATCTATTATTCCTTTTGTTGTTGAGAAGCCAACTGAAGTATAAATTCTTTCATATCTACAAATCGCCGAAATTTTGGTTTAGCAGTAGTTCCTGCAATTAACAACGGTACAAGAGATTCTTGTTTATGCAATGAGCCATGTGCTGCACCACCGAGATGGAATGGTGTAGACTGGGCTTTAAATTCACATCCCGGTTTTGCATTAACCACAATGAAACGCCCCGAATGGGAATGCAATGCACTGGATAATCTTGCTAGTGCATCTGGATAATCACCATAGAATAACTTTTTGTCATCGGATACAGTCAAATCCAGTAGCTCTAGTTCTCCAACAATACTCCATGTTTGTTTATACATATCCATATATGCTCCATTCGGACTATAATTTAATGATCCGCTTCTCATACCTGATTCGATGTGAATGTTATCTTCATTTTTCCAGGCAATGATATCAATTCGGTTATCACTTTTTAAACGTTCGACAATAGCGGATTGCGAAAGGTTTTTATCAAGTATATAAACATAAGCCATACGCTGGTTTACACAAAAAACGAGCTGATCTTTTTTGTGGACGTGGCGTTGAATCCGGGCTATACGATATTTTTTTAGTATTTTGCGTAAGTCAATTATAAAGTTGCGGTACTTGGAACCCATTGGTGCATGACCGTTATCTCCCATAACCATCCATATATTTTGGTTAAGAGCTTCTTCCCAGCTTGAATATAAATTTAATGTTTTTTGGATTTCACGATCAATCTTGGCAATCCCTTTTAAATCCATTGGTCCTTTAAAATGAATTCGGGCATCCATATCCTGGAATATACAAAAGGTGAATCCTGGTAGTCTGTTCTTGCGAATTAAGTATTGTAGTTCCCGAGCGGTATACTTATAATTTCCGGTAGCTATTTGTGTTGCGATACTTCGTGGACGCAGTTTGGAGAAAGATCCTAACGAGAATATAGACGTAGCTTCGGTTGTCCATGTGCCGTTTTCGAAGTGAGTTAATGTGCTAAGTAACTTAGGAGTATGTAACTGCGTTGGTGTATTTCCACGATAGACAAATGAATTAATGGAAGCTGAAGGAATTCCTGATTTAGCCAATTCCTCATAGATTGTCGTAACTTCATCACTCAAATGTACATTATTCAGATTGTAGAGCATGTTATGGATGGAGCGCCGCATCCCTAATCTAAACTTTTCCCGGAAACCGGTACCGTAATTAATCACCTCTTGCTGGGAGTTGTCAAACCAGTTTAAGCCTGGTATGTGATGTTTATCCGCATATGTTCCTGTCAGAAGGGTGCTATCAATCGTTACCGACATTGTAGGAAATGAACTGACCATGTTGGATAGATAGCTGCCGTTCTCCATCAAATATTGTAAGGCTGGGGCACGTCCGGTTTGGATAGCTATTTCCAGTGGTCTTGGCATCAATGAATCGATATTGAGCAAGATTACTGGTTTTGATTGCTGTTGGTTCTGATTCATATTGTTTTCATCCTCACTAATCTGTTTCATTCCACCTGTCACGTAATTTCTCATATTCCTAATTATATTTTGATTGATCTACATAAATATACTCTCTATTTTTCCGAATGAACTACTTTGCAGTCAGCCATAATAAGAACAAATAAGGATAAGGAGTGATTGAGATGGGTGAATACAGTCATTTTCGTTTTGGGCAAAAAGCGCCGAACAATGGTGTGTATAGAGAAATTGGGGAGACAGGCAGCAATGTTGCTGATCCGAAAAGAGTTGAGTTAAAGGCTGGAGAGAAGTTTCCGCAAAACTCAAACTTTGATCGTGTTTGGACAAATGAAAAACATTAAGTTATAAAGCTTTCTGGTGCAGTGAAAAGAGGCTGCAGCATCTAGAGCTTCCCACTTATATCGTTGGATCTAATACGTAGTTGATAAACTGCGATGTAGTGAAGAAACATTTTAGCCTTTTCTCTAGTTCTAAAGATGATAGAGTGCTTAGATTCGTTCCGGCAGAATACTTCGCTTTCCATGGGCACGACCTCAGCCTCCTTGCCCCGGCAAGGGGTATGCCGACGTTGTCCGCAAAGGACGGTTTTAGTCGGCCTTCATTTTGTAGCTTCTTCCGGGGTCTTCGGAACGTGCTGTTCCCATA
>JBDNGJ010000044.1:0-3325 GCA_041689365.1 Virgibacillus sp.
GCTGTAAGAATAAATTTCGAAGGCGAGTGCGGACACAGTTTCAGGATGGATATAATTCAGCACAAAGGGAACACGCACATTTCTTTTAATTAGAGGTATAAGAGGGGTTAATTCCCCTCTTTACCAATATAGAGTAAGTCGTCAACTTCGCAATTAAATAGTTTGCATAGCTTGATGACGGTATCGAAATCAAGACGCTTTGACTTGTTTTTTAGCAATCTATCAAGAACCTGTCTACTAACACCAGACTGTCTTTCTAATTCAACGATGGATGGTATGTTGCTTTGAGCCATGAGAATACGAACGTTATTACCCAAAATTTTCGGCATTATTAATCACTCCTTGTTACTAAGTATATACAAAACAATCATATCATATAACAACAATGTAATGAAAAATAATTATTTGTTATTATATCCTTGACATTTATTATTACATCCATTACAATAAATATAACGAATTGAATAGAAAGGAGATTGAAAATGAGTATAGATAACCACATCAAATTACAAATTGTGAAGAACGGTTATAAAACAGTTTTAGAGTTTTCTGAAACAAATTATTTAAGTTATTACATGGTTCGAAAACTGATAAATAACGAATCTACTTCAATCGACATTGGACTGTTATTGAAGTTATGTGATTTGTTCAATTGCAAGATTGATGATCTGTTTTACATCAAATAATAAAATTATTATATAAGACTAGTTTATCTTAAAAAATGTGTCATTTTGCAACATACAATATTGACCAATTAATAGAAAAAACGGGGGTGAGGTGAATGACGAAAGAGGCATATTACTTTTCACATGATGCAAACGCAAGGCAAGACGAAAAAGTATTGATGTTGAGAGCGGAACATGGTTGGGAAGGTTACGGCATCTACTGGGCATTGGTAGAGATGATGTTTGAAAGCACAGAAACGCGTCTGCACCACGGAAAAATAAGGGGTATAGCAGTTAGTTATAACATTGATATAACACTGTTACAAAGTGTTATTAACACATGTGTAACAGAGGAGTTGTTTGTTAGCGATAATGATGTGTTTTGGAGTGAAACTCTTAGAAAAAGAAAAGATAAATTTATTGATTTAAGACAGAAGAAATCGGAAGCAGGAAAAAAAGGCATGGCTAAAAGGTGGTCAAATCAACAATCCGATAACGGTGTTATAACAGAAGATAACGGTGTTAATAACGGTGTTATAACAGAATATAACAAAGGAAAGGAAAGTAAAGGAAAGGAAAAGAAAGAAAAGAAAAGATACTTACAACATGTGCTTCTAAAAGATTCCGAATATGAAAGACTAGTGAATGATTACAGTAAGGACTTGGTAGATTCAAAGATCGACGATCTAAATAACTACATCGGCTCAAAAGGAAAACAGTACAAAGATCACAATCTAACGTTAAGAGGCTGGTTGAAGAAAGATGTTAAAAAAAGACCAAGTCAACAAGAACCAAGCGAAGAATCCAAAACAAGGGAGCATATCGCAGATTTAAAGAGAATGTTGGATTTAGGCGCGGATTATTACAAAACGCGGAACAAACTAGACAAGTTTTACAAAATGGAGAAAGAGTTGAGTGAACTTGAATAACTTCGAACGAATTAAAAGCACAATCAAATTAACTGATGTGGTAGATCAAGACCTTAATCTAAAGAGAAGCGGAAAAACATTAAAAGGTCAATGCCCTTTTCATGATGACAACACACCATCGTTTGCGGTTTATCCAAGCGAGCAAACATTCCATTGCTTTGGTTGTGGCAGGAACGGTACTGTTATTGATTACTTTATGTATCAGGAAAACATTAAAGAGCCTTATGAAGCTGTTGAATATGTAGCAGAACGGTATGAAATAATGATTAATGGATTTGACAAGGAAACAATTAAAAGAAAAAAAGACCTCGTGACAGGTAACCGTTCCAGGGCATTGACGGATTATAAAAATGCAAAGATGGCTGAATCATTTTTGGTGGATAGAGGTTTCATAGCAGAAACAACAAAACAGTTTGGTGTTGGATTTAATGTAGAACAAAATGCGGTAACCATACCATTTTTAGACACATACGGCAACGTAGTAGGGCAATCATATCGAAACTTCGATGAACACAAGCCCAAATACGTAAACAGCGCAGAAAGTGAAGTATTCAACAAATCAGAATTGTTGTATGGCTTGGATAAAGCAAGAAAGAACATCGACAAACATGTGTATATCGTAGAAGGGTATTTCGATGTAATGGCTTTGCATCAAATGGGATACACAAGCGCGGTTGCTTATTGCGGCCAATCATTAACAGATGGACAAGCAACGCTCTTATCAAAGTATATTAAGCGACATACAAAAATATTCCTTGTTCCCGACAATGATAAAACAGGATTAAAACACGTTGCTAGTAACGTCAAATTATTAAGGCAGAAATTGAGTAATCCAATTGGGGTAATTAAATTTCCAGATGGGATAAAAGATGCAAACGATGTGCTGCAATTGGGTGTTGATATTGATTATTTCGATTCGGAGCATCATGAAATGTTTTTGTTAAAACAAGAGTTAGATAGTTGTTTGGAACAAACAGACGAGTACGAGGTTGCTAGAAACTTTGTGAAGTATACAAAAAATAAAATGATCCGTTCGGAAATGGCTGATTATCTAGCGGAAAGATGGAACAAAGCGAAAGAAGTTGTTGCTTCTCATATGGAAACGGATAGCGATGTGATTAACAACGATAAACACATTTTGACGTTTGATGATATTCGGGATAAATACATCAAAAATGCACAAGAAGGAAACGCTGGTAAGGTTTTTCTTGATTGGGATTTGGTAGACGGATTTATTCCAGGTATGAGAAGGACAGAAGTAGCCTATTTACTTGGTAGAGCAGGTTCAGGAAAAACAACATTCATTCTTAATCTTATTCACAACGTCATTTTCAATCAAAAGAAAAACGTTATATTCAACAGCTTGGAATTAGACGGATCTAATATAACACCACAATTATTACAAATACATTTTGATGCACTTGAAAGAGAAGTCAAGGATTGGGTGCTTAGCGGTGACGAAAGGCTAAACTATCCAGCCGAAATGTTTAATAAGCATTTGCGAGTAATTGACAAGGGTGGTCAATCTCTAAAAGATATAGAAAACTTTGCAATCATGGCGAATGAATCTCATTTTACGAATCCAGTTGGTCTAATCGTTATTGATTATTTCGGATATATCAAGCGAGAAGGCAAGCGAGATAGTTATACAGAATTTTCGGAGATTGCCAGAGAAATGAAACAAATGGCTAAACGCTTAAATTGTGTTGTATTCGTCCTCACGCAAACCAA
>JBDNGJ010000045.1:0-2186 GCA_041689365.1 Virgibacillus sp.
AAACTTAGTGATCCTCCATAGGACATACCAGTAAGCATAATAGGAGTGTCTAAATTTAGAGGTTTTTTGGAATTTGGACCGATGGTAGTTTTGGTTTGAACCGATTTTTTACTATCTGTTGGAAGCTGATGGATTTGCCTGGGATTCAGTAAAATCTTTTCCCAAGGTGATAAGACAATCGGACTTCCAATTGGACGCTTGATTTCTTTTCCTGTTTGAGCTCTCATTCCGGCTTCCATAATAGCTCGAGGTGTTAGTTTTTCAGCAATCGTCGTCATTAAAAAGGGATTCTCTTCATATTTACTTGTCAACATATTTTTCATCGCGGTATCCATGGTTGGATCCATTAGCCACATCATCATTTTCTCAATCATTTCCTTGTACCTCCTTTCAAAATTAATATTCCCCTGAAAGGCGACATCATTCATTAGTTTCATGAAAAAGAAAAAAGCAGACATTAGTAACGCCTGCTCCAGTTTCATCTATTCATTTAAAAATCCTTTTCTAGTTTTACGCCCAATCCTTCAGCCATTCGATTTACAAAATTAAAGTAGGATGTGATTTGGCAAGCATCTAAAATTTCTAAATCACTGCAGCCTAATTTCTTAAGATGATCAACATCCTCGTCTAACACAAAATGAGGTTTTATCGTTAACTTAACAGCATAATCAAGTATAGATTTTGTTTTATCATCTAAATCAGCTTTTTGATAATCTTCTTTTACCTGTATCACAAGTTGCTCATCTTTTGTTAATAAATGGAGCGCCGCCCCATGATGCTCTATTCAGTAAAAGCATTCATTAGTTGAAGAGACAACAGTAGCAATCATTTCTCTAGTTTTACGCTTTAAAGGAGATTTGCCAAACATAATAACCTTATAATATTCTAGATGTGCTTCTAGTGATTTAGGATTTAATGAATGGATTTTTAAAATGTTCGCCATTCTGCCTTTAAATTCATCATATAATTCGCTTAACTTCCCCTCAGCGTCCGCTGCTTCTATCATTTTTATTCGTGAATCCATTATTGACCTCCTCCACTCATTTAACACAATTATAGCAATTTGAAGAGCAGTAAGCAGTAATCCAAGATAAACCAGATCAAAAAGGGCATATTTAGTGTGGTTCAACGTTTTTAAAAGTAAGCTTAATTACAGATAAGTTTCCATTATTACGATACAATAGATTATAACTTTTGCAGTTCTATTCCCTTAACTCTTTTTATATGTTGTTCTTTTAATCTATAATTCTAAAATTTCTGGAAAACTTAACGTTTTCTTATCCTTTAATAATATGGGAAGCGTCTGATCCTGTATATATATTTTATATTTACTGATTTCCTCTCTATCAAGTATATTTATCGTATCAAACGGTATATTACAATCGTTTAAATATTCGATTGATTTTCGACATTTATGACAGCTATCAATAATAAATAAAAGGTTTTTCATTTTTATAACCACCCCTATGCATATAATAGTATGTTATATACTATTTTTCTGTAAGGCAGGTTACATCATGGGTATGAGCTATATCCTTTATACTTAAAATAAAAGGAGATTGTTAAAATGGAACAAAAATTAATGCTTTTATCTCAAATTGATTTATTCGAAGAGCTTCCAATGGAAGAATTAAAAATAATCGATCAGGCAAGTTTGATGAAACCAATAAAAAAAGGCACAAAAATTTCAGATCCGATTTCCCCTATTCAAGCTTTATTTTTATTAAAAAAAGGGCAAGTCCGTTTATACCGGATTAATAGTGAAGGAAAAGAATTTACAGTTGACATTTTGTTTGATGGGAATATTTTTGGTGAAACTGCTACTCTATCTTTAACAGATGATCAAATTTATGCCGAAGCAATGACCGATTCCTATCTATGTGTTCTTGGGAAAGATGAGTTTGAAAAATTCATCGAAAAAAACCCAAAAATAGCTCTTAAATTTATTAATATTTTATCTGCCCGATTAAAAGAAACCTACAGTATGAGCGAGAAGCTCGCACTTGGTGATGTTCAATATCGTATTTTGCATTTACTTCTTAAAATCAGTGAAAAAACAGGAAAACGTAAAAATGAATGGCAAACTGTAGAAATGAAACTGACTCACTTAGATGTTGCCAATATGGTGGGGTCAACTCGGGAAACAACAAGTGCAGTAATTAGTAAGCTTAAAAAGAAAGGAATAA
>JBDNGJ010000046.1:0-3704 GCA_041689365.1 Virgibacillus sp.
GAATCCAACCTCATCACTGGGAGTGATAAAAAATGTGGAAATCAATTAAATTTAACAAACAAAACATCGAGCACGACACCGGCAAAGCGGTATTAATCAAAATGCCTAAGAATTCAAAATTTGGTGGTTGGTGCTTCTGGCGCCCCGCCAAACTGGTAAAGGAAATGGATAAAGGGAAAGGTTATTGGCTCACTTTTAGTTATACGGATGATTTTGATTTTACGATCATTAAAAAGAAGAAAAAAGAATCAATCAGCGTATCTGATTTAGAGAAAGCTTTTGGAATTATGAATGAGGAAATAAATCATGCTGACAAATGGACTAAAAATAAAGAAAATGAAAGCTATTTACATGCAAAGGAGCCTAAAAAAATAGACAAAGAAGTTGGGGTTGATGAATCATTAAAACGCTAACCGAACATCAATCGCAAGCCATAAACAAATTTAAAAAATTAAAAGTCGGAGCACTGTTTATGGAAATGGGGACAGGAAAGACGAGGATAGCAATTGAGTTAATTCATTCAACGAATGCTGACTTAGTCTTGTTCGTTTGTCCCTTTTCCACAAAGCACACCCTACAATCGGAAATCAAAAAATGGGGATTGCAAACTGATTACATCATACTTGGATATGAGACATTATCATCAAGTGACAAAATTTATCTTGAAACACTTGAGCAGTTAAAAAATAAAAATTTATTCATTGTTGCGGATGAAAGTATTTTTATCAAAAACGAAGAAACAAAGCGATTTAATCGAGTTATGGAAATGGCTCGAAACAGTCAATACCGATTGATATTAAATGGGACACCGATAACGAAAAATGAATGGGATCTATACAATCAAATGGAGTTCCTCAGTTCAAAAATACTTGGCATGAGCCGCGGCGAATTCCTAAACACATTTTTTACAAAAGTTAAATATAAAAAGAAATTTGATCGACCAAAAGAATTCTATAAATTATCCCAGGTCAACATTGATTATTTGTATAAATTAATTGAACCGTATATCTTCAGAATTGAATTTAATTTTGATAAAGTCGAACGAACAGAATACGGACACATTATATCATCCGATAAAACAAAGGAAGATTACAAAAAATTAAAGGAAAAACTAATCGACAACTTAAAAAACGACAAACCTATTTTTGATATTTTAAGATTTATGCAGCACCTTATATTCACGGGTGAAGAAAGGTGCCAACAAATCGCCGATCAACTAAATGGTCAATGTATTGTCTACTGTTCATTCATTAAAGAAGTTAAGAATATCGCAAAACAAACTGACTGCTACATTATTACTGGAGATACAAACGACAGGGAACAAATCATTAATGATTTTAAAAATGATAACAAACCTTTAATAATGACATACGGTGTTGGTAGTTATGGTCTTAACTTACAATTTTGCAATCACATTATATTTTCGAGCATCACATTTGACTACGGCAAAGTTGAACAAGCGCAGGCTCGCATCAAACGAATTGGGCAAGAACGAGATGTAACATATACCTACATGGAAAGCGAATTCGGGTTATACAATATGATTGAAAACAATTTAGCGAACAAAAAAGGCATCCATGATTTAATATTTTCTAAAATGAAAGAAGGTGTGGAGTGGTGGCAAAAAAATATTTAGATATAAATGTATATGAAGCAGCGCATGAACGAATATCGTATATTTTTGAAGAATTTGAACAGATTGTCGTCTCTTTTTCGGGTGGCAAAGATAGCGGCGTAACGCTAAATTTAGCTTTAGAAATAGCAACAAAAAAGAACATGCTGTATAAGCTGGGTGTTTACCACATGGATTACGAGGCGCAGTACCAGCAAACCACAGATTATGTAACTAAAGTATTTGATGGATTGCCTGATCAAATTAATAAATATTGGTTTTGTTTACCGGTAAAAACTCAATGCAGCACGTCAATGTTCCAAACTTTTTGGCAACCGTGGAAAAAAGAAGAACAAGATATATGGACACGCCAACTACCAAATGACTGCATTAATGAAAGTAATTTTCCTTTTGATTTCAATTACGAAATATCAGATTATGATTTTAATATTAAATTCGCAAGGGAAATAAGCAAAAACAAAAAAACAGTTTTTTTAATCGGTATTAGGACGCAAGAAAGCCTCCACAGATACAAAGCGGTCACAAAAGAAACAGATAAAAATGAGTACAAAAGCATCAACTGGACAACAAAAATTAATAACAACTGCGTCAATGCCTATCCGATTTACGACTGGGAAACAGAGGATGTGTGGACTGCTAATGCTATAAACGGGTGGGATTATAATAAATTATATGACCTTATGTATCAAGCTGGTGTACCGTTGCACAGCATGAGAGTGGCTAGCCCATTTAATGATGCGGCGTCTGAAAGTCTTAAACTATACAAAGCTATTGATCCTAATAATTGGGGCAAGATGATTGGCAGAGTGAATGGCGTAAACTTTACCGGTTTATATGGTGGCACAACTGCCATGGGATGGAACTCTATTAAAAAGCCAGATCACTTTACCTGGAAAGAATACATGTATTTTTTACTGGATACCCTCCCTATCGATTTAAAAAAACATTACCTCGAAAAGTTATCAACTAGCATGAAATACTGGACAGATAGCGGCGGCGCATTACCAAAAAAAGTTGTCGAAAGGTTACCCGATAATATTGAGTTTAAAAACCTGGGTAAACCAAACAATAACAGGAATTATAAACGCGAATATGAATCTGTGCGGTTTAAAGAGTATCTCGATGAATTAGACATCAAGAACCACGATTTATTGCCAACTTATAAGCGTATGTGCATCGCAATTATGAAAAATGATACAAGTTGCAAAACACTCGGATTTGGCCAAACTAAAAAAGAATTGGAAGTGAGAAAAAATGCAATCAACAAATACCAAAACATACTCTAGTCCGGTTTACGATATTAAAAAAATCCACATCGACAGTATACAAGCCAATGCTTACAATCCTAACGCCGTTGCTCCGCCAGAAATGGATTTGCTTAAAAAATCAATATGGGAAGATGGCTACACCATGCCTATCGTTTGTTACTATTTGGAGGATGTTGATAGATATGAGATAGTTGATGGTTATCACAGGTATACGGTCATGTTAAAATCTAAAAAAATAGCGCAAAGAGAGGGTTATTGTTTGCCTGTTAGTATTATAGATAAACCAATATCAGACAGGATGGCATCCACCATTAGACATAACAGGGCGCGTGGGTCACACTCAATTGAATTAATGACAAACATCGTAAAAGAATTAAAAGAAAGTGGCATGAGCGATGCCTGGATAATGAAAAATATCGGAATGGATGCGGATGAATTACTGAGGCTCAAACAAATAAGCGGGTTAGCATCCCTTTTTAAAGATAGAGAATTTAGTAAATCGTGGTCATAATTAAAAGAAAGGATTGAGACAAATGAATAAACACATACAAGTTATACTACCCGAAAAATTACGAAATGAATTTCATGAAATTAATAAAGAAAAAAGCATTAATTCATCTGCTTTACTAAGGAAATGGATTGAAAACTATGTTAAAGAAAATAAATAACCCCTCACAACGAGGGGCGTTTTTCACATAAAAAGTAAGTCGAATTTTCTAATTCAAATAGTCTTGTTCGAACAACCGCGCAATCACAACTGCGAACTGTCCTCTTGTTAGTTTGTCGTCAACACCGAAGTCGCC
>JBDNGJ010000047.1:0-2928 GCA_041689365.1 Virgibacillus sp.
GCATAGAAAAAACCTCCGTTGTGTGTTTGGTAGTAGTTTTTGGTTAACTCTATTATACCAAATAACGGAGGTTTTTTCTGCGTTTATATCAATCTTATTCCTTAATTCCCAAATTTTAGGAGTCGTTTTTCAGTGGTCTCGGACAGGTTCCTTGTCCCAGGCAGGTTATAGGTTCTGACAGGGATTACCATGGAGTTTTGTTCAGTACCGTGTGGAGCTGTAATGTATAATCGTTAACAAAGAGAAGGATTTTTGGTCAAACCTATTAACATTACGTTGATCATGGATTAATTGCACGTGGCGACAGGTATTCTTATTAAGTAATCAGATTAGTATTTTATATAGTATAATTACTATAGGCAAAAAACAAGTATGCGGGACAAGGATCCTGTCCCCATTGTCCCGCTATACTTTCCTTCTTCTATCTACTGCTTGTGGTGGTTCTTCTAGCCAGGCGTGTTTAATGGTGATATTTGCGCCGTCTTCACCATACTCTAAGGTTTCAGTTAACACTCGCATGTAGTGGGAACCTAAGTCACGCCTTTGAGCGGCAGCCAATGATTGGCCATAATAACCGACACCTGCTTGTGTAGTTCCAGAAACTTCAAACATAAATAATTTATCTGAAAAGGGAGAGACTGTTGTTTCTTCGATATTAGAAGCCCAAATCATGGATGCCGGCAAATCTTCCTCCGTTAAAACAGAGTTGAAGATTTTTATGTGCTTCTCTGCAATATCAGCACCGCGACGCATATATTCCCGTACTTCTTTTGCTTTGGCAACTTGGCTAAATCCGATTAATAATGCGTGACCAATAGCATTACGTTGTATATTAAAAAACAATTGGTCAATCTCAATTGCGGTTAAAGGCCTGCGGTTTCCCAGCCAACCTGTTAAGAAATTTTGTTTTTCTACTGTATCGGCTGTTTTTGGTATTGGAATAAATGGTGATCTAGCATAGATTCCTTTTGAGAGCAGTAAATCAGTTGTTTCATTATATATTTGTTCAGACGTATCTATACATTGTGTGAAAAAGTCCCGTATATCAGAACGAGTTGAATGCGTTAGTCCCATTGTATAGGAATTAAGGTTCATAGTTGACTTGTTTTGTAAAAAAACTAAAAAGAAGGAATCAGCAAAAAGACGTGGTGCCGTTAAATCTACGTCTGCATCTGTAAAACCCTTAGGAATTGCGTGATCTTCCTTTTGATAAATTTGTTTAATTTGTACTATATTTTGTTCTGCAAATTGCAGTGTTTTTTCTATAATAGGACGTATTTCATTGTCTTCCATAATAGCCAATACATATTTCATCTTGATAATCGTAGCAGAATTATCATTATAAGCAGCCCACAAATTTGCAATTTCTGATGATGTTAGATTCGCTTGTGTAGTCATAATTACAATATTACCTCCCAAAAAATTTTATGTAATTGTAAGTTCTAAAGATATTATGTGAGAAAAGCTAATTTCTATACTGGGATGAATGTGGGGACAGGTTTATTACCTTGTGATCAGATATAAATTAATTGAGTGTTAGTGGGACCTTAATGTATGGTGTGCCGTCAAATATAAAGTGGGGAGGGTTGCGTGATGGAAGATGAGGACTTGATCTCATTTAATGAGATTATGGAAACATACGGGGAGTCGATAAAAAGATTGATTTATACATATGTTCATGACTGGTCTGTGGCTGAGGATCTTACCCAAGATGTTTTTGTAATCGTTTATTTAAAATTAGATACATTTGAACAGAGATCAAGTTTAAAAACGTGGATCTGCAGTATTGCAATCAATAAATGCAAAGACTTTATTAAATCCTGGAATTTTCGAAAAGTAAAATTATTTAATAGCTTACCAGAAAAATATTTAGTAACTATAGATGATAATCCTGAAGGCCAAATGATACAGCATGATGAGGAATTGTTAGTAGCAAAATCTATTCTTTCCCTACCTGTTAAATACCGGGAAATTATAATTCTATTTTATTATCAGGAGATGCAGATTGCTGATATAGGGGAAATCCTTGGATTGAATGAATCTACTGTAAAAACAAGATTGCAACGTGGAAGAGGAAAGCTAAAAAAACTGCTGGGAGGTGTGGACATTGAATAAAAGAGTAAAGAAAAGTTTAAACAAATATATGGGAGAAAAACATGTTTTTACCGAGGATGATAAAAGAGCGATTCAAATGAAAATTGCAGAAGGTCATAAGCCAAACAAAAATAGAATAATGTACAAAAGTATTGGAAATGGTTTCATTCTGGCATGTGCCTTATCCTTATTAATTGTGTTAATAAATCCTTTATTTGAAAATACTGCTCAGGAATATGCGAATGAAGACGAGTATTTTACTTTTCAGCTAGGTGAAAAAGTATGGGATAGGAAGTATAAAACTCTCTTTTTTGGTGATCCAATTCAAACACCCCCATCGGTCGACACCACAAAGATTGATGAAGGTATGGTAGTACTTACGATTCCTATAACATTTACATCTACATTTACTGGGGTCTCCGATGTTAACCCGCTTGCTTTTGATTTGGTTTCCCCGAATGGTGAGGAAATGAACCCGTATGACACTAAGGTAATAGAGAATGATGGCTGGAAATCCGGTATCATTCGAGGTGGAGGATCAGTGACATTTGCCAACACCTATGTATTCCCCAAAAATGAAAAAGGCTGGCACATCGAATTTGAGGACTGGAACTTTGTTGAAACGTTTGACCGATATTATATAGTAGAGTTTGATGAATAAAGTGGTTCCTATAAAGTCGAGTGGAAAAATATAAAACTAAGAGGGGGAGAGTTTAAAATGGAAAATCAGTTAAATGAATTTACCAAAATGCATGATGAATTTATTGTGAATTGGAATAAAGCAATGATTTCAGGTGACACATAAACTTGGATTTGAGAAAGAAGGCGTCATGC
>JBDNGJ010000048.1:0-13705 GCA_041689365.1 Virgibacillus sp.
CGGGTGCGTGAGTGGACCTGTGTATGTGGTGCACATCACCATCGAGATATCAACGCAGGATTAAACCTTAAAAACGAAGCAATAAGACTTCTAACCGCAGGAACTGCGGGGATAGCCTAATCCATAACTGGCGGTTACGCCGGTGTTCTTAGGAATCCCCCACTTCAATCAGACCGCAAGGCTGATAAGTGGCGGGTAGTTCAATACAAACCCATAGGTATATGCTGATATATCCATGTTTTCAGCGCTATTCCATTGACCTTGCGTTTCTTTTTTGGATTGCCAAGTATTATAAAGGCTTGATTTTGGATCATCTACCCACACATCGTCCGGGGTTATAGGTTTAAAAGGTAGCTTTGTTCCCGGGTTACCATTGCGTCCAAAGGCATGTCCTATTGAATACTTTCCTCGTGGACTTTTTCCATCTCCTTCTGTCTTTGCTGAAGCAAAACCATTTTTACCGATGAAACCAGGAATTGATAAGACTCTTTTCCATGAACCATTAGTCTTCCGTTCAAATGTCTGAATATGTACTGAGCTAGTCCCATACCCTTTAGAGGTAACTAAAATCAGCTGGTTGTTTGCATCAATTGTGTTCAGCTTGTCCGCATCATTTTTTGATGGGGGTGGAGTTTGAGTTTTTCCGGTTCCTTTCTTTTTCTTGTTAAATTTGGAACTTTTTTGATCATCTGAATGACTTTCACCTGATGTCTTTGATGATGAGGAAACTGGAGTAACTTTTTTGTCTGATAAGTATTTGCCATTGACGTAGCCAGAAAGGTTGTCGCTCGAAACCTTGACCCACTTATTTGATGTTCCATTTTTGGTCTTTAAGGGATCATTTATTGCTACCATGCCAACAACGTTATGTTGAGTGCCAGGACCTGATCTGACATTTAACTCAGACACTGCTACATAAGTTGTGGTCTATGAAGCAGTCTTCGTTTTAGTCTTTTTAGATTGCGTAATTTCTTTTTCTTGGTTTATTGATTTATCTTTTACCTTTTTAGGAAATTCAACAAACGATTTTTCTTTTTGAATTTCTGTTATTTTGTGTGCAGTTGCTTTAACTTGTACTGTGTCCGTTTTGCTCTCATTAACAGTTATGAATAAAATGAATGCAGTTAGTGATAGTAGAAGTACTCCTAAGGTAAAATGTTTCTTTTTCGACACGGAAATCCCCCTCCAAATTTATTGTAGTATATCAATAGTATACAAAAATAAATGTTAGATAGGATGAATATGGTGAAAAACTCTATATTTATATAATCAAATAAACAAGCACTATTGATACTGTGACAGAGCTAACTACATAACCTGCTGCAAGCCAATATCTTTTCTCTATAATAAACTGAAGTGTCTCGTTTCCAAACGTAGAAAATGTGGTGTACGCCCCGCAAAAGCCAATTCCGAGAAACACCCATAGCCACTCTGAAATGCTATTATCTAAATAAAATCGAAGAAGTAATGCCAGAAAGATCGAACCAGTTATGTTAGCAGTCCATGTTCCCATAAGTCGTTTATTTGTTTTTAATGAAATATAATATCGGGATATGCTGCCAATAAACCCACCAATTGCAACCAGTAGTATATTCATACTGTCACCCGCTTTTTAAATGCCAGCTTGAATCCGAGATAGCAAAACAGAAGTCCGCCCAAAATACTAAGTATTATATAGCTGACAGCTAACTGAATGCTAAAATCAGACAGTTCCACCGTTTCAACTGCGAAAGTTGAAAATGTCGTAAATGCACCAATCATACCTGTTCCAAGCGCTGCAAACACTTCTGGGCTGAGGTTGCGCTTGATTGAATTATGATGAAGTATGAAACTGAGCAGAAAACATCCAAGCAGATTAGCAATTAAAGTAGCATAGGGAAATCCTGAGTTTGTCCAAAATAGAATAGATATCCCATATCTTGCAGAGGCCCCCACCGTTCCGCCGATACCTACTGCTAAATAAATTTTCATGAATTATGCATCCTGACAAACCGGACATAATCCGTATATTTCAAATTTATGTCCTTCAATTGCATAGTTTCCAAGTGAATTCTGCACTTCATTCATTGGACATACATCGATTTCCTTTGTCTTGCCGCAATCTTTACAAATAAAATGGTGATGGTGATGATGGGTACATGAAATTCTGAAATGTTTTTCACCGTTAAGTTCAGTTGTTTCAAGAATGCCAACTTCGTCAAATAAATGTAAGTTACGGTAAAGGGTGTCAAAGCTTATTCCTTTGTAAGTGGGTTCCATATGCTGAAGCAGGTCTTTTGCAGTGCGGTAGCCATCTGCCCCATCAAAATAGGCCAAGATATCTTTACGTTTAGCAGTAGTTTTATAGCCTTGGCTTTTAAGTTTTTCCAGTGATTCCTGTAACTTCATTCGATTTCCCTCACTTTTTTCGGAGTATACGTAAAACGTTTCAACCCAATTGAAAGCAGTAAAATAATAATCGCAACAACAACAATTGTACCACCGGGCGGAATGCTGAAATAATAGCCGGATATTAAACCTATGATAACAGCTAACTCACCGAAAACAATGGAAAATATAATCATTTGCTTAAAACCACGAGCAATTCGCATGCTCGCTGCAACAGGTAATGTCATTAATGCTGATACGAGTAAAACACCAACAATTCGTATTGATGCAGCAATTACTAATGCAGTCAGAACAATAAACAGTAAATGAATCCGTTTGGAGTGAATTCCTGAAACGATTGCATGTTCTTCATCAAATGATAAGGTGACAAGTTCTTTATAAAATAACCTGATCACTAGAATGATAACAATAGAAATAGCCAGGATGGAATAAAAATCATTTTGACTTACTGCAGATACTGATCCAAATAAATAATTAAAAAGTTCTGTATTAAAGCCATCTGCAAGCGAAATGAAAATAACACTTAGACCGACCCCACCGGATAAAATAATCGGAATAGCCAGTTCCTGATATGCCTGATAAACACCACGCAGTTTTTCAATTAAGACTGATCCAACAACAGAAAATGCCATTCCGCTATACAGTGGGGTGATGAGTCCGGCTGCAAACTTTTTTTCTACTAACAGCCCAAACGCAATTCCTGCTAAAGTTACATGTGATAAAGCATCAGCTATTAGGGAGAGTCGCCGGACAACAATGAAAGTACCAAGGAGTGGTGCGATGATTCCGATTAATAGTCCGGTTAAAAATGTGTTTCGCAAAAAATCGTATTGTATAAAATCAGCTAGCATATTCTTTCCCCCAACGTTAATGATCGTGTGTAACTATATTTACTGGATGACCATAGAACTGTGATAAATCTTTATCTGATAATGATAAATATTCTTTAGGATTTCCATGAAAATGCAACGTTTTGTTCAAGCAAACAATATCTGTAGCATGCTCAGTCATTGTCCCGGTGTCATGTGTAACCAAAAGTAAGGTTATGTTCCGGTCATTATTCAACTGATGTAACAGATCGTAAAATCGCTGGACATTTTCATAGTCGACACCAACAGTAGGCTCGTCCAGAATCAGTAACTCCGGGTCACTAACTAATGATCTGGCAATAAATACGCGCTGCTGCTGACCGCCTGAAAGGTTTCCAATATTTTCGTAAGCATAATCTCCCATACCAACTTGATCAATTGTATGCAGGATTTTCTTTTTATGTTTCGTATTAAAAAACTTGAAATAACCGACTTTTGCAGTCAATCCCATTGAAACGACTTCAAAAACAGTTGCCGGAAATCCCTTATTGAATGAATTGGATTTTTGAGATACAAAGCCAATTTTATCCCATGCTTTAAACTTGTCAATTGGCTTGCCGAAGAGGTCAATGGAACCATTTTCGGGTTTCAGGAGTCCAAGAATGAGTTTGACCAGTGTTGTCTTACCTCCGCCATTTGGTCCAACCAACCCCATGAATGCCCCTTGTGGAATTTCAAAATTTATACTGTTCAGGACGCTTTTGTTTTCATATGCATAGTTAAGATCTCTCATCGATACGACTGGTCCGTTCATCGGTGACACCTCCTATTCAGTGGCCTTATCGAGTACTTGAAGGTTTTTATTCATGATAGATAAATAATCTGCTTCATTTTCAATATCCGTTTCATTTAATACGGAAAGGTTATGAATGTACAATGCTTCTGCACCTATTTGATCTTGAATAATTTTGGAAACATCATCAGAACCATTTTGTTCAAAAATAACATAATTCAACTTTTTCTCTTCTGCCAGGTCGATAATTTCGGTTAATTCCTTTTGTGAAGGTTCGTCACTTGAAGACAACCCACTTATAGCAATTTGCTTGATGCCATAACGCTCCTCCCAATACCCGTATGCTGCATGTGATACAAGAATTTCCTTATTTTCCTTTGGTTGTAGTGTTTCTTTAAATCGGTTATCTAATGCTACTAGATCCTTTTTCAGGGCTTTAAAATTTTGCGTATACACTTGTTTATTTTCTGGATTTATTTCGGTAAGCTTATCTTTAATATAACCGGACATTTCAATCATGCGCTGCGGATCCAGCCAAATGTGCGGATTAACGTCGCCATGACTATGACTTGCGTGCCCATTTTCCTCCTGATGAAATAATTCCTCATGTTTTCCAAGTTCAATCAAGTTAACATCTTGTGAAGCGAGTGCAGCTGCAGCAGTTTCAGCAAATCCTTCCATCCCTGCACCAAGGTATATGAAGGCATCCCCATCCGCGATAGCAGTCATCTCCTTGGATGTAGGTTCATATGTGTGTGCATCAACTCCAGGCGGGTAAATGGACTTAGCACTAACTGCTTCTCCTCCGATTTGCTCAACAGCGTACTGAATCGGGTATATGGAGGTGAATATGGTTATATCATCGTTATTTGCGGAATCAGAGGATGAAGGTGAACATCCTGTTGCAATGATTCCTATAATTGTAAGTATTATGATGACGGTATAATGAATTCTCATGAAAATTAAATCCCTTCGTCGTTATTATTCGCTACTATATATTATCGTAATGATTACGATTTGTAAATAAGAATGATTACGATTAATAGGAAATATCCAATAGACAGTGAATCATATTGCCAAGTAATTGAAAGAATAAAGTTTAAAAGTTATTATAGCAGTATAGGACAATTATCCTATACTAAATTTTTTAATTGATACTACTTCTAATTTGCTCAATTACATGGAGGTTATTAACCTGCAGACCACTTTATATGTAAGAGGAATAACATGTGGACATTCAGCAACTATCAAGGCTTGCTTCCAAAATATAAGGGCTTTTAGGAAAGCAAGTAACGCTATCTATAAACACCTTTAACGAGAAGAGTATTTCAATATATATGCTTATATTCTTGCGGAAACCGGATTTACTATCCATAATAGCGAGGAGAATCGACATAAATCGTTTATTTTAGCCAAATAAGGCTGAAATTACTCATAAAAGGTAAAAAAATAATACTCTTTTTAATAAATCCATGATATGATATTAACTATGCAACAAATAAAGTAATATAGAAAATTTTTTTAGTTGGGGGTAATCAGCGTGGAACAACTTATGCGTAACTTCTTCTTATTTTTATCAAAAAATAAAACGCTTACAAAATTGGCAAAAAAATACGGGTTTAAATTTGGTGCATCCCGTTTTGTTGCAGGTGTTGATATAGACCATGCAGCAAGAAAAATCAAGGAAATAAACGATGATGGATTTGTTGTTACGATTGATCATCTTGGTGAGTTTGTCGATAATGAACAAGAGGCGCAAGACTCTGCTGATGAATGTATTAATGCGATTAAAAAGATTGCAGATAGGGGTCTGGATTCTGAGTTGTCTCTGAAACTGACTTCGTTGGGACTTGATTTATCAGAAGAATTAGTAATGGGTAATTTGCGAAAAATTCTTGAAGCAGGTAAACAACATAATGTGACCGTGACAGTTGATATGGAAGATTATGAACGTTGCGGCAAGACATTGGATATTTTCAAAGAATTGCGAAGTGAGTATGAAAATGTTGGTACAGTCCTTCAGGCATATTTATATCGCACAGAAGAGGATTTACAGGACCTGAACGAATATGATCCGTATCTGCGTCTTGTAAAAGGTGCTTATAAGGAATCTCCTGAGGTTGCCTTTCCTGATAAGAAGGACGTTGATGAAAATTATAAAAAGCTAATTAAAATGAACTTATTAAATGGTAACTATACTGCTGTTGGAACACATGATGATGCAATTATAGATTATGTAAAAGAGCTGGAAAAAGAACATAATATTCCTCGTGATCAATTTGAGTTTCAAATGCTCTTTGGCATTCGGATTGAATTACAGAACAGGCTGCGGAAAGAAGGATATAAAATGCGTGTATATGTACCATATGGTAAAGACTGGTACGGTTACAACATGCGTCGCCTGGCAGAACGGCCGGCAAATGTAATGTTTGTCCTAAAGGGAATCTTTAAAAAATAATAGTAATATTTCATCCCCCATATCAGTTTGGATACGGGGGATTTGTATTGCCATCATTAAAACTTCTGTCCGTAATATTTATCCAGCGAGAATCCTCGTCCAAGTACTTCTGATGCATTAAGGAATATAACAAAGGATGTAGGCTCTTCTTTTTGCAATGTTTTCTTCAATTGAACTGCTTCCTGTTGTTCCGTAACACAAAGAATCATTGTTTTATCTTCATTTGAATAGCCGCCTATAGTTCGGACCTTTGTTAACCCGCGATCTATCCTTTCTCCAATAAGACCTTGGATTTTATCTTCATTTTCAGTGATAATCAGAATTAGCTTGGTTGCTGATGTGCGTAATTGAACGATATCAATTGTTTTACTTGTTACATAAATACACATTAAGGCAAATAGTGTAAGTTCCAGATTAAACACGATAATAGAAGAAACAACAACAAACCCATCTACAATTAATTGAGAGTATCCACTTGATAATCCGGTAAATCTCTTTACAACCTGTGCAATGGCAGCAGTACCCCCAGTTGAACCATTTCCTTTATAAACGGTTCCAAGACCGGCACCCAAAACAATACCGCCATAGATTGCTCCTAGGAGCGGGTTGTTTATTGTGTAAGGAAAATCAGCACTTAGAAAAATCACAAAAGGCACCCAAAATGTTCCTAAAAGTGTTTTCCAGCTAAAATCTTTACCCATCGCAATCCAGCCGATTATAAAAATGGGGAGATTAATTAAAAACTGTGTATATGCAGGACTTAATTGATAAAGTTCGAAAAGAATTGTACTTATTCCGGAAATACCACCGGCTGCAAGTTTTGAAGGTAATAAGAATATGTTATATGAAAGCGCGACAAGTGAAGCACCGACAATAATTTGTAAATATTCGGTTACAAGTTTTTTGTTCATAACTGTCAAGTCCTTTCTATATATGAAGCCTATAATAGTTTAACGCAGTTTCACAAGTCATTAAAGCCTAAATAGTAAAAAATATACTCATTTTTTATTGCGAAATATCAGAATATAATTTATACTAATAAATAGATGGATAGGTAACTATCTTTTATTTTTACAGTTAAAAATGAATGAGTATTCATTCAAATGAAGATAGGGGGATAAAATATGAAGCAAACAATCAGGCGCGCTGCAGTGTTAGGCTCGGGTGTTATGGGGTCTGGGATTGCTGCCCACTTGGCTAATGTAGGAATACCAACAATAATGCTTGATATTGCACCAAAAGAGTTAACAAAAGATGAAGAAAAGAAGGGCTTAACATTAGAGGATCGCTCTGTACGAAATCGTATTGCTGCACAAAGCAAGAAGGCGCTGCGCAAGCAAAATCCATCTCCAATTACCTCAACAAAAAGTCTTGATTTAATTGAAGTAGGTAACATGGATGATGATATGGAAAAACTGGGAGATGTTGACTGGGTTATTGAAGTTGTTGTAGAAAACCTGGATATTAAGAAGAAAGTATTTGCAAATGTAGACAAATATCGTAAAGAGGGAAGCATTATAACTTCCAATACATCAGGGATTTCAGTAGAAGATATGGCTGCTGATTGTTCAGAGGATTTTCAAAAGCATTTCCTTGGGACACACTTTTTTAACCCACCGCGCTATTTGAAATTACTTGAAGTTATTCCGACAAAACACACAGATCCAGAAGTACTTGAATTCATGAAAACGTTTGGCGAAAATGTGCTGGGCAAAGGTGTAGTTGAAGCAAAAGACACACCAAACTTCATTGCCAATCGTATCGGTACATATGGATTGCTTGTGACGGTACAGGAAATGTTAAAAGGCGGGTACAGTGTTGGTGAAGTAGATTCTGTTACCGGGCCTATGATTGGACGTCCAAAAAGTGCTACATTCCGTACATTGGATGTTGTTGGTTTAGACACATTTATTCATGTTGCTAAAAATGTATACGATCAGGTTGAAGGTGCAGAGAAAGAAGTATTCGATGTTCCTGATTTTATTTTGAAAATGCAGGATAACGGCTGGCTTGGTGCTAAGAGTGGCCAAGGATTTTTCCTTAAGAAAAAAGGAAAAGACGGGAGCACAATCTATGAATTGAATCCGGAAACACTAGAATATGAGGATCGTAAAAAGCTAAAAACTGCAGCTACTGAAATGGTGAAGCAGGAAAAAGGATCTCGTCGTAAATTGAAAGCGCTTGTATCTGCTAAAGGCGACAGGGCAAGTGACTTGGTATGGTCGATAATGAAACCAGTTCTAATTTATTCTGCGGAGCTTACTGGTGAAATTGCTGATGATATCGTATCCATTGACCAGGCAATGAAATGGGGATTCGGCTGGGAAATTGGTCCATTTGAAACGTGGGATGCAATTGGCTTGCGTAAATCGGTTGAGCGGATGCAGGAAGAGGGCGAAACAGTACCTGATTGGGTGTTTAAGCTATTAGATAATGGAAATGAGTCTTTCTATAAAACCGAAAATGGTAAGGTATATTACTATGATAGCGGCGAATACAAGCAACAGAGCTTTAATGAAAAAGAGATTAATTTAAAGCGATTAAAAGATGTTAATGGGGTCATTAAAAAGAATACGGGTGCAAGTTTAATAGATTTAGGTGATGGTGTTGCGGGACTTGAATTCCATTCTCAAAGTAATGCAATCGGTCTTGATATCATCCAAATGGTAAACTTTGCAATTGAAGAAGTAGGAAGGAATTATAAAGGTCTTGTAATCGGTAACCAGGGTAAGAACTTCTGCGTTGGTGCAAACCTTGGCATGATGCTGATGGAAGCACAGGATGATAATTTCTTTGAATTGGATATGGTTGTTCGTCAATTCCAAAAAATGGCGATGAATATTAAGTATTCAGAGAAGCCAGTTGTAACAGCATCATTCAATATGGCACTTGGTGGAGGTGCTGAAGTCTCATTACCGGCAGCCTCTATCCAGGCATCTCCTGAAACCTACATGGGTCTTGTTGAGTTCGGTGTTGGATTAATCCCAGGTGGTGGCGGAACGAAAGAACTTTATCTGAAAGAACTCCGTAATTTGCCAGAGGGTGTAGATTTTGACCTGACAAAAGTGGCAAATGATGTATTTGAAAAAGTAGCCATGGCTAAAGTATCAACTTCAGCTGCTGAAGCTCGTGAAAATGGATTCCTGAATAGTAATGATGCTATTAGTGTGAATCCGGATCACCTGTTACATGATGCAAAAGAAAAAGTATTGGCGCTAGCTAGTGCTGGCTATCAAGCACCGAAACGCGAAAAGATCCCTGTAGTAGGCGAAGCTGGATATGCAGCAATGCTGTTAGGTGCGAAGACGCTTCGGTTTGGTGGATATGCATCAGATCATGATGTGAAAATTGCTGAAAAACTTGCCTACGTTTTATCAGGTGGACGTATTAAAGAAGGGACACTAATTGATGAGCAGGTAATGCTTGATCTAGAGCGCGAAGCTTTCTTAAGCTTAATTGCTGAACCAAAAACGCAGCAGCGAATGCAACACATGTTATTAAAAGGAAAACCACTACGTAACTAATAGAAGAGGGGGAAGAAATGTGAAGGAAGCAGTAATTGTTGCAGGTGCAAGAACCCCTGTGGGAAGAGCAAATAAAGGATCACTAGCAAATTCAAGGCCAGATGATTTAGCAGCATTAACAATAAAAGAAACATTAAAGCGTGCAGGAAACTATGACGGCAATATTGATGATGTGATTATTGGGTGTGCGATGCCTGAAGCAGAACAAGGAATGAATATGGCACGTAACATCGCCGGTTTGGCTGGACTGAGGAATGATGTTCCGGGGATTACAATTAATCGATATTGTTCGTCAGGTTTACAAAGTATCGCATATGCAGCGGAACGTATTATGGTTGGTGCAAGTGATTCTATCATTGCAGGTGGCGCAGAGTCAATGAGCCTGATTCCAATGGGTGGTCACGTAATCAAGCCGAATACGAAGCTTGTTCAGGACGCACCAGGATATTACATGGGAATGGGACACACAGCAGAAGAAGTAGCCAATCGCTTTGGTATTTCCCGTGAGGACCAGGATGCATTTGCTGTTCAAAGTCATGAGCGTGCTGGAAAAGCAATTCAGGAAGGCAAGTTCAAGGATGAAATTGTTCCTGTTGAAGTCACGAATCGTGTCGTTGGCGAAAAGAATAAAATTGAAGAAAAGAAAACGATGTTTGAAATGGATGAAGGAGTTCGTCCTGGAACAACGACGGAAGTATTGGGCAAACTTCGCCCAGCATTTAACGTGACAGGTTCTGTTACAGCTGGTAACTCCTCACAAATGAGCGATGGTGCTGGTTCCGTACTTTTGATGGACCGTGATAAAGCAGATTCAGAAGGGCTTAAGCCACTAGCTAAGTTCCGTTCATTCGCAGTAGCAGGAGTAGAACCGGAGATTATGGGTGTTGGACCTGTTGAAGCAGTACCAAAAGCATTGAAAATAGCTGGACTTGAGCTATCTGATATCGGATTATTTGAGTTAAACGAAGCATTCGCATCACAATCTGTTCGAGTGATCCAGGCACTAGACCTAGACCCAAACATTGTTAATGTAAATGGTGGCGCTATTGCACTTGGTCACCCGCTTGGCATGACTGGTACAAAATTGACGTTAAGCCTTATTCATGAAATGAAACGCCGCAACGTACAATATGGAGTCGTGACAATGTGTATCGGCGGTGGCATGGGTGCTGCAGGAGTGTTTGAACTCTTATAAAATTGTGTGCTGAATACCGTAGTTTACTGCAGATTCGCCGAAGTTCACAACTCAAGTGCTGAAGTTCACAAGTTCATCAACTGAAGAAGGAAATAAGGGCGCCAAAATTATGGCGCCCATCCAATAATGGAAAGGAACGATTTAAATGAGCGAAACAAAAGAGAAAATTTTCAAAGGTGGAGCATTTTTAACGGAGGATTTAACTGGGGAAGATGTCATCACACCAGAGGATTTTACTGAAGAACATAAAATGATTGCAAAGACAACAGAAGACTTTGTATTAGGTGAAGTTGTACCGAAGATCGATAATCTGGAAAACCATGAATTTGAACATTCAGTAGACTTATTGAAGAAAGCTGGAGAACTAGGATTGCTTGGTTCAGATGTTCCAGAAGAATATGGCGGTCTTGCACTCGATAAAATCAGTTCATCACTAATTACAGAGAAGTTCTCACGTGCCGGTGGTTTCTCGGTAACACACGGTGCCCATGTCGGTATCGGTTCATTACCAATTGTTTTCTTCGGTAATGATGAACAAAAAGAAAAATACTTGCCAAAACTTGCTACAGGTGAATTATTAGCTGCATATGCATTAACCGAGCCAAGCTCAGGTTCAGACGCAATGGGAGCAAAAACAACTGCAAAATTAAATGACGCAGGTACACACTATATTTTAAATGGCGAAAAACAGTGGATTACTAACTCAGCATTTGCGGATGTATTCATTGTTTATGCGAAAATTGATGGCGAACATTTCTCAGCATTTATAGTTGAACGTGAATTCCCTGGTGTTTCAACCGGCCCGGAAGAAAAGAAAATGGGTATTAAGAGTTCATCAACTCGTACATTGATTCTGGAAGATGCAAAAGTACCAGTTGAAAATTTATTAGGTGAAAAAGGCCGTGGCCATGTTATTGCATTTAACATCCTTAACGTTGGCCGTTATAAGCTGGCAATTGGTGGTGTAGGTGGTTCAAAACGTGCAATTGAAGTGGCAACAAAATATGTTAATGAACGTAAGCAGTTCAATACACCAATCTCAAGTTTCAGCCTAACACAGGAAAAATTAGCAACAATGGCAACAAGAACCTATGCGAACGAAAGTGCTGTATACCGTACAGTTGGATTGTTTGAACAACGTATGGGGGCTTTGTCGGATGAGGAATTAAAAGATGGCCGTGAAGTGGCTAAGGCAATTGCAGAATATCAAATCGAGTGTTCCATGAACAAATACACCGCAACAGAATGTCTTGATTATGTTACAGATGAAGCAGTTCAACTACACGGTGGGTATGGCTTTATGGAAGAATATGAAGTTGCGCGTGCATACCGTGACTCACGTATTAACCGTATATTTGAAGGAACAAATGAGATTAACCGCTTAATCGTTCCTGGAACATTGCTGAAGAAAGCAATGAAAGGTGAACTGCCATTACTTCAACAAGCACAGAGTCTTCAGGAAGAACTAATGATGATGATGCCTGAAGAAGTTGGCGATGAAACGTTAGAACAGGAAAAGTATTTATTGAAAAATGCAAAGAAAATGGTATTGCTTGGTGCTGGTCTTGCTGCTCAGAAATATGGCAAGAAGCTCGAAAATGAACAGGAAATTCTTGTTAACCTTGCTGATATGACGGCGGAAGTATACAACATGGAATCTGCAATTCTTCGTACAGAAAAAGCTATTACGAAGTCTGGGGAAGAAAAGAATAAACAGAAGCTTCTTTATACACAAGTATATGTGCAGGAAGCATTTAATCGCATTGAGGCCGATGCAAAAGAAACTTTAATTGCAGTTGAATCAGGTGATACACTCCGTATGATGCTTTCATCATTACGTAAGCTGACTCGTCATACACCAACAGATGTGATTGGGAAAAAACGTGAGATAGCTGTTAAGATAATTGAGGAAGAAAAATATCTAGTCTAAAAAAATAGCGGCTGGGATAAAAGTGTTTAAGTAAAAGTAAAATCCGAACTATGATTCAAATTCTTAAGACAGAATTCGAAGTAGTTCGGATTTTTTGCAGTTAAGAAACCAACATGGCTGCTGAATACGCAGCCAATATCTATCATGAAAATTATTTTCCTTACAGCAAATTTGAGGTTTTGCGGACACCAGAGACCTTATTTGGCAAAAATCCACAAAATTGGTGGTGTTTGCGGACATCGAGGACCTTATTTCACACAAATACAGTCAAATAACCATGATATTTTGAAATAAGGGCTTCTGTGTCCTTATAACTTCAAGAAAGTTACTTTTATATAAGAATAGCATCTCCTGTGTCCGCTAAAAGCAAGTTAGAGATGTGTATTCATACAAAGTACTTTCTTACTGCATAAGTGCAACTATGGCATTCACCAAAAGGTTGGTGAATGCCTAGTTTTCTAATGTTGTAGATTAGATATATGCTGCATGCTAAAATAATCTCTAAAAAGGATTATACAATAAGAGAATGATGTATCTCCACTCGGAATGAGGACCTGTAAACAATCGAAGTGGATCCTCATTCCGTTATTAGCAGAAAATCAGCCAAA